>PWRN01000101.1 GCA_003556225.1 Syntrophomonadaceae bacterium
CTCAAGCTCGCCCCTTTCCAGGTGATATTCCGCCCTCATCAGGCTATCACACCCTTTGCCGCAGCCGTGAGACAGCTCTTCATAGACGCGAATGGCCCTGTCCATCTGATCTACAACCTCCAGCATGCTTCCCTCTTCCCTGTGAAAGAGGTAAAGGGTGCTGGGAGATCCGAAGGTGAAGATCATGTCTTTATTGGCAATGCTGGAACTTCCCCCCAGCAGTTCATGGGCCTTCAGGTGGGAGTCATGCATTTTACTGATGTCATTAAAAAAGAGAAAACTTTTCACCAGTGCGATTTCCCCCGCGATGCGTTTTTTCAGGGCCGGGGGAGTTGAGGTGTCCTTTTGATAGTATGCTTCGATCTCTGCCAGGAGTTGGGCGCCTCCCTCCAGATCAACTTTCGTAAGATATAAATCCGCATAGGTCAGGTAGCCGAGAGGGTGGCGGTATTTCACCTCCACGGGGATTTGCGCAACCAAATTCACGATATCCTGTGTGGCCGTGTCGAGAAAACGGGTGATACCTGGTTTTTCAAACTCCTTCATCACGAGATCGTATGCATTGGCTTTGAGGAGCAACTTCATCCCTGTAAGAATAAGTCCTTGCTCGATATTCCACTCCCCCGCACGCCTGTACAAAGCAGATATCTCCTCCGGGTCTACCTGTTCCTCCAGTAGTTCTCGCAAATGGCCGGCAAAAATGTTGTGCATGGCATACTTATGTAATCCCTCGTCAAACCGCATAAATGAACTGTCTGCGCTCAGCTTCTGGATAATCCCTGGAGCCAACCTGTTTTCCGTAACGTATACGGCCTGGGCCGGGGCAAAGCTGTCTAAGATAGAAAGGGACATCAGGAGTCTTTTTTCCTTTTCTGAATAGCGTCCCAATATGGTAGTATTCATGAGTTCCTTCAGATTAACTACCGCCTCCAGTCTGCCGATTTCCAGGTATCTCTGGCAGATCAAATAAACAGCCGTAATCCAGCCTTCTGTGATTTGATGAACCTGCTTTGCCTCAGCGTCGGAAATCTCCCGGTCAAAAAGACGGAAGTATTCCGTGATTTCCTCCTGGGAGAGTTCAAAGAGAGCGCCCTTCAGGCGGTGGCAGTAGTCTTTTAGCTGGAACTCCTGGATGTTCATCGCCGGCCTTCTCCGGGAGATGATCAGGAGATGCAGGCCGTTTATCCGCTTCCGCACCAGGTTCTCCAAAAGCAGATCGAACTCCGGCGCGTCGATATAGTGGTAATCATCAATCACAAGGATTTTCTCTGCCCCAAAAGTCCATTCTTCCAGTAAATCAAAAATTCTATATCTGTCCGCTGCGCTAAGGGGAAAACCCAAGGTGTTTAAACGGTTCCCAATGACAGGATCGTTTTCGGCAATATGCCTGGTAAGGGTATCCCAGGCCATGTTGGCGGAGGTTTCGTCGCTCTCCACGCTCAGCCAGACGTATTCTGTTTTGATCTCCTCAAGGAAATCCCTTACGGCCACGGTTTTGCCGTAACCCATGGCCGCCACTACCAGGGTCAGGGGGTAGTTGAAGATCTGCTGAAGTTGGGCGCTTATTTGCTTGCGTTTTAACATGGGGCTTTCCATGTGCGTGCGTCACCACCGGTGGGAGGCATATCTGATCATTTAACTATATTTTACTATCTTTTTCTGGTTGTTGGTAGATCATTCTTTGCTAAGTGGTATTATATGATCAACAAAGACAAAGTCGGCATCTTCAGAATGGGTCACGGGGACGGGGGTCACGGGGACGGGGTACGTGTCCCATTTTTATTAAAGGTAAGGGGACACACCCCTAAAAACCAGGGGAATGTCCCCGATAAATCTGCCTCTAAAATTCAGAGGAATGCCCTCGATTGGATCAGGGGACAGGGTACACCCATTCATAAAGGAAAGGGGACACACCTCTAAAAAACAGAGGAATGTCCCCGATAAACTTACCCCTAAAAACCAGGGGAATGTCCCCGATATCCATTTGATTCACGCCTTCACACGGGTAAACGTTACCCATGTTTTGAAGTTGTGGGTAATGTTTGAATGATTGTTACCCATGTCATATGCATATGAGTAATAAAAATAGATGTTCTTCTTTTAGATCAGCGGCGCTTGCCCTTCCCGGGCGGACCAGGAGAATCTTCCCCTGCTTATTTGAAGCAGACAGCCGCGCATGCTATAATGACGTGAAAGCTTGTTGTTTGACTATTCAGCAAATGCAAGAGACGGAAGCAGCAAACTCGAAGCGAGGTGATTGTGCTCATGGGACTGCACCGCCTGCAGGCCTTGCAGGAGAACCTGGTTTCCAGCGGCATGGACGCCTGCCTGCTGACCCACTCCCGGGATATTTTTTATTACACGTGGACGGCCCAGCCGGGCTACCTGCTGGTTACGCCCGGGGAGGTCGCGTTATACATCAGGAGAAACCTGGCCTTCGCCGGGGAAGACACCTGCCTGGGGGAAGAGGCGCTGCACCCGGTCAGCGGGCTGTCCCAGGTGCTGCAGGTCCTCCAGGAAAAGCAGCGCAAGTGGAAAGTGCTGGGGCTGGAACTGGACGTGCTGCCGGCCGGACAGTACCTGCGCTTTCGCGAGGCCTGTCCTGATGTACGCATCGTTGATGCGGCAGGCCTGGTCCTGCAGCAGCGGATGGAGAAAGATGACGGGGAAATTGGGGCGATGCGGCACGCCGCCCGCATCGTGGCCGCGGGACACGAAAAACTGAAGACCCTGGATCCCGCGGGGATGACGGAACTGCAGGTGGCCGCCGCCATCGAGAACGAGCACCGGCTGCAGGGGCACGAAGGTGTCTTTTTCATGCGGAAACCGGATTTTTTCATGAGCCGGGGGCCTTTTTCCTCGGGGGAAAACCTGTGGCAGTTCAGCGGCATCGCGGATACGGTCACGGGCGTTGGGCTCAGCCCCGCGCTGCCGGGAGGCCCTTCCGCAAGGGTAATCGCCCCGGGGGACCTGTTGGTGACGGATATCCCGGCCTGTTACAAGGGTTACCACGCTGACCAGTCCAGGACCTACAGCGCCGGGGCGGTTTCGGCGGCGGCGGAGGACTTATACCGGCAGCTGCGGGAAACCTTTTACTTCGGGCTTTCGCTGCTGCAAGCGGGGGCCTGCTGCCGAGATATTTACCGCGGCATCATGGAGTTTGCCCGCCGCCTGCCTTTCGGGGAACATTTCCTGTTCTGCGGCGATACCCACTCCCGGCTGATCGGGCACGGCATCGGGCTGGAGCTCAACGAGCCCCCGCTGCTCAGCGCCGGCGACAAAACCATCCTGGGGGAGAATTATACCCTGGCCCTGGAGATGCACGCCTTTGATCCCGGGGTCGGCTGCTGCAAGATCGAAGAGACCGTGTTAATCACGAAAGGGGAGCCGGAGATCCTGACCCTGGAGCCGGCCGTGCTGCTGGAACTGGGCGGCGCGTGAGGCGCGTGAGGCGTGTAAGACGAGCAAGACACGCAAGGCATGCCCTGCGCAGGGGGCCTGCGCCGCGGGCGATCCACGGGGACGGTTCCTGCGGATCAGCAGTAGCCCGGCGGACCTGGAGAACCTTCCCCC
>PWRN01000004.1 GCA_003556225.1 Syntrophomonadaceae bacterium
AAAATAATCCGCCAGCTTCTTCGAGCTGGTAAGAATCTCGGCCTGGTAGGGGGTAATCCCGTATATTTCGATCAAACGCCGGTTCCGCTGCACCGGCAGCTCCGGGATTGCTGCAGCAGCCTGGCGGAGCATGTGCTCGTCGATGACCAGGGGAGGCAGGTCAGGTTCAGGAAAGTAGCGGTAATCCTGCTCTTCCTCCTTGCTTCTCATTTCCAGGGTGACCGCCTGTTCTTCGGCCCAGCGCCGGGTTTCCTGGAAAACCGTGCCGCCCGCTTGCAGGATGGATTCCTGGCGCTGTACTTCATATTCGAGCCCTTTCTGGACCGCCTTAAAAGAGTTCATGTTCTTAATCTCCACCTTGCGACCCAGCTCCTCTGCACCTCGCACCCTGAGGGAAACATTGGCATCGCAGCGCAAACTGCCTTCTTCCATCCTGCAGTCGGATACTTCGGTATAAAGTAGAATTTTTTTCAGCGCTTCCAGGAAGAGGCGGGCTTCTTCCGGGGAGCGCAGGTCCGGGGCTGTCACAATTTCAACCAGGGGGACTCCGCTGCGGTTGTAATCCACGTAGGAAGTATTTTTGCCCTCATCGTGCAGCAGTTTTCCGGCATCTTCTTCCATGTGAAGGCGATCAATGCCCACGCTGCGGACTTGTTTTCCATCCTTGAACACTTCCACCCGGCCGTCCCGGGCCAGCGGTAAATCATATTGAGAAATCTGGTACGCCTTGGGCAGATCGGGGTAAAAATAGGTTTTGCGGTCGAACTTGCTGTAAGACGCCACCTGGCAGTTTAAGGCCAGGGCCGTCTTCACAGCCAGGTGAAGCACATTTTCGTTGAATACCGGAAGGGAACCCGGGAGTCCCAGGCAAACAGGGCAGACATTCGTGTTGGGGTGCTGGCCAAAAAGGTTGGGGCAAGCACAAAATATTTTGCTTTTCGTCTGCAGTTCCACATGGACTTCGAGCCCGATCACCACTTCGTAAGCGCTGGACATAACAAGAACCTCCCTTCTGGTGGGATCCATTAGAGTAAAGGCCTTTTCCCCTGGATATCCAGGACGGCTTCCAGGGCATGAGAAAACTGCAGCAAGCGCCCTTCATCGAAGGGGCGTCCAATGACCTGGAGCCCCACGGGTTTTTGATCCGAAAAGCCGCAGGGGAGGGAAATGGCCGGCACCCCGGCCAGGTTGGCCGGGGTTGTGTAAACGTCGTTGAGGTACATGGTCAGGGGATCATCGATTTTTTCATGAATTTGAAACGCAACGGTCGGTGAGGTGGGTGTCAAGATAAAGTCGTATTCTTGAAATGCTTCTGTGAAATCTCTTTGGATCAAGGTTCGAACCTTGAGGGCTTTCAGATAGTACGCATCATAATAACCCGAACTCAAAGAATACGTTCCGAGCATCACCCGCCGTTTCACTTCCTGGCCAAATCCCTGGCTGCGGGTTTCGTGGTAAAGATCCAGCAAGTTATCGCTGTTTGGGGCGCGGAAGCCATACTGGACGCCGTCATAACGGGCCAGGTTTGAAGAAGCCTCGGCCGTCGCCACGATATAATATGCCGAAAGGGCATACGGGCTGTGGGGCATGGAAACATCATCGACCTCGATTCCCAGGGTACCGGCACACCGTGCGATGGCATCGAGTACGACATCTTTGACCCCGGGAGCAATCCCCTGCTCAAAGAATTCCCGGGGAACTCCAATCTTGAAGCCTTTGACCTCCCGGCCGATAAACTTGCTGTAAGACTCCCTCTTCCGCGCCGCAGAAGTAGAATCCCTGGGATCGTGGCCCGCGATCGCCTCCAGGACCCGGGCAGAATCTTCAACCGTTCTCGTCAGGGGGCCAATCTGATCCAGGGAAGAGGCAAAGGCAACCAGGCCGTAGCGAGAAACCAGGCCATACGTCGGTTTGAGCCCAACGACCCCGCATAGAGCCGCCGGCTGACGAATCGAGCCACCGGTATCAGAACCCAGGGCAAAGGCGACCTCCCGGGCGGCCACCAGGGCGGCTGACCCGCCGCTGGAACCTCCGGGAACACAGTTTTGATCCCAGGGGTTCCGGGTAACATGAAAAGCTGAATTCTCCGTGGAGGATCCCATGGCAAATTCGTCCATATTCGCTTTTCCCAGCAGGATGCCTCCGGCTTCATCCAGCATTTCCGTGACATGGGCGTCATAAGGGGGGATGTAATCTTTCAACATGCGCGATGCGCACGTGGTAGCCAGGGTACGGGTACACATGTTGTCTTTCAACGCAAAGGGGATACCGGCCAGGGGATGAACAGGCTGCCCGCTGGCCAGGAGTTTGTCCACCTTCTCTGCCTGCGCAAGGATCATTTCCTCGGGTAATAAGGAAATAAACCCCCTGATGGCGGGCTCTACCTCCGTAATTCGCTTCACATAAGAACGAATCAGCTCCCGCGCGCTAATCTCTTTTTCCCGCAAAGCCAGCAGGGATTGGGCAACAGTCATCTCAAAGGGTTCCATCATCGCTGACCTCCAAGGGTTTACTCCATCACCGGGGGAACTTTGAAAAGTCCATCTTCCCGATCGGGCGATGCTTGCATGATCGCGCGAAGAAGTGCTTTTTCACTGCTAATTTCCCTGTCACTACGGAAGACATTCTGCAGGTGCTGAACGTAGGTGGTGGGCTCAACACCTTCCAGGTCCAGCTGGTTCAGGCGGTCAATATGCTCCAGGATCACGTTAAATTGCCCGGTGTAGATTTTTTTCTCCTGGTCAGAAAGGTTCAACCTGGCCAGGGCTGCAACGTGCTCAACGTCCTTAACCGTGATTTTCATGCTTTCACCCCCGGTTCCATTGCAGGAATGGATTCTTTTATGTCGAATACAGTTCTCAGATAAACACATGTCTTTTTCACCCCTACATGAAGGAGTGGATGTCGCTATGCCTGTATTAAAAAACATGATGGAAGACGCCGTGATGCAATTAATTGATCAAACTCTGGACAAGAAAAACACCTGTAACTGCGAACAATGCCGCATGGACATTGCTGCCCTGGCTTTAAACAAGCTTCCTTCCCGTTACGTAGTCGCCGATCAAGGCGCTGTGTATGACGAAGAAGATCTCCGCGAACTGCAAGAATACATCGATGTTGTCGGTGCCATCAAGCAATCGATCAAGCTCGTCAAGGAACATCCCAGGCACTGATTACGCCGGAAAACTAAGCTCAGGTTCCTTCCATCAACCATGCGCTTAACTCTTCTTCAGCAATCATGGTGATACCGAGCTCCCTGGCCTTGTCCAGTTTTGACCCCGGGTTATTTCCTGTCAGCAGGTAATCCGTTTTCTTGCTGATGCTGGAAACCACCTTCCCCCCCCGTGCCTCGATCACGTTTTTTGCCTCTTCTCGTGAAAAATTTTCCAGGCTACCGGTTAAAACAAACGTTTTCCCGGTAAAGCGCCCGGGCTGTCCGGCCGCCTGAAACTTTTCCGCGGCATCAAAATTGACTCCAGCCTTTTCCAGCTTTTCAACCACTCGAATCGTTTCGGGCTGTTTGAAAAATTCTACGATGGATGTTGATATCTTGGGGCCGATTTCTTCCATACGCTCCAACTCCTGGGGGGAAGCCTGGATCACGGCATCTAAATGCGGCAGGCGTGAGGCGAGGAGCCTTGCCGTGCGCTCTCCCACGAACCGGATGCCCAATGCGTACAACAATTTATGCAGGGGGTTTTGTTTGCTTTTTTCCAACTCGGCCAGGAGATTTTCCGCTGATTTCTCCCCCAGCCGCTCCAGCGGCACCAGGTCTTCTTTTCTCAAATAGTAGAGATCTCCCACATCGCGAACCAGGGATGATTGAAAAAGGAGCAGGGCGATGGCTTCGCCCAGCCCGGTAATATCCATGCCTCTTCGGGAAGCAAAATGCACGATGCGCTCCACCAGCTGGGCGGGACAGGCAGGGTTCATGCAGCGCAATACGGCTTCACCCGGCAGCCGCAGCACCGGTTTCTGGCAGGACGGGCACCATTGCGGCATGGAAAAAAGAAGCTGGTTTCCATCACGCCTGTCCTTTCTTACCTGGATCACTTCCGGAATGACATCTCCCGCCTTGTGGATGATCACCGTGTCGCCGATCCTGACATCTTTATCCCGCAGCACGTCCTCCGTGTGCAGGCTGGCCCGCTGCACCACAGACCCGGCCAGCAGCACGGGCTCGAGCTGGGCCACGGGGGTGATAGCCCCGGTGCGCCCCACGTTGACGATAATGTCCCGGACCACGGTTTCCGCTTCCTCCGAGGAGAACTTGAACGCGACCGCCCAGCGCGGGGCCCTTCCCGTAAATCCCAGCTGGCGTTGATCGGCAAAATCGTTGACCTTTAATACGGCACCGTCAATCTCGTAAGCAAGGTGGTGCCGCTGTTCAGCCAGCTGGCGGCAGTACGCCAATCCCCCCTCCAGGCCATGGACCTTCCGGGCTTCCGGGTTCACTTTAAAATTCAGTTGACCCAGGTACTGCAGAGCCTCCCACTGGGTGGACGATGCTTTGCCCCCGGACACCCGGCTCAAGGCATAAACGAAGAGGTCCAGGGGTCTCTCTGCAGCAACCTTCGGGTCCAGCTGCCTTAATGATCCGGCCGCCGCGTTACGCGGATTGGCAAAGGTTGTCAGGCCCAGGGATTCCCGTACCCGGTTTAACGCTAAAAAATCTTGTTTTGAGATAAAGGCTTCGCCTCGAAATTCCCCGGAAATGGACTCTGAGAGCTGCAGCGGCAGGCTCCCGATGGTCAGAAGATTGTGTGTAATATCTTCCCCGGTAAATCCATCACCCCGGGTCGCACCACGCTGGAAAATCCCTTCTTCGTAATATAGAGAAACAGCCAGCCCGTCAATCTTCGGTTCCCCCACAAAGGTTATCTCTTCCTGGCGGCCCAGGGTTCTCTGCACCCTGCGATAGAATTCGGCAAAAGCTTCTTCTGTGAAGAGATTATCCAGGCTCAACATGGGTTCAAGGTGGCGCACTTCTCGGAAAAAAGATATGGGAGTGCCCCCCACGCGTCGCGAGGGGGAATCATCCGTGACAAGATCCGGGAACTGCGCCTCCAGTTGAAGGAGTTCTGCCATCATCCGGTCGAACTCCGCATCGCTGATCAACGGTTGATCCAGGACGTGGTAGGCGTAATTGTGGCGATGAATCTCTTCTTTTAAACGGCTTAACCTGCCGCGCGCGGTTTCCAGGTCCATCCTTTCCCTGCCCTCCTTCCCCCGTTATTATACCGCAGATCCAGGCAAAACAACATAAAAATCCCGGCTTTTTATAGAAAGCATGGAACATGGCTTCCAGCATTTTCTATAATTGGCCGGGATAGCGCTTTAACCGGCCCGCTGTAAGCGGGCAAGGAAGGTGCCTGGGAACCGCTTGCCGGTCGGCTGCATCGTGCTTCGTGCAGCTCCATGCATTTAACACCAACCAGCAGGACCGTAAAAAACCCGCCGGGGCAGAAAGGGCGGGTTAATCTTCTGGTTCACAGGGACGGGGTACGTATCCCACATGGCAGAAAGGGCGGGTTAATTCTCCAGGCCTAAAAGGGGTGCCTGGCCTACCAGGTAACGCCCCGGATCGACTTCATTGCGTAAAATGTCCAGCTCTTCGTCAGAGGGAGCTGCGCTGGTAAAGCAATCGGGCTGCCACAGTAATTCAAATCCCGTCTGGGCCCTGATTTCTTCCCGGGTTATACCGGGATGAACGGACTCAACCTGTATCCGCCCGGATAGTAGATCGAAGCCCAGCACGGCCAGATCTGTAATGATCTTAAACGGGCCGCTTTCTGCAGGCAGTCCCGCCGCCTCGCGGCTGCCCCTTCCATCCAGGTAACCCGGGGTTGTAATAAAGCTGATCTCATTGGTAAATCGTTCCTTGTTGTGTATCGTGATCATCATGGTGTGCCAGCACAAGGAAGCCAGATCATTCGCCGCACCGCTTCCCGTAAGCCTGGCTCGGGGCTCCAGGTAGTCACCGATAGTCGTGGAATTCATGTTGCCATACATATCGATCTGGTCCCCACCCAGGAAAGCGTAATCGACCATTCCCCGCTGGCAAGTCTCCATGATTTCCGGCAAAGTTGCCGCCATCAGCCCCCTGTAATGGGTCCTGGAATCTCCGGCAGACAACGGCATGGAGGGAAGCTGGGGCCCGATCCCGCCGGCCTCAAACATGATCAGCAGCTTGGGCGCCCGCGTCTTCTGGGCCAGCATGGCGGCCGCACAGGAAGCGCCCGTTCCTACTACCACGATGCTGTCGTCCTCCAGGTACCTGGAGGCCAGGCAGATCATCAATTCCATGCTGCTGTAGCTGCTCATTTTCTCACAACCTTCAAGTGGATCTTCGAAACCGCACCGCTAGCTCCTGTCGGCAAAATGTTCCTTTTGTCGCAGCTGGTTTAGCCGTTCCAGGCCGCCGTTGACCAGCAGGTAATTCCAGTGGTTTTTACAGCGATAGATGTTCTTATCCAGGAACTTGAGCAGTGTTTCTTCTCCTTTTTCCGCCTCCAGCCAATCCTGGAGGTGCTCTTCATCCGCGAAATAGCAATATGCCATATTCGAAGGGTAAGCGCCAAATGGCACCTCGATCACCGCGTCTACCAAATAATAAGGAATAGCGGTGTGCTCCGGCCGCAGTCGAATCCCCTCGTTGCCGATCAGGGTTTCCGCCGTGATAATCAATTTTTTGGCGGCCCGGGCCAGGTCATAATCGGAAACTCCGATCCCTTCAATTTGACAGTTGCCGTAAATATCACTGCGGTGCACGTGTATCACGGCTACATCCGGATAAAGGGCCGGCACGACAGCATATTTCTTCCCCGTGAACGGGCAGTCCAGTTCCATGGCCGCGCTTTGCTTCAGGGTATCCGTGCCGAGCATGCTGCGGATGGGGAGAAAAGATAGACCCATGGCTGCCGCTTTATAGCGCCAGGCCAGGGCGGCGCTGGTCCATTCCGTGGTTTCGATTTCTCCGCTTTCAAAGGCCCTGCGGCAGACTTGAGAGATACCACGGACTTCCTGCCCCACCACGTACGCGGCGTCACAGGCCCTGATGCATTTGCCGGCAACCAGGATCTGCAGGATATGGGTCGAGGTCTGTCCCGAAAAACAGAGGTTTCTTTTCTGCTGCCGCACAATTTCATGCATTACGGCAACCGGGACCCGGTTGCTGCCGAACCCTCCCGAGGCCACGTAATCCCCGTCATGAATCAGGCGAGAAACCGCCTCTTTGACTGTCGTTGTTTTATCCACCATGCGGCGGGATTTGCGCCTGAATACTTTCCTGGCCGCGTCAGCATCCGGGTTGACGAAGAGTCGGCGTTTGCCGGCTTTTACATATTGAACATCCCGGTCGCCGGATTGATGAAAATCAACCGTTGGAGCCATCATCGCTGCACCTCGTGAAAAATACTTCGGATTGCGATTCATTGATCACGCGCTAGCCCTGATGCTGCTGCACCTGTAAAATAAAATCCTTTACCGCTTCACGCAGGCCGTAATCGGCGCTCCAACCCCAGTCCTTCTTCGCTTCTGAATCGTCCAGTTCATCAGGCCAGCTGTCGATAATTTTCACCATATTCTCTTGCGGCTTAAAGTTGATCTCGGCAGCAGGCAGCTGCTGCTTGATCGCTTCCACCATTTCGCCCGCTGAAGGGGAAAAACCCTGGATATTGTACATGCGGTAGTTCAGCTTTTCTTCGGGAGCTTCCGCCAGCCGGATCAGCGATTTGATGGCGTCTTTCACGTAGAGCATGGGCATGCGGGATTCGGGTTCCACGAACACTTCATAGGGCTCTCCCTTGGCCGGCGTTTCAATGATCAGCGTGGAGTAGGCGGAAACTCCGCCCGGTCCCCTCCCCGGACCGATCACCGAAGGCAGCCGCACCCCGCGGAAATCAACACCAAACTTGCGCGTGTAATATTCCCCCAGGCGCTCTGATGAAACCTTGGTGACGCCGTACATGGTGTGGGGATACTGGGGATCCGTATTTTTTACCGGCGCCGTAATGTAGTCGCCAAAGGAAGCCACGGTGCTGATAAAAATCACCTGGTCCAGGTTGAACATCCTGGCTGCCTCCAGGATATACCATGTTCCCAGGAGGTTGATTTCAAAGGCTTTCAAAGGAAAATCTTCCGCCTTGTGAGAGAGAAAGGCGCCCAGGTGAAAGATCTTCTTGACCTTGTGCTGGAGCACCGTGTCGAAAATATCCTGCCAGCTGCTCAAGTCCCCCCGCACTTTCACGACCTGGTCCTCAACGTCTTTGACATAAGGCAGCATGCCATGGTCTGATATATCCATGAGGATGACTTTTTCACCCTTCTGTGAGAGCTCCCGGGCCAGGTAATTGCCCAAAAAGCCCAAACCTCCCGTGATCAATGTTGCCATTCTTTATTCTCCCTCCTTGCATGATAATGATCGTACCCCTAACCGACCCGCAGACCGAAAAGCCTGGGTAAAAACAGGATAATATCCGGGAAAATACCCACCAGCACCATGGTGACGAGGACGATCAAGACAAAGGGAATAATCCCCCAGTAGATATCCCAGGTTTTCACTTCCGGTGGGGCGATGCCCTTGACATAGAAAATGGCATAGGCAAAGGGTGGGGTCATAAACGAGGTTTGCAGCAGGATGATGTTCATCATGGCAAACCAGACGGGATTGTAACCCAGCAAGGCCCCGATGGGCGTAAACAGGGGGACCACGATCATGACCACGCCGATCCAGTCAATGAACATCCCCAGGAGAAATATAATTACCCACATGACGATCAGCATACCCCACTCGGGAATGGGCAGCCCGGTGACCAGGTTCGTCACTACCCGCCCGCCGCCAAGACGCATAAATACCCCGGTAAAAAAACCTGCCCCGATGGCGACCATGTAGATCATACAGCTGGTTGTGACCGTGCGAAACGCCGCTTCCTTGAGCTTGGTCAGGGTGACTTTGCTGTAGAAGGCGGCCAGGATAACTGAAGCGAAAGCCCCCACCGCGGCGGCTTCTGTGGGTGCCGCCGTGCCGGTGATGATCGTGCCCAGCACCGCCAAAACCAGCAGCACCACGGGCACCACGGAAGTCAAAAACAATTTTAGCTTGTATAAGAAGGAATATTGCTTGACTTCCTCCGCGCTCAGGCCGGGGCCATCAGCAGGCCTGATATAACACCGGATGGCGATGTAAACAATGTAGAGAAAGGACAAAAGCAGCCCGGGAACAATGGAAGCAGCGAAGAGAGACCCGACGGATAAACCGGCAGTGGGTCCGTAAACCAGGATGAGGATACTGGGCGGAATGAGAATCCCCAGGGTTCCCCCGGCACAAATGGAGCCCGTGGCAATCCCGTAATTGTACTTGTACTTCACCATGGAGGGCAGGGCCAGGATCCCGATGGTCACAATGGAAGCGCCCACAACGCCTGTCGCCGCAGCAAAAACGGTGCTGGTCAAGACGGCGGTGATGGCCAGCCCCCCACCCATGCGCCCCATGATGATGCGGATGGCTTCGTAAAGGCGCTGGGAGATACCGGCCTGTTCGATAATGATCCCCATGAAAACAAAAAGTGGGATGGCGATCAAGATATAGTTAAAATAAGTATCGAACAATCTAAGAAAAAACAAGTCCATGATCTGGGGACCAATAAAAAAGTACCCAAAGATAGTGGCAACCCCGCCCAGGACAAAACCGATGGGGTGGCCCAAGACGATGAAAAAGATGAGGGTGATCAGCATCAAGGCAATAATTGTCTCTGTACCCATGCACTTAAGACCTCCTTCTCAAAGCAGGTAAAAAATAAACCGACCCGGCACGGAGCAACTCGGCCTTATTCATAAGCAGCTTCTTCTTGGGCTCTCTGCTCTGCGGCTCTCTGCTCTGCTTCTGCCTGAGCTTTTTGCCTGATCGTTTTAGCAGCGTAATACTCATCCCCCGTAATGACGGTGTAAAGGTTCTTGAGAAACTCGGAGATACCCTGCAAAAAGAGCAAAACACAGCTGACGAAAATCCAGGTTTTAAAGGGGTAAATAATGGGCTGAACAGAACCCATGGCGGCCCTTTCCCCGATTCTCCAGGACCGAAGGAGGTGGGGAACGAAATTATTCAAGAGAAGCCCCCAGAGAGGAAAAAATAAGACCAGGAATAAAACCGCGAATAAAATGGCCCGGTTGCGCACCGACAGCCTTTCGGAGATGACATCGATGTTCACGTGTCCTCCAACCTGGAGGGTGTAGGCCATGCCCAGGGCCAGGAAAAAACTGGAGACCATGTAGGTGGCATCAAAACTCCACAGGGTGGGCGTCCCCAGCAGGTAGCGCATCACCACCTCGTACATCAAGATTAATACCAGGATCAAAACAAACCACTGGACTGCGCGAATGGTTTTTTCATTGATGAAATCGATGACGCGGATGACACCATGAAGGGCTTTCATTTGATCACCTTCTTTATCCAGGAGTAAAGAATGATACGGCCTGAAAAGAAGCGCCGGGATATAGTGGATTTTAAATGGTTCTCCGGCGCTTTCTTTCCGGCCTGCTCACACAGCTTTTACTTCAGCCGATACCATGATGCCGTACCTCGGGCAACCAGGCGCTGCTGCCCGTGAACATGCATCTTCCTAAGGTAGATCGCGGATGGGCACCATGAAGTCTTCATATTCGTTAAACTCGATGAAGAAGTTCCGGGCACTTTCCCAGATTTCTTGGGTCAAGGGGTCGTCCTGCACCCGCGCGTCGATGAATTCCCAGGCCTGACTCCTGAACTCCAGCTGGGCCTCGTTGCTCATGCGCACCGGGGTCAAACCGTAATCTTCTTCCCACTCGCGCAGAACCCGGATCCCTTCCACGACATCCATGGTCCAGGACTCCATGGTGGTGACCAGGGCGGCATATTCCACGATGTACTGCAGGTCGGGCGGCAAAGCCTCATATGCATCCTTGTTGATCGTAATTTCGAACAGGCAAGAAGGCTGGTGAAAACCGGGGCCCGTGAAGTAATCGGTGATTTCGTGGAAACCCAGCTGGTAATTGACCAGGGGCGTACTGAATTCAGCCGCATCGATCACCCCGCGCTCCAGGGAAGGATAGACTTCCGCCCCGGGAAGGGCCACCACGGCCACGCCCATGTCTGTTAAAATTTCTGCCATCCAGCCGGGAACGCGGAACCGGGTGCCCTGCCAGTCAGACAGATCAGCCAGGGGATATGTTGCCATGGCCCCGATTTCCGGGTGGGTGCTCCCGCCAAGGAAGGCGACCACGTTCAAGCCCATTTCTTCCTGGTAGACGCGGTTCTGGTACTCCAACCCTTCTTCCCACATCCACATCGCGTGGGAGAGCGGCTCCATGGCCATAGGGATAGAGGCGAAGAAAATCTGTGCCTCGTGCTGCCCCATCCAGTACCCGGACCAGCTGTGGAAGCCGTCGATGGTCCCGGCATGGGTGGCATCCAGGATTTCCATGGCACCAACGATAGCCCCGGCGGGTTCAACGGAGATGGTTAACCTGCCGCCGCTCATCTGCTCCACCTTATCTGCCCAAATACGGGGCATGTCCTGCAGCATGATGCCACTGGGCCAGGAGGTGGCAATAGTCCAGTGGAAGGTTTCAGCGAACGCGGGGTCTTCGTTGTTGCTTACCGGCGCATCCGCGCCACAGCCGGAGATCGCCACAACAGAAAAAACAAGAACCGTCAAAATCGCACACATGATTAACCATTTTCTTTTACGCAAGGTATGAGCCCCCTTTTAATAATAAATCTACGGCAACCAAAAACAGCCTACGGAAAAAATGCTCTGCGGCACGATCACCTCCCATGCAAGATTGTCGCTCCAGGCACGACCTCAGGTTTTGTCATCGATACTGTACTTTTAATTAGCAAATCTTGTGCCAAGAACGGCAGAATTGTATGAAATTTTAATATTTAACGACCTTTTTTCCAGGAAGCGTTCTTTTGTTTTCCTCTTTTCCCCATAACCACGGGATTTTTCCCCATAGCTACGGGATTTGCAACGAGGTTCACAGCGATGTCCGGAGTTTCAGGCCAACTCAAAAAAGCGTTCGCTGTAGGCCTTCAAACCGTTTAACGTGGCAAAACTGCAGCCCTACGCTCCTTGTGACGCCGGCAACCCCCTAAAAAAAGAGCCGCGTTGTCGCATAATTGCAACACGCGGTTTTGCCAGCCGGTTAAATAGGGTTCAATGCACACATTCGCATCAACGCGACACGTCGCATTGATGCTACGCTTCGATGCCGTACTTCTGCAGCTTCCGGTAGAGGGTGGCCCGGTGAATATTCAACAGGCCCGCTGCCATTTTCTTGTTGTAGTTCGCCCGCTTCAAGGCATGATGGATCGCCCGTTTTTCGGCAATTCCCACCTCGTCATCGAGCACCGACGTGCCGGACCTGTTGTTCTGCCAGTTATGTTCGTTTTCCTGCAGGTAAAACGGGAGATCCTTAACTTCAATAGCCGTGCCTTCCATCACGTTCGCAGATCGTTCCAGGGCATTGCGGAGCTCCCGGACGTTGCCGGGCCAGTGGTAGCCCAGGAATATCTGCTTCACCTCGTGGGCAACCCGGTCAATCCGGGTCCCCAGTTCCTCATTGAGCTGGTTGATGAAATACGCAGTAAGCTCCAGGATGTCTTCCCGCATTTCTCGCAAGGGAGGCAGCCGTAAGGTCACAACATTTAAGCGATAGAACAGGTCGTAGCGAAAGGTCCCTTGCGAGATCATTTTATCCAGGTTCCTGTTGGTGGAGGCGATCACCCGGACATTAATGTTGCGGACGGCCGTGCTGCCGACCCGGTCCACTTCCTTCTCCTGTAAGACCCGCAAGAGCTTAACCTGCATCTCTGCAGGCATATCACCGATTTCGTCCAGGAAAATCGTGCCCCCTTCAGCCAGTTCGAATTTACCGGGCTTTCCTTTTTTCTTGGCCCCGGTAAAGGAGCCTTCCTCGTACCCGAATAATTCCGCCTCCAATAATTCCTTTGGAATGGCGGCACAGTTCACCCGAATAAATGGCCCGTCTTTACGGGGGCCGGCCTCGTGGATGGCATGCGCGATCAGTTCCTTGCCGGTGCCGCTCTCCCCCCTGATCAGGGCTGTCGATGGATACTGGGCCACTTTCTTGATCATGTTTTTCAACATGGTGATTTCCGGGCTTTTCCCAATAATATTATGGATATTATAGCGGGTTCTCTGCCAACGCTTGACCTCCTGCTGGTAATATTCCAACTTTCTTTCCATCAGGTTCAGCTTCCTGGCCAGCTTGGTGAGATCGGATACATCCTGGAACATGACTTGCCCCACCACACCCACTACTTTGCCCTTGACCTTGATGGGGATGCGCATGACAATCACGTCCTTGTTGTTCATGCGCTGAATCTCGCCAATTTCTGGAACGCCGCTTTCCACGACCTTGTGCATCCGGGTGTTTTCGATTACATCGGCAACGTGTTTGCCGATGACTTCTTCCTGTTTAAGTCCCAGAAAGTTGCAGTAGGACTCGGTGATCTTGGTAATGTGCGCGTTTTCATCGACCATGAGCACCCCTTCAGACATGTGCTCCAGGCCTGTTTCCAGCATTTTTAAAAAATCCTTGGTGCTGGACAGTTC
>PWRN01000032.1 GCA_003556225.1 Syntrophomonadaceae bacterium
AAGTCGTTTCCCTGCAAATCCCTGCAGTGACTTTACATTAACGCGCTAACCAAACAAGCCTTCACGTCGGGCAGCCTGGGCTGCAAAGAGCGGGGGACCCCTGGAAATGCCTGCCTCTTCTGGCAAGCTTCCCCGGCAGCCGGACAAAAAAATGACAGGCCCTGTAAAGGGTTCCTGTCGATTAAAGCTTTCAAACTTCCCCCGCACTGACCGACCATGGAATTGGCCCTGCAGCTATGCCGAAGGAGAACGACGGCCCCAGCGCTTCCAAACGGGGCTGTGCTTCATTTCCACGTAGACCCGGGGCATACGACCCGGGGCGAAGACAGCACCGAAGTGGCTCACCGGAACCGGGTATAATTTTGCCGGAAGGGGCAACTCCCGGTCTTGCCGCTGCACGGTTAGCAAAACCTGCTGGTAATGCAGGCGCAGCAGCTCCAGGAAGTGCTGCTCGGAATGCACCGGCACCCGGTTTACTGCCTTGACCTGATCCCCCTCCTGCAGCCCTGCCTGGGCCGCGGGAGAACCAGGAACAACGGCCATGACGATCACGCCCTGGTCTGTGGGGCTAAAAAGGGGCGCCCGGGAAAATTCCTCCCGGTTTCCCTGTTTGATCAGTAGTTCATGGCCCAGGGGGGCCATCAGAGCGGCAGGAATGATCATGAAAGACCAGAAAACAGCGGATACCGCCAGGATAGTAAGCAAAATACTGTACAAAGCCAGGTAGCGGGCCGATTTCACGCGCTTATCGTTGGGACGAGAGGAAACAGCCAGGTCGCTGTAGCCCAGCCCGGCCACCAAGGGCAGCATCATGTAAAGAATTCTTTCGCCGCCCCCGGGAGACATCACGGTACCCAAGAGTGGCCACCATTCCGGCATGGGGATACTCCCCACAAACGCGGAAGATGTTTCAGCGACCACCATGGCCCAAAGGCCCATGAGGGGCAGGGGCCAAAAACGCTGCATGCTGTACCCACCGACCACATCTCCCTCAGCGGTTTTCAGATAAATGGGACTGGCTCCCTTGTGACCGCTCATGTAGATCAAAAGGGCTTCCGTTAAATGCAAAATGCCGACGAGGGTTAAGAGGCTGGGCAGGTGAATATTCAACAGGCCGGAGAGAATCCCAATGTTTTCCAGGAACGGCAGCACGGGGTGTAAGACCCGCAGGGCCAGAGCAACCACCGCCACGATGCCCCCGGCATAGGCAAAACATAAAAAGCGGGGATTAAAGAGGAACAGCAGAATCGCCACGGGCCAGAGATAAACAATCCCGATGCTCTCCAAGGAAATGCCCAGGAATAGCAGAAAGACACTCCCGAAGAGCCCGCCGATGAGACCGTAGAAGATCGAGTAAAACGTCTGCTTCCAGACACTGTTGATGGGCTGCCCGAAGAGTTTTTTTTCCATGTTCACGGCACGCCGGTACTGCATGAAAACAATAACTACAACCAGCCAGAAAAAAGGGTTGATAAACCCTAACAGCATGGTGTTCAACATCAGCAGGGATATATCTATCCAGAAGTTCACCAGGTTGACTCCTCATCAATCAAGTTTGCTGCAACAATTCCAGGGCTTTTTGCAGCTGGGCGTCGGCCCTTTCTGCATTTTCCTGCAGGGCCTTGCGTATCCGGTCCCGGGTGAGATCATCCAGTTCCCCGGAGATTCTTAGCCCCTGGTCCCGCTGAAATGCCTGCAATACTTCTACTGTTTCGTCGTTCATCACGCCGGTACGATCCAGGGGATACGCTAAAAACGCCAGCATATCTTGCAGCAGCAAAACCACATCGCCCGTATCCCCCGGTTCAAGATCCCTTGGAACGGAACGATACTGCAAAAAATAGTCTTCCGGTTGCTCCACCTCATAATCCGGCTGCAGACCCTGGGCATGCAGGTCACGCCCGCCGGGGGTGAGATAGCGGGCAATGGTATAGCGCAGGCCGCTGCCGTCATCTAAGAATTTCAACTGCTGCACCGTGGCCTTGCCGTATGTGGGCTGTCCGATCAACTTTCCCTGCTCGCTGTCCTGCAAAGCCCCTGCGATAATCTCAGCGCCGCTGGCTGTAAACTCATTTACCAGCACATAGATGGGGTAACCCTTGGGGGAGGCGTGAGAAAGGTGTTGATCCAGCACATTTCCATCCCGGTCCACGACCCGGGTAATTTCGCCCTCGGGGACAATCGTTCTTCCCAAATCAATGGCTTCATCCAGCAGCCCGCCCGGGTTGTTGCGCAGATCGAGGATCAGGCCCTCCATTTCCTCTTCTTCTAAATCCTGCAGGGCTGCTTTGAAATCTTTACCCGTGCGTTGGTCAAAATTGGTTACCTGCAGGTAACCGATTGAATCCTGCAGCCGCCGTGAGAAAACAGTATCCATCTCAATATCTGCCCGGGTCAGGACAACCGGGAAGGGGTCCGGGTCTCCTGATCGCTTCACCGTGATTTCTACCCGGGTTCCGCTGGGACCCCTTAATCTCCTGGCCGCCTCATCAAGGCTTAATTCCAGGGTTGGTTCCTCTTCCACTTTGATAATCCGGTCCCCCTGGAGCAAACCGGCTTCTTCCGATGGTGACCCTGCAATCACCCGCAGGATCAAGATTTCCCCCTGGTCTTCGGTGATTTCCACCCCGATGCCGCTGAACGAGCCCGTAGTGTGAATCAACATATCCTCCAGGGAATTCGGGCTCAGGTAGCGGGTATGGGGATCATCCAGGGCATCGATCATGCCCTCTACCGCACCCTGAAACATCCGCTCACGGTCCAAGGGTTCAAAGTATTCGGCCTCTAGAATGCGATAGACCTCCATCAAGAGCTTCGTTTCCTCTTGCATGTCCTCCAACTCGGCTGTTTCTACCCGTTCTTCATCAAAGAAAAAACGGGTAACAAAAAAGGTCGCCATGTTGCTCAGCAGCAGCAAGCACAGCAACACAATGACCAGTTCCCGTTTCCTCATAAACACCATCTTCCTAAGAACCAGACTCGGCTAGCTGTACACCGGTTCTTTCATTATAACGTATTGTTTCTGGAAAATAAACCTTTGTCTGCTCCCGTTGATCCCCCGGCGGAGCAGTTAGTTGAAAAAACCCATGGGATTTTTGCGCACACCGTTAATGCGCACTTCAAAGTGCAGGTGAGGCCCTGTGCTGGAACCGGTCGAACCCACAATGGCAATAGGCTCTCCCCGGCTCACTTCCTGCTGTGGGCTGACCAGCAAGGTATGGCAGTGAGCATAGACCGTGGTCATCGACTGCCCGGGCTCGATCTGTCCGTGTTCGACGATGACCATGCGCCCATAACCATAGCTGAGGCTCCCGCTCACGCTGGCAAAGCTCACCAAGCCCCTCTCCGCGGCGCGAATGTAGACCGGGTTACCGCTATATGAAGGGGAGCCAGGCCAGCGGTTCCGGGGTATGCCGATATCCACACCCCCGTGGAAAACACCGGCGCGGCCTGTGATGGGATGCGTCCGGGGACCGAAAGGTGAGGTGATCCAGGAATAACCGTATCCCTCTACCGGCCAAAGGAGTTGGCCCGAAGGTGTGAAACGTTCTGTTTGACGTCGAAGTTCTTCCTGCAGCTGGACGATCATGCTTTCCAGCTTCTCGGATTCTTTTTCCAGCTCTGCGATGGCTCTTTCCTGGGCGTCAATGGCTTCCTGCACCCTGTCCAGGAGCGATTCCCTGCTGGCCAATTTGCGATTGAGCTCATCTCGACGGTCCAGGCGCTGCACTTTCAGTTCCAGGAGCTGCTCCCTTTCCATCTCCAGGGCCTGTTTCTTCTCTGCCACGACCCGGCGTTCTTCATAGGCAATTTCCAGGAGCTCTAAATCCGCTTCGGCGATTAACTTGAGATCGTTTAAGCGGGTCAGGAACTCGGCAAAGCTATAGGCTTCAAAGAGCACATCCAGGTACCCTGTACTTCCGTTTTCATAAATGACCTGCAGCCTGTTTTTTAACATCTCATCCCGGTGTTGGATCTGTTCTTCTGCAGCGAGCAGTTCTTCTTCAGTAACCCGGATGCTTTCTTCGGTGGACTCGATCTCCTGGTCCAATGCTTCCAGCTCACGGCGCAGCAAGGTCAGGCTTTCATTTAAATTATGCAGCTCGGCGACCAGGCGCTGCTCTTCACTGTGATATTCCGCCAGCTGTTCACTGTAAGCGTCAATGTCACCCTCCAGGTCGGTCAGCTTCTCTTGCTGCTGGCGGATACGTTCTTCCAACGGCGAAGCCTGGCCGGTCCAAACCAGGGCGAGGCCAAGAACAAAGACGAGTCCTGCGGCAGTGATCTTGCGGAACCGCGAAAGGAACAAGCTGCACCCTCCCTTGCTTCGTTATACCTTTAAAAATCGTCTCACCGATATCCCGCTGCCCACTACCCCCAGGATCATGCCCAGCGGGATCAGCAAGGTCACCAGCTCTTGCATCACGGCTTCCGGTGGAAGCATAGAAATAAAGTAAATATTTTCCTGCATCCACAGCACGGATGTTTGATAGCTGTACTGGATAATGAAAATAGGGATAAGCGCACCGACAAAACCCAGAATCAGTCCTTCAAATATAAACGGCCAGCGGATAAACCATTCCGTCGCACCCACGTATTTCATAATCATGATTTCCTTGCGCCTGATGTAAACGGTTAAACGAATGGTATGAGAAATCAAAAAAACTGCCGTTACCGCCAATCCGCCCATAAAGAGCAGCCCGACCCAGCGCACAACCCCGGTGAACTGGAAGAGCGGTTCTACCACTCCGCTGCCGTAATCCACGTAATCCACGCCGGGGTAGCGCTCAATTTCCCGCGCTACCTGGGGAATATCCTCGGGAATGCGGGTGCGCAGCTCGTAGGAGTTCCGAAAGGGATTGCTTTCCTCGTTCATATAGTATTCTACCAAGTGAGCACGGTCACCCAGGCGATCCATGAGCCGCTCCATGGCTTCACTCTTGGAAACAAAGCGTACTTCTTGCATTTCCGGGTGGGCGATCAGCTGCTGCTGCAATTCCATCTGGACTGCAGCCGTCGCTTCCTCCTGCACGTAGAGCACGATCTGCACATCTTCCTTGATGTGCCGGGTGATCTCATTGACATTGCGGTTCAACACCATAAAACTTCCCAGGATGAGGAGTGTAATAGCGACTACAGCAATGGAAGCCAGGCTCATCCAGCCATTGCGTAGAATACTTTTCAGCGCCTCTCCAAAAAAATATAAGAGGCTCCTAATATGCATTACAGTAAACCCCTCTTTCCTGGTCGCTTACCATGCAGCCATTTTCCAGGATAATCACCCGCTTTTGCAGCCGGTTGACCTGTTCCTTGGCATGGGTGGCGACAATCACCGTGGTGCCCCTTACATTGATTTCGTTAAAGAGGTCCATGATCCCCGAGGCAGTTTGCGGATCCAGGTTCCCCGTGGGTTCATCGGCCATGAGGACGGCCGGCCGGTTCACCAGGGCCCGGGCCACCGAAACACGCTGCTGCTCTCCGCCCGATAACTCATCGGGTTTCTTCCACATTTGGTCTTTTATTCCCACCATTTCAAGCGCTGCGGGGACCCGTTTACGAATTTCCCGCCTGGTAGTGCCAATCACCTGCAGGGCGAAGGCAACGTTGTCAAAAACATTGCGGTCGCTCAGGAGGCGGAAGTCTTGGAATACCATGCCGATGTTTCTTCTCAGGAAAGGAATTTGGCGGTTTTTCAGCCGGGTGATATCCCTGCCGAAAATCTTGATGCTGCCCCGGGTTGGCAGGATCTCCCGCATGAACAGTTTCATCAGCGTTGATTTCCCGGCACCGCTGGGACCCACGATAAAAACAAATTCTCCCCGGTCTATCACCAGGTTAATATCATGTAAAGCGGTGCCTTCACGATCATTGCCGTACTGCTTGTCTAAATGGTGGATTTCAATCAAGGTCTGGCCTCTCTCTACAAAATGGATTTTACTGCCTTTTCAGGCCTGTCCTACCCCAAACTCATGCTTGTTTCCAACTGATAAAGAGGATGATCTTGTAAGTTGTATTTTTATTCGACATGGTGATGAAAATTCCTTTTAATTTTTCGGCCAAATACTGGATATTTGATCATTATTTGGATTAAATATCAAATATCACCGGATCCTCGCTCCCGGGGATATTGTAATGACGGCCCGTTAATCGCTCTTCAGCCAGGGCATCATGGCGCGCAGTTCCTGGCCCACTTTTTCAATCAAGTGTTCCGACTCCTTGCGCCTTAAGGCTGTAAACCGGGGCCGGTTCATGCGAAACTCGGTAATGCACTCGTTGGCAAAAACCCCTTCCTGTACTTCTTTCAAGATCTTCCGCATTTCTGCACGAACGTCATCGTTAATGAGGCGAGGACCCCGGGTAAGGTCGCCGTACTCGGCCACGTCGCTGACGGAATAGCGCATCCGGGACAGGCCCCCCTCGTAGATCAGGTCAATGATCAACTTGAGCTCGTGGAGGCATTCGAAGTAGGCAATCTCAGGCTGGTAGCCCGCCTCCACCAGGGTGTCGAACGAGGCCTTGATTAGCGCTGCTGTGCCGCCGCAAAGAACAGCTTGCTCGCCGAAAAGATCCGTTTCCGTTTCTTCCTGAAAGCTTGTCTCCAGAACACCGGCCCGGGTGGAGCCCAGTCCTTTCGCATAGGCCAGTGCCCGCTGCAAGCAGCGGCCGGTGAAATCCTGGTGGATGGCCACCAGGGCCGGAACCCCGTTGCCTTGCTGAAACATGCGCCTGAGCAGGTGACCAGGGCTCTTGGGTGCAACCATGAAAACATCCACGTTGGCCGGGGGCACGACCTGGTTAAATACAATGTTAAATCCGTGGGCGACGGCCAACGCTTTACCCTCACCCAGCTGGGGAAGCACTTCATCTTGAAATACTGCAGGCTGATCGTTATCCCCGATCAGCATCATCACAATTTGGGCTGCAACAACCGCCTGGGAAACAGTTGCTACCTCCAGGCCGGCCTGTTGGGCCTGTTCCCAGCTCCGGCTGCCCTGGCGCAGTCCAACCACCACTTCCAGACCGCTTTCTTTGAGGTTCTGCGCGTGAGCGTGCCCCTGGCTCCCATAGCCCAGGACAGCAATCTTTTCACCTTTCAAGTGAGCAAGATCCGCATCCTTGTCGTAATAAATCACAGCCATTGCGTCGCCCGACCTTCCAAACAGCGGGCTTTACACCTCCCGTTTAATGGTTTTGCAGGTTACTCTTAAATAATTCGTTTACTGTTCAGCATCTCCTTTAAATACCCCAGAAACTCTTCTGCTTTATCTTTTGGAGGCGCCGTAACCAGGCTGACCCCGATAAAAATCAGGCAAGAAATAATTCCACTCCAGACCCCGGGCCACATCCCCAGGGGTCTCATCCCTGAAAACTGCAAAAACACGGCCGCGCTTCCACCCAGCACGATGCTCGCCAGGGCAGCAGCAGCCGTCCCTGCTTTCCAGAAAAAAGCACCCACCAGGGCCGGGACCATCACCAGCAGGCCGGCCGATGAAGCAACAGAGAGCGCAGCGATCAAGTCCAGGTCACGCAGGGCGAAGAGGTAAATGCATGCGGTAAAAACAGGGATAAAAAGGCGACCCACGAGAAGCTCCCATTCCTCGGTAGCCCCCGGGCGAAAACGCTTCAAAACGTCCCGGGCCACCATGGAGGACAGCGTGAGCACAATGGAATTTACCGTTGAAATAGCGGCGGCCGTTATTCCCAGCATCACTAACAACGCCAGGAACGTGGGAACAATATCCAGGGAGAGAAGGGTGGGGGTTGCCAGATCGGGATGCGTCAAACCTGGAAGAAGCAAGCGGGCGGAAAACCCCCAGATCACGGAAATCAAGGTATAGATAAAACCGAATATCAAAAACCCCATCACCATGATGCGCATCTGGTAAAGAGAGCGGGGAACAAATAGTCGCTGACTGACCTGGGGGTTTGAGAGGCAGAAGAAAAACCAGGGGAGACTCAGACCTAAGAAAGCCTGGAAATTAAAGAAGCCGGGGCCTGGAACGGTTAACCACCGGGGATATTCTAGTTCCAGGCCGGAAAAAAGGCCGTCGAATCCGCCGAAACCCCGCTGAACGATAAAAAATACCGAGACCGTGGCGACAACCAGCATAACGGCGGCCTGGAGGCTATCCGTCCAGGCAACAGAGCGCATCCCGCCAATATACGCCCAGGTAACCGCAAAAATTGTTGCCAGGATCACCCCCGTGGAAAAAGCAATACTGCCCCCGGAGATCCCTTCCAGTAGCTTGCCGATGCCGATCAGCTGTACCGCACTGTAAGGGATGAGAAAAATGACCGAGGCCAGGGCAGAAACAACCGCCAGGGGAACACTTTGATAACGGTCGCCCAGCAGCTCGGAGGGTGTTACGTACTGATAACGCTGCCCTGCCAGCCAGAAGCGTGGACCGAAAAAGGCCACCAGCACCAGTCCGGAAAGGTAAATCAATTCAAAGCCCAGCGCCCCCACGCCGCCGGTATAGGTAAAACCGGCCAGCCCGATCAACATAAAAGCGCTGTAGGTGGTAGCCGTATAGGTCAGGGCAGCAACTACCCCGCCCAGGGCCCTGTTGGCCAAAAAAAAATCGGCCATGGTTCGCCCTACCATCCTCCTGCGAGCCAGCAGCGCGATGCCGGTTCCCAGGGCAAAATATGCCATTAAGACGCCGAAAATGGCTGATGAGCTCACCAAACCCGCCCCCGTCTTGTTTATCCTCAAGTGCTGAAAGACCCCATTAACCCCATGGGGGCCTATAAACCCGTTTGTCTCGAAATAGCCATTAATCAATCAGGCCAGTGGGCCGTGATTTTCGCGACCCCGATGATGGCGGCCAGGGCAAAAAGGCACCAGAAAAGAAAGGCCCCGTGAAAAGCAGCCACCTGGTTCAGAAACACGAAGGGTACCGCAAAAGCCAAAATGACCAGCAAGAGGAAATAAATCGCCCAAAATATGCGCTTCTTTCTCAGCTCCATTCCCGTCACCTCTCATGGTAAACCTCAACCAGGCCGGCAGGTCTACGCTCTCTTCCGCTAGACGGTGCCGGCAGCCTGGAGTTAATCTTGCCGGCGCAAACCCGAAGTTTTCTTTTCCAGGGCTTCAAGGCCTGCGGTTACCAGCTGCCGGGCAGTCAAACCGTATTTTTCCAGCAGCGCCTCGGGCGGGCCCGATTCTCCAAACGTATCTTTGACCCCAACGCGGATCACCGGGACCGGGCACTCTGCAGTTAATACCTCCGCCACGGCTCCACCCAGGCCGCCGATCATGCTGTGTTCTTCTCCCGTAACCACGGCGCCCGTTTTTCGCGCCAGCTGGACCAACAGGGCTTCATCCAAAGGTTTGATTGTATGCATATTGACAACCGAAGCGCCGATACCCCGGGTATGCAGCGCCGCGGCTGCTTCCAGGGCCAGACCTGTCATCATCCCCGTGGTAACATACGTGAGGTCGTTCCCTTCCCGCAGCACCTGTCCACGCCCCAGTTCGAAGGGCATATCAACGGGAATCACCTGGGGCACCTTGGGGCGTCCCAACCGCAGGTAAACGGGCCCCTGGAAACGGGCAACCGCCTCCACGGCTTGACGCGTCTGGTTTCCATCGGCAGGAACGACTACCGTCATGTGGGGCAAAACCCGCATTAACGCGATATCCTCCAGGGCCTGGTGGGAAGCACCGTCTTCACCCACGGTCAAGCCGGTGTGGGTGGCAGCAATTTTTACATTCAACCGGGTGTACGCGATGGAGTTGCGCACCTGGTCAAATGCCCTGCCCGTCGCGAAAACGCCAAAAGTGCTGGCAAAGGGGATATAACCCGAAGCCGCCAGGCCGGCTGCCGTCCCCATCATGTCTGCTTCGGCAACACCCAGGTTGAAGAAGCGGTCGGGAAACGCTTCTGCAAATAAAATCGTCTTCGTCGATTTGGATAGGTCCGCATCCAGCACGACCACGTTCTCCAGGCTTTTTCCCAGCTCCACCAGGGCTTTTCCATAGGCATCCCGGGTTGCAACGTTTTCTGCCATGATCGTCCTCCCCCTTCTAAGTCGTCAGCTCAGCCAACCCGCGTGCCAATTCTTCGTCACCGGGGGCCTTGCCGTGCCAATCCACCTGGTTTTCCATGAACGAAACCCCTTTTCCTTTGACCGTATGGGCCACAATCATCCCCGGCAAATCAGTGTTAGATTGAACCTCCTCCAGCGCTGCTTGCAACGAGGAAAAATCATGCCCGTCAGCTTCCCGGACTTCCCACCCAAACGCTTTCCACTTGTCCACCATGGGCGCATGGCACTTGACCTCCCGGCACCATCCGTCGATCTGCAACCCGTTGTAGTCCAAAAAGGCCGTGAGATTGCCCAGCCCATAGTGGGAAGCGGTCATGGCAGCCTCCCAGATCTGGCCTTCCTGGACCTCCCCGTCTCCCAGGATCACATAGACCCGCTCTAAAGAGCCGTCCAGGCGCGCAGCCAGGGCCATGCCGTTAGCTGCGGAAAGACCCTGCCCCAGTGAACCGGTCGACATTTCTACACCCGGGGTTTTGCGCATATCCGGGTGCCCCTGGAGAGGGGAATCCATCTGACGCAGTCTTTGCAAATACGCGGCGGGGAAAAACCCCCGGTCGGCCAGGACCGCGTAAAGGGCCGGGCAGGCATGCCCTTTGCTCAAGACCAGGCGGTCCCGAGGTTTCCCGGGAAAAGAAGCCGGATCAATGCGCATCACCCGGTAGTAAAGGAGGACGAGCATATCGATCACGGACAATGAGCCGCCGGGATGCCCCGATCCGGCCCGGTGAATCATGGTTAAAATATCCCGGCGCAGTTTTTGCGCCTTTTGCTGCAATTCTTGCTGATCGGCAGGAGAAATTTGCGGCAACGATCACGCCTCCCATCCTTGAAAATAAGATCGAGGGCTAAAAATAAAAGCCGCCCCCGCTGCAAAAACCCGTTCAAATTCTCTTGAATCCTTCACCCATAACTTCGCCCACCCTGCTGACAATCACAAACGCTTTGGGGTCCGTGTCGCGCACGATGTTTTTCAGGCGCGTAACCTGGTGCTGGGGCACCACACACAAGATCATGCCCCTCTTTTCCCCGGTATAAGCGCCGGAACCCTCTAAAAAGGTCGCACCCCGGTCCAGTTCATGGATGATTCTCTGGGAGATGGCTTCCTTCCGGTCGCTGATGATCAAGGCCGCCCGGGAGAATCCCGGGCCTTCCTGGATCAGATCGATCACCCTGCTGGTGATAAAGATGGAGAGCAGGGCAAAGAGAGCCACATCGGGGCTGAAGATGAATCCAGCCGCCAGGACAATGGCCAGGTCAGCAAAGATCAGGCCCTGGCCGCTGCTCAACCCGAAGTAGTGATGAATAAGCTGGGCACCCAGGGCCGTCCCGCCTGTCGAACCCTGGGAACGAAAAACCAATCCCAGGCCTACCCCGACTCCGATTCCTCCATAAATAGACGCCAGAAGAAGATCCCGGGTGACCACAGGAAGAAAAGCCATCAGCTCCAAGAGCAGCGGCAGCAGTAGTGTGCCGGCCAGGCTGTGGGCCACAAATCTCCATCCCAGGGCATACCAGGCCAGGATAAAAAGCGGGATATTGACCATCAATACGGTTAACCCGACAGGGACATGGAAGAGATGGAAAAGAATAATCCCCAACCCGCTGGCACCGCCAGCCGCGATCTTGTTGGGAATCAGGAACATGTTAAAGGACGCCGCCAGGACAGCCACCCCCAGCAGGACCCCCAAAAGTTCCTTCAAGTACGTTTTCCAGCCCCTCATGGGCAGCGCTCCCGTTCATGCAAGGTTACGGACCAGGCTTGGCGGTTTGGCGTAAAAACGCCTCCAGGAAAGGGTCTAGATCCCCATCCATCACAGCTTGTATGTTCCCCGTTTCGGTCCCCGTGCGGTGATCTTTCACCAGGGAATAGGGATGAAAGACGTAAGAGCGAATTTGGCTTCCCCAGGCAATTTCCTTCTGTTCGCCTCGCAGCGCGTTGATCGTTTCCCGTTGCTCCTGCTGGGCCCGATGAGCCAGGTTAGCCAGTAAGACTTTCATGGCCCGCTCGCGATTGCTGTGCTGGGAGCGCTCATTCTGGCACTGGACGACGATCCCCGTCGGCAAATGGGTAATCCTCACGGCGGAATCCGTGGTATTCACATGCTGACCCCCTGCCCCCCGGGACCGAAAGGTGTCAATCCGCAATTCATCGGGATTAATTTGAACATCGACCCCTGCTTCAACCTCGGGCAGGACATCCACCGAAGCAAAAGAAGTTTGCCTCCGACCTCCCGCGTCAAAGGGTGAAATGCGGACCAGGCGATGCACGCCTCGCTCCGCCTGCAGGAAGCCGTAGGCCTTTTCTCCCTGGACCAAAAAGGTCACGCTTTTAATGCCCGCCTCATCTCCCGGCAGTAAATCCAGTATCTCTACCGCGTAGCCTCTTTTTTCCGCCCACTTGGAGTACATGCGCAGCAGCATTTCCGTCCAATCCTGGGCTTCCAGCCCTCCGGCCCCGGGATGCAATGCCACGATAGCATTACGCTCATCATATTGACCGCCGAAGAGGGTGGAGATTTCTTCTTCATCCAGGGCGGATCCCACAGCAGATTGCAAGGCCCTCGCTTCCGCCAGCAGTTCCCGGGCTTCTTCTTCATCCCCGGCCTCTTCGCACATTTGCAGCAGGGTTTCCCAGTCTTCAACCTGCTGCACAACCTGTTCGTACTCTCTGACTTGTTCCTGCAAGCGACCGAGTTTTTGCATTTTTTTCTGGGCTTTTTCCGAATGGTCCCAGAAACCGGGCTTACTGGCTTCTTCCTCCAGTTCCCTGATTTTTTTCTTTAGGTCCTCGGGGTCAAAGAGATTGCCTCCATTCTACCAGCCGTTTATTTTGTTTGATCCACTCTTCTTTCAACTCAGCCAACATGCTACTCGCCTCCTGCTTTATGTTAAACTTTCCTTGCCTACTTATAAGCGCTTTTCGCCATTTTAAACTCAACGGGAGGTGCAGCTGGACTTTTCCGGGCAGGCTTGCCTGTTTGCCAACCGCAGCCATGAAGAAAATGCGGTGTGCGATTATGTTCCCGCACCGCAGCATTTTTTGTGTTTTTTCCCGCTGCCGCAAGGGCACGGGGCATTACGACCCACTTTTTGCACCGTCACCGGCTGCGGTCGGTCGCTGCCCGCTTGTGAAGACTGGGTGCTGTAGCCCTGGCCCATCGCCCCTGCCACCTGGGCCAGTCCCTCCTGTTTGGACGCCACTACCTGCTGCCGTTGGGGCGCTTCCGTAACCTTGAGGTGAAACAGCAGCCTCACCACGTCTTCCCGCAGGGAACGGATCATCTCGTGAAACATGTCGTGGGATTCTTTTTTGTACTCCACCAGGGGATTTTGCTGCCCGTAACTGCGTAGTCCGACTCCCTGCCGCAGGTCATGCATGGCGTCGATATGATCCATCCACTTGCGGTCCACGTTACGCAGCAAAACTACCCGCTCCAGTTCGCGCATCACCTCGCTGCCCAACTCTTCTTCCCGGGCAGCATAGAGTTCACGAGCTGTTTCCAGGAGCCGTTCCTGGATTTCCTCCGAAGATAACTCTTTTAAGGCATTCACGGATATCCGT
>PWRN01000052.1 GCA_003556225.1 Syntrophomonadaceae bacterium
CATGTCACCGCCGCCATAGGCTATATGCTGGCCTATAATCCAGCCCTTACCATCGACCAGGTCCGCCATGCCCTGCTAACATGGGCCAGTCCTGTGCAATCCGACGATGGCACCCATAACGTGGACACGACCCCGCGCCTCAATGCCTTCCTCTCGCTACTCAGCCTGGACGGAGTTGCCAGGGACCTGGTGGATGTCAACGACATGTCTCAGGACGGCAACCGGCGTATTTTGAGAGAACTGGACAGTGACGGCAATATTGTTGAAACGTCGGATACTGATTTCAGTGCCGAAGAAGGTCATTTTACCGACCCTGATGGGCATGTAGATTTTCGGGACCTTCGCCGTTTCCGCGATGCGTGGCTCCAGATCTGCCTATTGAGTCCAGCTACTGCCGGCTGTCCGGACCCCGATGATATTGATCTGGATGGCGACGACGATCATCCGAAGAAAGACCTCAACTTTGACGGCTGTGTCTATGTAGAGGATGATCCCCACGAGTGCTGGGCACGGGAATCATGGTATCCCAGGTTTGATTTTAATGTCAGAGGGTTTCCCAGTCCCAGTTCGGAGCACCGTATGCTGGTGCCACTCAAGGAAGACGGATTGCCGGCAGCAGACAGGTCGGAAGCCGTAGAAATGACCGACCTGGAGTTGCTCTGGAGCCAGTGGCATCTTGATGAAAGTAATCTGGACAACACCGGTGTTGTCAGTATGCATGAGTCCGGAGAACTCAGTGTCCTGGACCTCGAGGAACGCCTGTACTCGGCGGACCTGGAGATGCATGCCGCCGGGCTCTTCGAGGAAGGTATCGATGAAGTGGAGGTCTCTGTTACCGAAATTGCCACGGACCGGGTGGTCTTCGAAAGCACAATCAACAGCGCCGAGGATTTCCGCATTGCCACCGTGCCCCTCTCTCCCGGCAACCCCTCGGGCAATATATTCAAAGTGCGGGCCTGGTACACCGAAGGAGGACACACAGTGGAGGCTTTGCCTCGTTATGTTACCGACCTCAGGATCGGCCAGGACAAGCGTATCGACCTGTGCTCCCGCATTGTCCTGGAAGCCGACCCGGATATGTTGCAGGCCGATGGCGCCTCGTCATCGCTGATCACTGCGCGCCTGGTGATATGCTCCGGAGACGAAGATAGGTACGAGGTAGAGGGCCTCCCGGTGAGCTTTGAGATAACTCCTGAGGAAGGCGATCACGCCCACCTGGACCCGTTGGAGACTGTTACTGATGCTGGTGGCGAGGCTACCACCTGGTTCCATGCGGGCACAGAGACAGAGATATACACGGTTGCCGCTACCGTTGACCTTGGGGATGACAGAGAAATCAGCTCTGATGTCCTGGTAAGCACTATTCCGGAAATCCGTATCCACTACATCTGGCAGCAGAAGAACCTGGAGTTATGGAGCGAGGGGAGCACCCGCTGGCCCGACCTTGTCGATACGCCCGATTGCTCCTCACCGGAGGTATCCGGAGAGGTGTTCTGGTGCATTGACCAGACCCGCCTGGAACTGGTGGACCCCGATGGTACCGGATCTGAACTACTACGCGAGGGTGTCCTCTACGGCTGGGGAGACGAGTTCCACCTGGACGAAGAGATAGCCGGAGACCCGGTACACTTCCAGCGTAGCTGGGAAGTCAGCCGGGACACGCCTGAAGGACCCGAACACAAACAGGGTGTTTGGAACATGGCCTGGCGGCCTTCGGACATAACCCAGTATCAGAATTACGCGCTTCCACCGGAGGTCAAAGTAGACGTTACCCCCGAGCAAATCACCGTGCACGGCCTGCACGCTCTTTCACAGCTCGATTACTTCCACACTGTCACCCCCAGCGGGGATGCCCCGCCAGAGATTTCCAGCCGACCCGCGGCTAACCTCAACAGGGGCAGTCACTGGTCGATCTACGCCCAGCGCTTTCCTGATATCATCGGGGACGGGTCCGGCACCTTTTTCCAGCACGGCAGCGGCTTTTCACAGCCCATCACCTTCAAGATGTCGGAGGATGGCACCTTTGAGCCCTACCAGTTCTGTATTGTCCTGGAAGAGGAACGCATCCATCCCAGGCCACTGTACACGACTTCTGAGGTTGGAGGCCACAGCTACGCGACCGGAGATGAAGTCGCTCTCATTATCCTTAGCGAGACCTACGAGCAGGGAGAGGCACCGTATTACGTAGGATCCAGTAAGGTGCACAAGTCGATATCTCTAACCGTGATTGTTACCATAGGTGATGAAGACGTAGTGCTGGAGCTCCCCGACTGCACCGTTTACAGTCCTCCCACGGCAGACTTCAGTTATCGCCACAAGGAGCCCGACAAGGGCAAGACGGTCCATTTCCAGGACCGCTCCGAGTGGGAGACTCACGGCATCGTCCGCTGGGAGTGGGACTTCGGCGACGGGAACACCAGCACCCGGTCGTCTCCAGTTAACTACTATAAGCATGCCGGCACCTACGATGTCACCCTCACCGTCACCAACAGTGCAGGCAGCACCGATAGCATCACCAAAGAGGTCGTGATTACCAACCTGCCTCCAGAGGCGAAGATATTCGATATCACCGTAATGGAGGGCGAAGTCATCCCCGTCGCTTTCGAGATAAACGATCCCGACCCTGAGGACAGAGACGCACTGCACGTCCAACTGCAGCCGGACACCCCAGAAATGGCAGCCTATGAGGGCACCCTGGCGGCAGGCCCCGTCACCCTTGTCTACGAGGGGACCGTCTCGCCCGGTCAATACATCCTGACCCTGATGGTGACCGACCCGGACGGCGCCACCGCCACGGACACAGCTTTACTCACCGTATTTCCGAGGGAGGGTGCCGAGTTGACGGCCGAGTTCACCTTCCGGCCCACGGAACCGGAGGCGGACGGACTGGTATTCTTCCAGGACTGGTCCTTCGGCCCCGATGACATTGACTCCTGGCACTGGGACTTTGGCGATGGAGAGTTAAGCACCGAGCAGCACCCGGCCCACCGGTTTTCGGCGATCGCCAGCTATCCGGTCACCCTGACCGTAACGGACGGCAAGGGAAACAGCGCCAGCGTAACCCACCATGTACCGGTGGGCGACCCGCCGGAGCCCGACCCGGTGACCTACTCCTGCGGCAGCCTGAGCGCCGTGGAATGTGAATTCTTGCATTTGCTGAATGCCTACCGCATTGAGAACAACCTACCTCCGGTGGAGTATTCCCCGGCCCTGACGGAAGCCTCCCGCAGGCACAGCCAGGACCTTGCCGAAAACCAGTTATCGGGGCATGAGGGATCCGACGGTAGCATGCCGCGCGACCGGGCTATCGACGCGGGATACCCCGCACAGGCTTCTGTGGGGGAGAACGTAGGCGTCCGGATATTAAGTGACGCTGAAGAGGCCTTCTATGGATGGAGAACCTCGCCACCTCACCATGACAATATGCTGAACCCGCTCTGGAGGGCAGCAGGTCTTTCCCGGGTCCAGGGAGTCGATGGGCGATGGTACTGG
>PWRN01000097.1 GCA_003556225.1 Syntrophomonadaceae bacterium
ACGAGCAGGCGATCGAGTATTTGATCGGCAAGCCCGTTGAAGCCATTTTTGACCTGCACAGTCCTGGTGATTTTGTCGATGACATTGATGGATATACCGGGGCCACGATCAGGGCAAATAAAATTAAATCAGCCATCATGAACGCCCTGGGACGGGGAGTATACTCTTATTAGAGTCTTGAAGACTCAGGTATCTCCTCAAACCGGGTGAAGCAAACATCAAAGGGCCTGGGTTATGGCAATGTCAAACCCAGGCCCTTTCATACGGTGTCAAGAGGTGTTCCCTTGACAGCCCCAGTTCACAGCTTAGTAATAATGTTCAACCGATGCTTTTGCTTGATTTCTTCCAGTTTAGCCCGGGTGTCGGCCCAGTAGGCATGCTCCCTGGAAAACGCGATCTCTTCATAGCTTTCACGTAGCCCGGGGTAGTCCCGATCCAGCACGGAAGCCAGTTTCTGCCAGTTTCGGTCGTCACCTGCATGCATCTCCAGGGCGTAGATCCAGATTTCCCCGGCGCAGACCGCCGCCATTTTGATCAGCGCTTCGACCCCGGTAAGGTAAGGCATTACCGGGCAAATCAGGGCATAGGTCCTGATGCCCGCTTTTTGGATGGCTTGCAGGGCTTCGATCCTTTCTGCGTTGGACCGGGCCTTCTTTTCAAAACGCTTCCTCGTTTTATCCTCGGAAAAAGCCAGTGATATACCCATTCGGCGGACAGCTGCCCCGCTAGATCCTCGTAGATGAGGATCTCCTCTTCCCAGTCTGTCTCCGCTTTGTTGAGCCCGTAGCAGTAACAGCAGAGGTGCTCGCATCCGATGTAGGGATCGAGCTGGTAATGAAAAGGTAGGGTGGTACAGGGTTCCAGGATGCTTTTACGGCTGCACAGAGATACATTCACTTTTCGATCTCTCCACTTCAACGTCAGGATTAAAGGGTTTAAACCAGGGTGAAGCGAAAATAGAAGAAGTCGATGCTGCTTCGCTTGTTCCTTGTTCCTTATTTCTTGTTCCCTGTTATTTTATCATCTTTCTTGGATGATGTGTTTGCAATATTGGCCTAGCAGCCGACCTGTGTATTAACAAGGCAGCGAATATTTAGCGATACGTAAATGTAACCTTGTCAATTCCGGCCAGGTTTTAAACGCCCGAAAGGAGGTGCTAAGGCATGCCCGTCAACGAAAAAAAAGAGAAGGTCTACCGTTTACTGGAACAACTGGAGATCGAGTATACGCTGCATGAACACCCTCCCATCTATACTTTTGAAGAGGCAAAGGAGCACTGGAGGGATTTAAAGGGGGCTCAATGCAAGAATTTATTTCTTCGCAACGATAAGGGCAACCGACATTTTTTAGTGGTCCTCGAAGGAGCGAAAACGGCGGATTTAAAAGAAATAGCGGAAAAACTCGCTGCAGGCAGGCTCAGCTTTGCTTCGGCCAGCAGGTTGGATCGGTACCTGGGACTGGAAGCGGGGTCCGTTTCCCCCTTCGGCCTGATCAACGATGGGGAACAGGAGGTGGAGGTCGTCTTGGATAAAGACTTAAAGAAAGCGGAAGCGATAAACTTTCACCCCAACGTAAATACGGCGACAATAACCCTATCCTACCCGGACTTTGAACGCTTCCTGCAAGCCTGCGGCAACAGCATCGTCTATATTTGATACATAATCAATCCTCTGCATTAAAAATGTCATCAAGTTTAGCCGCCTCTTTCTCACCGGAAACATGTGAAGAATAAAATGAAATGAAGTACCCACTCCAGGTTATTACTTCAGCTTCTTAGATGAAGAGAAAGCCTGGCATAACAGGGTTGAAGGAAGGGTATGATCACGATGGTGCCTTCAGTGCCTGGAAAGGCAGCCATCTCCGGGGCGGGAATGAAAAGGTGTAAAAACCACCCGGCATATGGGCGAAGGATGTGCCCGGGGTCAGTGTTACATTATAAATGATCGAAGACCAAGAGAAGGGACGTGGATTTGCGTGAAATTTTGCTGGGTTACCATTTTGGTACAAGACCTAAACAAATCCCTGGATTTTTATCAGAATATCGTGGGTCTGCCAATCACTGATCGGTTCAATCCAGGGGAGGGGATGGAAATCGTTTTTTTAGGCGAAGGAGAGACCAAGGTAGAACTTCTGCACAATGCGAATCTTCCTGGCATTGAGCCCTCGCAGAGCATTTCCCTGGGTTTTGAAGTTCACTCCCTGGACCAGCAGCTGCAATTTGTTCAAGAGCAGGGGATCAAAGTAACAGGCGGCCCCTACCAGCCAAACCCTCATCTCAGGTTTTTCTTTGTTGATGACCCTGATGGCGTGAGTATTCAATTCGTGGAACAGAATTAATCTACTTGGCTGCAGCTTGAAGATCGTGAATCTTGATAGATGAAAGGGTCCATCAATACCCTGAAAGAACAAGCAAGGGCCGCGGGTCCATATTGGAATGAAGGATGAGAAAAATGAATCTGTTGGTTTTATTCTGGTCGCGTTAAATGTTTTTTGCTTCTTCCTGGTTAACATTGACAAGGTAAGGACGATACGTCATCAAAGGAGAGTGCCGGAACAAACTTTATTCATGCTTGCTTTTTTGGGTGGGGCGCTCGGGGTATATTTAGGGATGATGCGCTTCCGGCATAAAACGAAGCATCTGTATTTTGCCTGGGGGATGGTGCTTTTAATGGCGCTTCATGGAGTAATCATTTATTATTTGCTCCCGGGCTAATTAGTTCTTGCACTTGAGCATGCCTGGTTGATCAATCCAGGCGGAATGCCCACGAACGTTCAGGAAGGCGAGGGGAGCGTACCTGGTGAAGAAAGTGATCACGATTTCAGCTGCCGCTTTGATTGCAGGCATATTCGCTGCCATTTTATTCCTGGGCCTCAGCGCTTCCACCCGGCCCTTCAAAGACGCGGAAGGAAATGTATTGCCCGGAAGCATCGCAGTTTTGGAGGAGGTTGAACTGGGCGGACTGAAGCAGTGGATCTCCATCCGCGGCAGGGATGTCACCAATCCGGTGCTTTTGTGGCTTCACGGCGGTCCCGGATCAGCCCAGATGTCGTTGTCGCACCACTTCGATGCAGCGCTGGAGGAAGAGTTTATCGTGGTGCACTGGGACCAGCGCGGAGCGGGCAAGTCAAACCACGAAAATTTTGAGGAGAAAACGATGACGTTCGAGCAGTTCAAGCGCGATGCCCTGGAACTGGTCGAGTATATTATAGAGCAGTTGGGCCAGGACAAGATTTACCTGCTGGGCCATTCCTGGGGAACACACGTGGGCATAGAGTTGGTGGCTGAACACCCCGAACATTTCCACGCGTATATCGGGATGAGCCAGGTAGTGGACAGCCAGAGGCAGCACAAGATCGCTTACGAGTGGTTAAAAAAAGAGATAGAAGATCAAGAAGATAAAAAGAGCTTGAACCGGTTAAGGGAAATTGGAGAGCCTCCCTACAGCCACAGTCAATACAGGGAGTTTGCCCAACTGGTGGATGGTTATGGAGGAAGCTTTGACCTGGAAATCTGGAAACTGGCGTTGATCTCCTTCGAAGCAGACGAGTATAATTTTGTGGACTACTATCGCCTGATAGATGGCATGAACCGGGGAGGGGGTCCCTTGCACACAGAAGGAGAGATGCTCAGCGCTAACTTCCTGGAAGATATTCCTTCCCTGGAAGTCCCTGCCTTTTTCTTGGTCGGCAAGAATGACTACAATACGCCGCTCCAGCTGGTGGAAGAGTATTACAAGAGGCTGGAAGCCCCCCACAAGGAACTGATTATTTTCGAACATTCAGCCCACACCCCCAATTTCGGTGAAAACGAGAAGTTCAACCGTGAAATCATCGGGATAAAGAATAAGACGAGGTGAGGGGTCTTTGCACTAACCTCCGCCAGCGCTTTTTTGTCTTCACCACCATAGGTGCTTCCTCCCGCTGCGGTTCGCACCGGCTGGAAAAGCAGTGAGCCATAAAGCAACATCAGCGCCCTCGGCGCTTCAAGGCCGCATCGGCTTGCCGGATTCGCTTGAATTGCTGCGGAAAAGCATGTTATGGTAAGACCAGTACTATGTTGTCAACAACCCCGTCCCCTTGACACCCCTCCCATAGTAAGAGGAGAGACCTCCAGCCGAGCAGTCTGGGGGTCTTCTTAAAGCGAAGTATGTCAAAAGAAAACAAAGCGTTAGCTCATAAATCCGGTATAAAGGAAATAATAAAAGAGGACATGCACAAAATATTTCGATTATGCAGGATATTAACGCTCAAGACAGAATATTGAAACAATATATGCCCTGCACTACGAAATTGGCGACGTATCCACTGTTACGTTCCGTAAGTGAGCAAGTTGGTCTATTTTATTATAGTAGAAGATGGAAGATAATTAGAGGAAAAAACCCGTGTAAAAGGGAGTGATCATCTTGAAGAAGCGCTACCTGCTTTTTGTTTTTCTGGCGGTAATTATTATTTTTTCGGGACCCTTTGTATCCGCCCAAGTAGAAGCGTCCGATCTCGCATTAACCTTTCCAACCGGGGGGGAAAAACTGCCCATAGGCAGCAGACAGGCGATCACCTGGGAAGGATATGAGGAGCATGAACTGGATATATATCTCTCGACCGATGCGGGCCAAAATTATGATATTTTCATCGGTCGCGGCAGCGAAGGAAGCTTTACCTGGGCTGTGCCGGACATCTTGACAGACCAAGCCAGAATTAAAGTAACCGGCCAGATTCAATCCTTTACCCGTTATCATGAGCCTTATACTGTAGCAGATACCAGTGAAGCCAACTTTTCGATTGGGCTCCTTCTCGCTGCGCCTTCGGACTTTTCAGCTGTTGCCCTTTCTGACTCCGAAATCTTGTTGAATTGGACAGTTCATGCAGGAGATGAAGAGGGTTTTATGATTTATCGAGACGGAGTACTCTTCGCGTCAGTTGATGCAGATAAAGAAACTTATACTGATACCGGGCTTGACGCCGGGGTAACGTATACCTACAGTGTGAGATCCTTTAACAAGACAGGAAAATCAGACCATTCGAACAAGGCTGTCGCCACGACTCTGTCTGCTGATGACGATTCTCCCTCGATACCGGCAGGGGAAACGGTTCTGCTCTTTAGCATTGACAGTCCTGGATATTACGTCGACGGCACGTTGGAAAAGCTGGATACCGCCCCCATCATTCGGGAAGGCCGGACCCTGCTTCCTATTCGCTACGTGGCCGAGCCTTTGGGAGCCGAAGTTGGATGGAACCAAGCCGAAAGAAAAGTGACCATCATCCTGGAAGAAACAGTCATCGAGCTTTGGATCGGACAGAACCGGGCGCGAGTGAATGGAATGTATCTCTTTATCGACGAAGCGAATCATGATGTCATGCCAATTATTGTCCCACCGGGCAGAACCATGCTGCCTCTGCGCTTTATCGCCGAGACCCTGGGATGCCAGGTAGACTGGGGCGAGCTTACCAGGGAAGTGACCGTCACCTATGGTCCTAAACTGGATCCCAAAATAATCGGGGAGCCTCCAGTGCTTTCCGGCGATTGTTTCAATCATGTGATCGATTTCGAAGCTCTCGACGTAGGGACAAAGGTATTTCACCAGTACGGTGGCATGGGGGTCAGTTTTCCGCACACACCCTACATTAAAGAACCCCTTGATGTAGGTGCCGCTTCCGGCACAAAGGCCCTCAGGGCTGACAGCCCCGGGGAAGAATTTGGCGGCAAACTTGTCATTGAGTTTACTACGGGACAAACTTGCGTCAGCATGTACGTGGGCCTTCTGGAAGATTCCCGGGGGAACAAAGTTCTTGCCACGCTGGAAGCCTTTGATGAGCGCATGGTCGTAATTCCGGGATACGGGGTAATCCAGTCCCCGGGTGAAAAAGTGGCGGTCCAGCAGCGCCTCATCGGACCGGGGCCGGCGGACACAGCGACGATGATGTTTGTGCAGGCCGGGGATGAACCGGAGATCTACCGCGTGGAACTCTCTTTCGAAGGAGGGTATCGACCGATGATCGATGACCTGGGCTTTACAGATGTAGGGGAGCCTTTCCCTGAAAGCAATTCCACACCCCAGGTTACCATCAATACCCCGAAAAATCATGACTATATTTCTGGTTTTACCATGTTCCCCGGGACGTTCGATTTAACGGGAACGATCCAGGAGCAATTCCAGCTGGAGGAGGTTGCCGTCAGGGTGAAGCAGGGAGACCAGATCCGGGAGGGCTTCCTTTCATTCAGCGGTCATGCTCCCAGTTATACCTTCGGGGGGCCAAACATCCATGGCCTCATCTTCCCCGGGGAAAACCTGGTCACCGTTACGGCGAAGAGTTTTTCCGGTAACTCGGGCTCGCGTTCCAGCAGGGTATTTTACGAGCCGCTGCTCCCCGGTGAAGAGGCGGAACTTCTTATTCTTACACCCGGCGATTTTTATGAAACGCTGGAGCCGCTCAGGGATTGGAAAAACAACACGGGTGTCTCCTCGCATATCATGACCCTGGAGTCGATCAAGCAGGACTGGCGCTTTGCCGGATCCAGGGATCTTCCCGAGCAAGTTAAGAAAGCCATTGCTCACGCTTATGAAGAGCACAGCACCCGCTACGTGATGCTGGTAGGAGATGGTGACCGATTTCCTGTCCGCTACCACAAAGCAGGCCGTGAAGGGGTTTCCTGGGGAGTTGTTTATTATATCACCGACCTTTACTACGCTTGCCTGTTCAAACCCGATGGGTCATTTGATAACTGGGACGATAACGAAAACGGCATAATCGGTGAATGGTGGGCTCCGCCAGTCGAGGGAGGTGCCGCGGAAAATTTTAACCAGATCAACATTGACAACTGCAGCCTGAAGCCGGATGTTGCAGTGGGGCGAGTACCGGCTTCCAGTGCTCATGAGGTCAAGGCCTATGTAGACAAGGTAATTGTGTATGAAGTTGAAGAAGCCGGGCTTAGTATGCCCTGGAAATTGTGGTTGGACGATATCGTGCTCTGGAGCGGGCAAACGTCTTTTGAAAATGATGAAGAGGACCTGGAGTATGTGGCTGACGTGCTGCTGTCTGCCTTCACTGCCAAAAAACATTACCGATCGGAAAAAAGTCATAATCTCCAGGTTTGGAGAGAAGGGTTGATAAACGATCTTAACGAGGGAGCTGCCTTTGCTATCTTCTTTGGCCACGGAGGCCGGGAGTCCATAGGGGGCATACTGGAGGGTTCCGATGCCTTGGAGCTGCAAAACTTCCGTCGCTATCCCGTGTTTATCGCCTGTGCCTGCGACACGGCCAAGTTTGTCTATGAATGGGATATTTATATGGCCCGGTTTGCACAGGAGTGGGACCCTTATCAGTCTGAAAGCGGAAAATACCCGCCTTGCTGGCCAGAATGTCATAAGGAAGGCTGGCCCGATCCCCGTCCGGAGCCAGCGGCGATTCAGCCGTCCGAGATTGACGTTCAATCAATGGCCGAAGCCTTGCTCTTCGTGCCTGAAGCAGGGGGGATAGGCTATATCGGCGCCCATACGGGTACCAATATTGCCGGCCCTCCGCTTGTAAAACTGTTTATCGGCTCCTGGAACCAGGAAAACGTGGAACGGCTTGGAGATATGTGGACTACCGGTGTGCAAGATTTTGTGGAGCAGTATCTGGAAACGAACCATTGGTTCAGTCGCTGCGATTTCATGTCTCGTCACATACACAAGTTTGTTCTTTTTGGAGATCCAAGCCTTCGTCTGCCTATGAAGAAGCAGTAAAGAGGGTTTATGCAAGGCTCGCTCTACAGAAACCCTTAAAATCGCTGATTTTAAGATATTTATACGGAATTGAATCGAGCTGCCGGAAATCACAAGAGTGGTGAAGGACAAGAAAAATCTGCGATGGCAGCAGGTTTTATATCTTTTTCTGTTATTTTGCCACTGCGTTATTTTGCACGAGTTGACAAAAACAGAAGAGAGATGTTACTATTAATAATATAGTGAGTGCTCACTCAATATGTTAGGGAGGGTTTACAAGTGAAAAGCGTACAACAAATCGAAAAAGAGGTCTATGAAGAGCTGGGGTTTATCCCGCCAGCATTTAAGATTGCAGAGAGAATGGGGGAAGATTTCCAGGAGGTGATCGTCAACTACTATAAAATTATGTATGGAGGAGACGTGATTCCTCTCAAGTATAAGTATTTGATGGCCATTGCTACAGGGATTATGGATGAGCATAAGGGGAAGGTCATGATCGATACGAAAAAGGCGCTGAAATACGGGGCGACTAGAGAAGAGATATTGGAAGTGTTGAGGATGACGGTATGGTGGAAGGGAGCGCCTGCTTTGGTAAAAATCATACCTGATGTGTTGAACTACCTGGATAAAATAGAAAAGAGTACAGGAGAAAATGATGAAGTTTAAGGCGATATTAAAAGTATTTGGGGCCTGGAACCGGCAAGGTGAATAAATATGGCAAAACAGGAACGGGCAAAAAAGGAAAACAAAAATCAGCCGATACGTCGGGAATTGATTCTCCGGGCTGCCAGGGAAAAGTTTAAAGAAAAAGGATTTCATGCCGCAACTACCTCGGAAATAGCCCGGAGAGCAGGTGTGGCTGAGGGGACCATCTTCAATTACTTTAAAACAAAAAAAGATCTTCTATTTGCCCTGCTGGAACCTTTCAATACACAGGTAATGGGGGACTTCTTTCGCGAAGCCACCGGGGAAACCGATAAGGACAGCTTGCGACTTTTTCTGAAAAGTCACCTTTCCTTTGTTAAAGATAATCTTGTCCTGTTTAAGATTTTGCTTTACGAATCGCAGTTTTACCCCGAGCTGCGCGAGCGCTTCATCAAAGAAGTTGTATTAAAAACACTGAAGCCGGTAGAAAAGCATCTTGCGGCAGGCATTAACAGTGGTGAATACCGCGATATCGATCCCAACACTGCTGCACGTGCTTTCGTTGGCATGTTGACTGTTTTTGTAGCCTGGAGCGAGATTCTGCATGCTGAACCTTATGTGCAGTTTGATGAAAACGCCGTAATCGAAGAGGTGATTGACATCTTTTTGAATGGAATTAGAAAGCAGAGCATCCTATCAGGTAATTAGGGCTTCCTGCATAAGCCGTTGTTAAAATAGTGAAGCCTCAGCAGTTCAAAACCGCTATAAAAATAAGGTGCTTTGATGGGTAAAAAAAGTAAAAAAGCGCTGGAAAAGTACCGCAAAAAAAGAGACTTTCGGAAGACCCCGGAGCCCCAGGGCAAAACGTCTAAGAACGGCGGGGGGCCTGTTTTTGTCATTCAAAAACACCTTGCCCAGAACCTACATTATGATTTCCGTTTGGAGGTGGGAGGGGTTCTGAAGTCCTGGGCCATTCCCAAAGGGCCATCCACGGATCCAGGGGAAAAACGACTGGCTGTCCCCACAGAGGACCACCCCCTGGATTATGCCTATTTTGAAGGTGTTATCCCGGAGGGCCACTATGGGGCAGGGACCGTAATTGTCTGGGACCGGGGGCCTTATGAGAATATCACGGAGCAAGATGGCCAGGAGGTCTCCATAGAGAAGGCTATAGAGAAAGGGCATGTTTCCGTTTGGCTCAAGGGTCAGAAGATTAAAGGTGGGTACGCCTTAATACGGACCGGGTCCGGGGATGATATTCGATGGCTCTTCATAAAAATGAAAGATGGTGAAGCCGATGCCCGGAGAAACCCGGTCAGCACGGAACCGGAGTCCGTGTTGACAGGCAAAACCATTGAAGAAGTAGGCAAAGAGGGAACTGCTGAGTGAGATGATGAAGACCCTGATGTTGTCAGAGAATAGCCGGAATTAAAGGAGTTGAAACCGGTGAAGGTAGATTCTTATGACATAGCCATTACCAATCGGGACAAAATCCTGTTTCCGGGGCAAGGTATAACCAAAGGCCATTTGATTGATTACTATCGTCGAATCGGAAGAACCATGATTCCCCTCATCTTCGATCGACCTATTACCATGCACCGTTTCCCGAATGGGATCCAGGGCGAAGGGTTTTTCCAGCAAGAGATGCCTGATTACTTTCCCTCCTGGCTTGAAAGAATCAATATAAGAAAAAAAGAAGGCGGAACCATTACCCGCATTCTATGTGGCAAGACAGCAGATTTGGTCTATCTTGCCAACCAGGGTTGTATTACACCACACGCCTGGCTCAAAAAGAAAATCCCTGGAGAGATGTGGATAAAAATGCCGTACTTCTCCCCAAATAGCGGGCAATTTCCTGTAGGCCCCGCTGAAAAACAAAACCTCTATCGGCGGCAGGTGACATAAGGAGAAAATAATGTTTCCTATCATCACAAAACTAAGTAAGCGGGGACTTTGTCAAGGTCCCCGCATTTACTTATTCGCATATTTTTCACAAAGACTTATGCTGGATGCTTACCGGTCGGTAAGACCAAAGGCTATTTTAACAGCGGCTTTATAATGTAGTATATTTCCATCTTTAACACTAGCAGTATAGTTCGTTACTTCCACTCCAGTAATATTATCCAGTGTTTTAGAAGCCTCTTTTAGGGCATTTCGTGCTGCCTCTTCCCATCCTTCGTTTGAAACGCCAACGACTTCAATTATTTTTGCGATGTTAGTTAATCCTTCTTCAGACATCAGTTATCCCTCCTCGTAAAAGTAACTATTGTTGACGCAACTAAGAGTCAACGAAAACAATCACCTCCGATCAATATGCGGCCGATAAGCGTTAAAATAAAGCCCAGTGAAGGTAATCATATTGATTTTATTCTTCTCCGTGAAGCGCGTGCCTTTTTCTCCTTGTGATTATTTTATCATATTATAAATTGCCAGAAAAGGGGTATATTATAATCTAATGATATTGATCACGTCACTTAGGGCTTCTTGCTCAATCGCTGCGCATCCCTGGCAGCTATTGCGGCTGCAAAAGCGGACTTGAAGATCACTTTACAGTAACCACGCTGCAGTTTCTCGCTTCCTGGACCACTTGATTGCTCACACTGCCGAGGATAGTCTTGCCCCAACCACCGATTCCCCTGCTGCCGATCACAATCATGTCAAATGATTCTTCTGAAGCGACCTGCAGTATAGTTTCGGCGGGATGTCCTTCCTCCAGAATTGTCCTCGCGTTTATGTTTTTCTGTTTAAAAAGCCTTGAGGCGTCTTCCAGGATTTTATTTGCCTCTTCTTTGTGCTCTTCCCCCAGCTTTTTCAGTCGGGTAATATCCTCTTTGGTCAAGTTCGTTGACATTCCCAAGAAAGCGCTGGTCTGGGGGCGATAAACATGAATGATAGCCACATCCTCAGGCTTGCATCCTTCGGCAATCCTTAAGGCTTCTTCCAGGACCCTTTGGCTTTGTTCTGACCCATCTGTACAAACCAACATTTTCAATGTAATCACTCACTCCTTGCAGTTTTAGAACAGCCCGGTTTTGTTATTCTCTGTTCAAGCCCGGTCTCCGGCCCAAAAGCCGGGGTCAGGGCCGGGATGGTTTGTGCCGATCCCTTTCCATGAAGAGCGTGCACCTGTTCTCCCTGTAATTATTGTATCATATCATGCCATTCCCTGTTAAGGTTAAGAATCTTAATATTGCATCTACAACGAAATAATGCTTTTGATCGTACTTCATGGAATCATCATTTATTATTTGCTCCCGGGCTGAATAACACCAAAAGTTCGTACTAAACGGAGTGGCCTACTTGTCCATTTGGTTCCAGGTCTTGATCTTCGGGATCACGGGTTTGTTGATCTATCTCTGCGTATTTTACGACGTCCCCGGCCTGGCGAATAAGTGTTGTTTGCGATTCACGGACGAAAACTCTTTGCGGATGTACATCGTTTTTGGCGTATCCGCGGAAAAAGGATCATGATCAATGGCTTTGGATACAGACGACATTAATGAAACAGCATTTAAGAATGAACTCAGGGAAAAGGCCCTTTTAAGGGTGTAGTCGAGCGACTGCAAAACGGCCCCCAATTAGGTTACACATCTCCAGGAGTAGATTCGCTTGAATTGCTGCGAAAAAGCATGTTATGATAAGATCAGCAGGAAAGCAAGTTTTAAACTCTCCTCGCTGACCATGGCGCCGCGATCGCCGGGAAGGGCGGCAGGAACTTTCCCCGGGCAAGCCCATCCGGACGAAATGCGAGCGTACGAACGAAAGAGGTGATGATATGATAGTTATGGATTTTCAAACCGGTGACGCCCTGGTTCTCGTAGATTTACAGAATGACTTCTGCCCCGGGGGTGCCTTGCCCATCGAGGGTGGTCACGAAGTGGTAGAGGCCGTTAATCCCTGGATCGCGGCGGCGACGGCCGCCGGCATCCCCGTGTTCGCTTCCCGTGACTGGCACCCGGAGGGACACATGAGCTTCCAGGCCCGGGGAGGTCCCTGGCCACCCCACTGCCTGCAGGATTCCGATGGAGCCGCGTTTCACCCGCGGCTGCAACTGCCCGCGGATGCGATCAAGGTGACCAAGGGCGTGCGTTTCGACCAGGACCAGAACTCCGCCTTCGACCAGACGGGGCTGGCCGACGAGCTACGCCGGCGCGGTATCTCGCGGGTCTGGGTGGCCGGGCTGGCCCAGGATGTGTGCGTGGCGGCCACCGCACTGGACGGGCGGCAGGAAGGTTTCGAGGTCATGCTGATCAAGGAGGGGACGCGCCCTGTCACTGCCGAAGGCGGTGAGGAAGCGCTGGAACGGATGCAGGAAGCAGGGGTCCAGGTGGTGAATGCTGACTAACTAATTTGCGAAGTGTATTTAGTCTCTATTGCTTCGACAAGTGAAGTGCTTTTTGCGAACGCTAAGCGAAGGCTTTGCTCTTTAATGAGGTTGGTGTGCGTTTTTTGCTGGCAAGCCGGACACGGATTCCGGTTTCATCCGATCAGCAACAGTACAGGAGAAAACCGGAATGTCTAAAAGAGGGTCTGTATCCATAAGATGGGAAGCCAAGAGGGGAAGCTTGGTGCCAAACTTTTGCCGAAAGGAGAATTCGCTTTATGAAACTTGGAGGCAGTAAGAAGACAGCTCCGTTGTTGGTAGTAATGCTGGCTCTTATGCTGGCAGCCGCCCCTTTTTTGACGGGCTTTACGGACACCGAAAACCACTGGGCACAGGAGATCATCGAGGCGTGGACGGAAGCAGGGCTAATCAGCGGATATGAAGACGGAACCTTCCTGCCGGAACGGGCAATTACACGGGCAGAGTTTATCGCCTTGATCAACCGTTCCTTCGGGTTCACCGATCGCCAGGAGAACCACTTCAAAGACGTGCCCCTGGACGCCTGGTTTGCAAGCCATGTGGACCTGGCCGTTGCAGCGGGTTACATTTCTGGTTATGAAGACGGCACTTTCCGGCCCCTGGAACCCATTTCCCGCCAGGAAGTAGCTGCCATCGTCTATCGACTGGAAGATCTTCCTGAAGCTCCTGCTGGAACCCTTGAACGGTTTGCCGATGCTGAT
>PWRN01000011.1 GCA_003556225.1 Syntrophomonadaceae bacterium
CGTTCAAGATCGAGATCGAGGCGCAACATTGCTGCAGAGCAACACGTTGGCAAAGTAGGAAAGCGTGGGACGCAGGGACGGGGTACCTGTCCCACTAAGCTGGAGTTATCCTGCAACTCCCATTGATGCGTGATATACGTGAAATAGAGCTAAACAACACAAGCGGGGACGTAACTTTTGGATCTGCGGTAGATCCAGGGGGTACGTCCCCTTGGTGCGCTGCCGTGATCCAGAGGGTCCGTCCCCGTGGATCTTGATAGGGCATTGAAGCGGCCCTCATTCTGTGGTATGGTGGAACAGCAGCAGCAAGAAAGAAACGCTGCAGTCGTGCCCGACCGGTTTTTCATTCCACGAAAAGGAGTCCGGCCCGCATGCTTCAAACGGTCATCTTTATCCTGGTCATGACTGGCCTGATCGCCCTGGGCTTTTACCTGTATCGGTTCCGCATGCAGCGGGCTTTGCGGCGGGTGATCCAGTGCTTTCGCGATCACGGCGCCCTGGATGACCGCACGGCCATGACCCTGCAGGAATTGGGGCTGGCCCCTGGAAGTACGTTTATGCGCTTCTACACGGTCCGCAACTTGACACCTTATGCCCTCCAGACCCTGGTAGACATCGACGTCGTGCGGGTCACCGCAGAGCAGAAATACTACCTCGCGGAAAGCCGGTTGGCCGCCTCCAACCTGGACAAGTTACTAAACAAGCAGCCCCAGAGATAGCCCGGGCTGCTTGTTAATTTCACCCTCTACGCCCGCATACGCCAACCGGGCTTTCCCCGCGTTTCCTGCCTCCCCCCCACCTTTCCTTCACTTTCTACAAGATGATCTCATGATCTCATGATCCAGGAAACTGATCCAGGAAACACGCTCCTGCGCCCGGCCAAAAGAAAACCGCCCGGGGTTTTTGGGGGGGCGGTTTTTTAGGTGGTTTTTGGGGTGGTTTGTTGGGCGGTTTGTTGGGTGGTATTTAGGGCGGTTTCTTCAAGATTGTACCCTAACTTACACCAGCTTTCTTCGGCCCTGGGCGTAGGCCCGGAAATCGCGGCGGCTTTTGACCAGCACCAGCAAGGAGATGGCCGCTCCGACCAGGAAGAAGAACCAGCTGCCAAGCTGCAGGCCCAGGGTGACGGGCAGGGACAGTGTGCCCAGGCTTGCGGCGGTGTTGGTGTCCCGCAGGAGCAGGGCCAGGGCAATGATGGTACCCAGCACGTAGGGGATCGCGGCCGGGGAGAGGACCAGCAGGGCCCCGGCCAGGCTGGCCAGGCCTTTTCCGCCTTTAAAGCCGAGAAAAACCGAAAAATTGTGCCCCAGCACCACCAGGAATGCCGCAAGGACGGGCAAAACGGGAGAGCCGGCAAAGCGGGTGGCGAGATAAACGGCCAGGGCTCCCTTGCCGAGATCCGAAGCCAGGGTGCAGAAACCGGGCAGGTAGCCCACATGCCTGATCACATTCATGGCCCCCACGTTGCCGCTGCCGGTGCGGCGCACATCCACCCCCTTGAACAGCCTGCCCCAAAGGTACGCGGAAGGCACAGCACCGAGCGCGTAAGCCAGGATCCCTAACAGGAAGTCTACCAAGGGATCTGCATCTCCTTTCGCTGCTATCTACGTTATATCACATCTCATCCCGGCAGGGAAGCTTCGGGGCGATCCCCGCTTAAAGGGGCCCAGGGGCGATCAAATGGTGCCCCTGGTTCAAGAAAACCTGCAGGGCCGGGTGAAGGTTACGCTGACAGAAAACCCTGCCGGCAGGGTTATTTTTGAAGACCGCGGGCTTTGTGCGGGCGTGGAATACGGCGGTGACCAGATGATGGTGCTGGATAACCCGTCTCCTTTGAGATAACCGGCCTGACTTTTTGGGCTTTGGGGCAGGGTAAGAGACGCGTATGTAGAACCGCTCGTGCTGGTGGCCTTGGCGCTCAAAAACATCATTATAGTGACGCAATAAACTGGAGGTTATGCAAAGATGCTGTAGGTATTGGCAAAATTTAGAACTGATATTTCGCTCTTTTCATATTCAAGCTCACCGGCATAAATTAAATAACCCTTATCACCGCCGGATATTTTGTTAAAGTAGTTTAAATTATTATGCAGTGATTTATTATAAGTCATTGCTGCCTTTATTTCCACTGGGATAAGCTCATTTCTATTCTTATATAGAAGGTCGATTTCTTTTTGGTTTGCATCACGGTAAAAATACAGGGTAGGTTCCATGCCCCTGTTCATCCTTGTTTTGAGTGCTTCCACAACTACCATATTTTCAAATAAATTTCCCAGCAGGGGGTCTCTTGAAACCTGATCAACTTCATTTATGCCTAACAGATATGCTGCCAACCCTACATCTGTAAAATATAGCTTTGGCGATTTAACAATGCGCTTGCCGAAATTTTCATGATATGGTTTTAACCTGAAGATGATGAATGAAGCTTCCAAAACTAACAACCACTCCGCAAGAGTCGTGCTCGAGACACCAATATCACCGGATAAAGCATTGAGGTTAACTAACTGACCAACCCGACCGGCCAGTAAATGTAAAAACTTCTCATATTGATCGAGGTTGCGTATATTACTGACCTGACGAAGATCTCTTTCAATATAAGTTTGATAGTAATTTCGGTATGCTTTATGTGGTTCTAGCTTATCCTTGTAGATACGGGGCAGAAAACCAGTGAAGATAAGTTCATCACGGCTCAAGGTAAAACCTGATTGAGACAACTCCTTAATCGACAGGGGATATAAGGTTAACAGTGCTGTGCGGCCTGCTAAAGATTGAGTGATTGCCTCGTGTAAATTTAATTGCTGGCTGCCAGTTAAAATAAATTGTCCTGTTTGATCGCCTTCATCAGCCATAACCTGAATATAAGAAAGTAGTTCAGGAACTCTTTGCACTTCATCTATAATTACAGGAGGGGGAAATGAAGAAAAAAGCGCTCGTGGATCATCAATCGCCAATTGCCTTATATCGGGAAGCTCAAGGTTGCAGTAATTGTAATCGGCAAATACCATCCGCGTCAGGGTAGTTTTGCCAGCCTGACGCGGCCCCGTGACTGTAACCACAGGGTATTGAGTTGATAAATTATCTAATTCGGTTTCAATATCTCGCTTGATCATAATTAAATTATAGCAGGCATTCCTGCAATATTCAAGTTAAAGTTGAAATTTGCAAGAATGCCGCGGTATCAGGTTGGATAGCTGTTGCACTATTCGCCTGACTTTTCATCCCAGTATTGACATTTGCCGGGATGACGTATATAACGATAAGGGCCGCTACTTACAACTTGTGGTTCCTGTCTGATTGGATACGCACGGTTGGGGTCAACGTGAAGGTTCCTTCGCCGGCTTCAGTTTTCTAGTAACTTTCGATTGTATTATTGATGGCTTTATCCACACCTTGCCGGTTTTATAGAATGTTGTAACTGCTTGACTGCTCGAGAATAGAAATGTTGTCAGGTACCCCGTC
>PWRN01000059.1 GCA_003556225.1 Syntrophomonadaceae bacterium
AGTTGCCCGGATGCTGAAAGAAAAGCTGGAAAAGTCTGGCCATGCTGCAACCGTTGAACAAGTAACCATCATCGGTGAAGCGCCCCCAAGAACAAAAACCGTGCAACTCCAGCACACCCCCCACGTGGCCCCTTACGATGCCGTCATTTTCGGAGCACCGGTCCACGCATTTGCCCTTTCTTCGGCGATGGAGGCTTACCTGCAGCAGGTATCATCGCTGCAGGGTAAAACCACTGCCTGCTTTGTGACCAAGCAGCTGCCCTTTGGCTGGACAGGGGGAAAGCAGGCCCTTGGCAAGATGAAGCAGCTTTGCAAAACCAGGGGAGCGGAGGTATCCGCTACAGAGATCATTTTCTGGTCCAAGGGGCGTCGGGAGAAGAGCATCAACAAATCCCTGGAAAACCTGGATTCCTGCTTGCAAGATCGCCGGATCTAGCCAGGATGAGCATGGCCGTGAAGAAAGGGAAATGTCCTGCCATGGTTCCTGAAAGCATGGTTTCAACAAGGCATCAAAAACAAGGGCTGATTTTCAACATCCAGCGATTTTCCATACACGATGGCCCGGGGATACGGACAACGGTGTTTATGAAGGGCTGTCCCCTGCAGTGCCCGTGGTGTTCCAACCCCGAGTCCCAGGACGCTTTTCCCAATCTCATGACCAGGGATATTAACTGCAGACACTGTGGTGCGTGCGTGCCTGCCTGCAGCAAGGGAGCAATCCGTGTCACAACAGCGGAAGGTCGCACGCTCGACCGGGAACGTTGCGATCAGTGTCTGCAGTGCGTGGATTCTTGCATCTACGGTTCCCTGCAGGCCTGCGGGGAGTATGTCACCGTGGAACACGTGTTGGACGAGGTCTTAAGGGACAGGCACTTCTACAAGGATTCAGGGGGCGGCATAACCGTTTCAGGGGGGGAGCCCCTTACCCAAATTGATTTTACGGCCAGCCTGCTCCAGGGTTGCCGGGAAGCAGGTCTACATACGGTCCTGGATACCTCCGGCCATGCCTCCTGGGAGACCTTCAAGCAGGCCCTTCCCTATCTCGACCTGGTATTATTCGATGTGAAACACCTGGATGCTACCGAACATCGGAGGGCAACCGGGGTGGACAATGCCTTGATCCTGGATAATCTCTCCAGGTTATCTTGCCAGGTTCCAGTATGGCTCCGGGTTCCCCTGATTCCCGGTTATAATGATTCGGAAGCACAAGTTAAGGGGATCGTTGAGCTGGCCCAAACCCGCGGCATTGAGAAAATATCCCTGCTCCCGTACCACGAAGGGGGCCTGGCCAAGTCCAGCCAACTGGGGCAAAGCTACCGGTTAACGGAGGTCCAGTCTCCAGAAGCAGGATATGTTCAACGCCTGGCGAACATTGTAGAAGCAGCAGGGCTCAGGGTGTCCGTGAGCAGTTAAACAACGAATGGGGGCAAAACAATGAACCTGTCGGAAAAACTTAAGAGCAAGCTGGCGATTAAAGCGGTTCGCAATGTGCAGCGAGGGTATGCGGCCGATGATACATCCCGGGGTATGTTCCGGCCCGAGGTCAGGCTGGACCTGCAGCGCTCGCGTCTCATGACGGAATCTTTTAAGCAGACCGACGGCCAGTCCATGGTCGTGCGGCGGGCCAGGGCCCTGGCCCATGTTCTCAACCACATGGATATCTTTATCCAGAACTGGGAACGCATCGTCGGCTACCAGACCTCCAGCCCGGATGGACTGTACCACCCCATCGACATGAACTGGCGCTCGGTCCAACGATTGGTGCACAGTGATTCAGGAAGCTCCCTGCTGGATGATGCGGGGAAGAAAGAACTGGATGAACTTTGTGAGTACTGGAAAGGGAAATGCATGAGCGATCGCCACCAGGAAACCTTCAGCGGGGAACTGGCGAAATACTGGAAGTACGAAGGCACTTTCTTATGGACGCACCTGTCTGAACTGGGCCTACCGGATTACGAGGCGCTTTTTCAAACAGGGCTGCAGGAAAGGATCCGGCTGGCCGAGGAGCGGCTGGAGGAAATCGATCGGACGATCCCCCTGGATTACATCGAGCAAAAAGAGTTTCTCCAGTCGGTTATCATCGTTTTAAAAGCGGTGATCCAATTCGCCCGGCGCTATGCCCGGCTGGCTGCCGAAATGGCCAGGGAAGAACAAAGCCGGGAAAGAAAGGCCCGGCTGGAGGAAATTGCCCACTACTGCCAGTGGGTCCCGGCCAACCCGCCGCGTACCTTCCTGGAGGCAGTGCAGTTTTTCTGCTTTATCCACCTGGTCCGCTACTTAGAATACTCCACGTTGGGTATCGGTATTCGTTTCGATCACCTGCTGGGTCCTTACTACGAGGCAGATCTGCGGGAAGGCAGGATCACCCGGGAGGAAGGGCTGGAGATCCTCCAGCTGCTCTGGGTGAAATTCCTCGAACTGGGGCTGGTATATTCCCCCCTGGTCACCTCGATTTACGGAGGGGTAGCCTCCCTGCAGGCCGTTACCATCGGCGGAACTGACAAAAAAGGACGGGATATCACCAACGAGCTGACCTACCTGGTGCTGGAGACGGCCAAGACCATGAGGACCATTGAGCCCAGCCTGGCCCTGCGAATACATAAAAAAACCCCGGACAAGCTTTTTTCTGAGGCCCTGAAAGTGATTAAAACAGGGATTGGCTTTCCTTCGCTCTTTAACGACGAGGCGCTGATCCCACTGCTGGAAAAATGGGATGTGCCTCCTGAAGATGCCCGGGATTATGCCATCTCAGGCTGTGTATACATGGAAATACCGGGGAAAAATATTACCCGCCGCGTCGTGGGGTATTTTGTGCTGGCCAAGTGCCTCTGGTGGGCGCTCCACCAGGGTGTAAATCCTGCAACCGGGGAGCAGTGGGGGGCCAGGACGCCTGACCCGGCAACCTTCAATTCCTGGGAGGACGTACTGGAGGCGTACCTGGAACAGGTTCAGTTCTTTACGACGAAAATTGCGCAACTGGAAAACACCTGCCGCGACCTCTATGCCAGATACTGCCCCAGGCCATTTTACTCCGCTATCGTTGACGGATGTATCGAACGCGGCAAGGAATGCAAACAGTGGATTTATCCTTCCATGGTCCATGATTTTCTTATCGTGATTTCCACCACGAACGTGGCAGATTCCCTGGCCGCGATCAAGAAAGTTGTCTTTGAAGACCAGCTGATCACCCTCCCGGAATTGATCACCATCATGGATAAGAACTGGGAAGGGCGGGAGGACATCAGGCAGGCCTGCCTTAACGCGCCCAAGTTTGGTAACGACGACGACGTTGCCGACCTGGTTGCGCGCCGCGTTCACCACGGTACGGAAGCGACAATGGAAACGGTCAAAGACCGCTTCGGCTACTCTTTGCGGGGGGACGGAAGTGCTGTTTCTGCCACCTACGGCCTTTCCGTTGACACGCCGGCTACGCCGGACGGCAGATTGGACGGTGGGCCCTTTGCCGATTCCACGTTATCGCCGCAGCCGGGCATGGATGTGAAAGGCCCCACGGCCGTGCTCAACTCCTGCACCAAGATAGACACCCTGCAAACTTATAACCATTTGTTAAACCAGAAGTTTTCGCCGAGACACCTGGAAGGAGAAATGGAACCGGTATTTATCAATTACTTGAAAACCTGGCGAAAGTTGAAAATACCCCACATCCAGTTTAATATCGTGGACAAAGAAACCCTCCTGCAAGCCCAGCAGCGCCCCGAAGAGTTTAAAGACTTCATCGTGAGGGTTGCGGGTTACAGCGCCTATTTTGTCGACCTGACCAGGGGACTGCAGGATCATATTATTGCCAGGTCGGAACAGAACGTTTAAAAGATGATTCAAACCAATATACCCTGCAGCGGAGGGTAAAGTCCCGCTTCGTCCGGGCTTTTCACTTCAGCTCGATTCACCCTTGAAACTGCTACGGCAGAAGGGGCATGGAAGGGTCTGGTATTCCAGGGTTCTTTCACCCGGGTCCGCGACTTAGCAAGGCGACAGCCAGGCCTTTCGAAAAATTCACATGTCTTAAAAGCAATGATTACGGCGGCTGGAAGAGGGAAGCAATTTATATCCAGTAAGGGAGGCCCGTTAGCGCGGGCTTCTTTTACGAAACGAAAGATGTGCTGTTGCATGAGCGATGTTCAGGAAAAAAAAGCATGGCACCAGAAAGATTGGGTAATATTGCTGATCATTTCTTCGGCTTACATTGCCGTTTTTGCCAATATCCAGGGTTTTAAAGCGTTGCTTCCCCTGGTGCAGGAAGAGTTTCAGATCAGCAGAACACAGGTGGGCTTTTATTCCAGCTTTTATTTCTTGAGCGCGGTGCTGATTGCCGTCTTCAGCGGGCGGATCGTTGACCGCCTGGGAACAAAAAAAAGCCTTTACCTGGGCGCTGGCGTCGTGGGCCTGATGATCATCCTGCATGCGTTGTCGCCTACTTTTTGGCTCATTCTCATCTTTGCTTTTTTTACCGGGGTTGCCTTCAGCATTATTACCCCCGCGGTGAACAAGGGTGTGCTTGAGCTTGCGGAGCCGGCCAAGCGGAGTTTCTTCATGGGCATTGTCCACGGCGGGGGTGGATTCGGTGGTTTTCTGGGAGCGGTCTTGTTGCCGGTCCTGGGAGGGTTGGTGGGCTGGCGGTCGGCACTGCTTTTCGGTAGCGTTTTTGCCATCGCGGTTGCCCTCTGTATTTTTAAATTTTATCGGCCGGCAGATGTGCAGGTTGAGACCGTGGAGAAAAAGGCCGAAAAACCCCCCCGGTCTTTAAAGGAGGATATTTTACATTTCCTGGCTAACCGTTATCTTTTAAGTGTTTTTTCCATGGGTATCGTGTTTGGCCTGAGCATTTCCTCGGTCAGTGGCCATTTCCCCCTCTACCTGACCCAGGACCTGGGTTTTAGCCCCACGTTCGCCGGGCTGGGTTTGGGTATTTTTCATATCGGCGGGATTATCGGGCAGCCCTTCTGGGGGCTGGTCAACGAAAAAGTGCTTCACGGTGACAGGCGGAAAGGAATGTTTTCCCTCGGCCTGCTGATCGCGGCCCTGACCCTTTTCTTTGGCGCCGTGGTGAGCAGGGTTTCTTTTTCTCACGTTGCCGTGCTCTTTTTTGCTTTCCTGTTGGGGTTTTGTATCCTGGGCGTGATTGCCATCTATTTCACGACGGTGAGCGAACTGGTATCCAGGGAACACATCGGTGTGGTTACCGGTGTGGCCCTGATCTTTCCCCGTGCCAGCACGGTGCTGGCCCCTCCCCTCTTTGGTCTGATCGCCGATGTGCGCGGGGCTTATGCCGGCAGCTGGATTGTCCTGGGTGCGGTTGTGCTCCTGATCACCCTGGCTTTCTTCTATTTTAGCGGCAAGTACGCCTCGAAAAAATCTGCACTAGAAGGCTAAGGGGATAGCGTTGATCACGGCAGCTTTTGGAATAACCTGAAAGCAGCGACCTGCAGACAGCCGGAGAAGTTTTTTCGATACAATGAATTTTGCGTCGGAGAACCGAAAGATCCCCCGCGGTAACCTGGGTCGTGCAAAGGCCTTTACCTTTATTCAGAAAAAATATAGAATAGTTGAGAAAGGGGGATTTTTATGACCATGGAAGAACTGGCCCGCCGGGTCAAGGAGGCATCTATCAAACTGGCCGCAGCTGTGCCGGAACAAAAGAATCATGCTTTGGAGCGGATTGCTGCATCTTTGCAAGAGAGGAAAGCCGAGATCGTGGCAGCCAATCAGCTGGACCTGGAAAGAAGCCAACAGGAAAACGTCGCTCCACCGCTGCTGAAAAGGTTGCGATTTGATAAGGAGAAAATTACCGATGCGGTAGACGGCATCTACAGCTTGCTCAAGCTCGAGGACCCTGTTGGCAAAACCATGCTCTCCACCGAGCTTGACCAGGAACTGGAACTCTACAAGGTCACGTGCCCCATCGGGGTCATCGGGGTGATCTTTGAATCCAGGCCCGATGCCCTGGTGCAGATCTCCACCCTCTGCCTGAAAAGCGGCAACAGCGTTCTGCTCAAAGGTGGCTCAGAAGCCATGGAAACCAACCGCATTTTGGCAGAGATCATTATCGGTGCAGCGCAGGAGGCGGGTATCCCCGCTAACTGGGCCGCCCTCTTGGAGACCCGCGCGGACGTAAACGAGATGCTCAAAATGGACGAATTCATCGATCTGCTGATCCCCAGGGGGTCCAACGATTTTGTCCGCTATATTATGGACAATTCGAGAATACCGGTGCTGGGTCACGCGGACGGAATCTGTCACTGCTATGTGGATCAAGGCGCTGACCTGGAGATGGCAGGAAGCGTCGTTGTGGACTCCAAGACCCAGTACGTGGCTGTCTGCAACGCCGCGGAAACGCTCCTGGTGCACCAGGGAATCGCCCCGGATTTTTTGCCCGAAGTGAAAACAAGGCTGGAGGACAAAAACGTGGAGCTGGTGGGCTGTGCGAAAACCCGGGAAATCATTCCCGTTGGAGCAGCCACGGAAGAGGACTGGAAAACGGAACACCTGGATTACAAGCTCTCCATCAAGGTTGTTTCGAGGCTGGAAGAGGCGGTGGACCATATCAACACTTACGGTTCCGGGCATACAGATACGATTCTTACCGGAAGCAAGGAAAATGCCGCGTACTTTATGAATTATGTCGATTCGGGGAACGTTTTTTGGAACTGTTCCACCCGGTTTAGCGACGGATTTCGCTATGGCTTCGGCGCCGAAGTGGGCATCAGCACCAATAAAATTCATGCCAGGGGTCCGGTGGGGCTCGACGGGCTGGTTATATACAAATACAAGCTGATCGGAAAAGGTCAAATTGTTGAAGATTATGCCAACCGGTCCAAAACATTCACCCATAAGAACCTGAATAGGGACTTTACCTTTTAGCCATTTTAATAGTATGGGAGACGACTCGCTCATCTGTGGTTGACCAAATTTCATGTGGAGATAGCGTGCTTAATCAAGCAGGAGATGTTCCTATGCTGAATATCTCCTGCTTTTTTGCTGGGAGTGATGTTGATTTTTCGATATTCATCCCGTCCACAGGGTTCCGTAAATTATCTTTGGTACGGCTACCCTGGCCATGCATGTTGTTTTCGCCCTCCCCTGAAGTTTGGCACTATTAACGTTTGACGCAGTTGTTTTTGCTTTTAATTTATCGTGCCATTACAGCTTTTAAAGAAATGCCAAGTCCTGGAAAATCGGCATGCTCCACCACATTCTCCTCCATTCCGGTGGCTACTAAAGCATAGACTCCTTCACGCAGGGCAAAGCATTCCAGGGTTTTTTCCTCGGGATCTACGATCCAGTAATGTTGGACCCATGCTTTTTGGTAAATACGCATTTTTTGCAGCCGGTCTTTGCGGCGGCTGGTGGGAGAAAGGATTTCGACGATCAGTGTAGGAGATCCGTCAATACGGGCCTCCTTGATGATGTTTTTCTGCTCCCCGGAGACGTAGAAAAGATCCGGCTGGACTACATTGATTTCGCCTAAAGTTGTGTCCAGCGGGGCGTAAAATACTTCCCCATCAGGATCAACGCTCCAGAAATAATCTTCCAGGTTCCGTTGAAGCCTGCGGGAAACGCGCTGGTGCATTACATTGGGTGACGGGTCCTTTACCAGGATGCCTTCAAGCACTTCATACCGGTAACCGGGTTTATCTGGCAGTTGCAGGTAGTCCTGGTAGGTAAAGGGTTTGTTGTCACCGGATTGGTATTGGGCAGAATTATCTCTGGCTATTGCACTGCTTGAACCTGACAGCGCCTGCATTACATCCTGAAGATTGTAACGGTACTGTCTTTTGCCCAGCTTGATATACGGTATTTTGTTCTCCCTGGTGTATCTCCAGATGGTTTCCACGGAAAGGCCCAAGGCATCGGCCAAAGCCTGGGCTGTAACAAGCTCTTTGTTTTCAGCCATGAGATCACCTCTGAAGTTGTTTCACTGTCAGTTTATTATACAACAATTAACAACCAAAATCAACTAAAATCAATTAGGGGCGATTTTGATCAAAGCTTATGAGCAGATGCTTCTGCTTGGGTGTATTTCTTGTTCTTGCAGGAGAATTATAAAAATTTGACGAAATTTTAAAGTTGGCTAAATGTTTTCTCAACCATGAACATGACCTGATTCACAAGGCAGTGGGATGAATGCTTCGGGAGATTGGGAAGCGGGACACTCAAGTAGCATATGACTTTTTAAGTCAACATTACGGGGATATACCGCGAACCATGCTGCGGTATGCCATAGAAAAATTTGAACCGCAGTTGCGGCAAAATTTTTGGAAGGGGGAACTTTAAGTTAGCAAAAATGCTCTATAAACAGGCAGGAGGATAAAGCAGAAAATGCTGGAACAGTTGACAGAACTGTTGCCCCATCTCTTGTGCAGGGGTAACGGCGTTTTTGCCGGATGGAAGATATACAAAGGGGAAGCGTTGGAATCATCCCCTGTAATTCCCATTCCGGAAAAGGAATGGCGGCGGGTTTCCCTAACCGTGCTGCGTTTTTACGGCTATGCCTGGGGAGAAGGTCGGAAGGATGCCGCGCTTGCATTGGGGGGCGGTTCCCTCTTCTGCCATTCTGCTGGAGATCCTTCTGCGCACTACTTGAATGATCTCAAGAGCATGGTGACAGAGTTTTACGCTGCAAGAGATATGGAGCAGGGGGAAGAGATCACCGTCTGCCGCCGGCAACCGGGTCAGCCAGATCAGCCAGGTCAACCGGGACCTGGGGTGGAATCACCAGAACGAAGCTGCCCGAACAGAAGGCAAGAGACGAAACTGCTGGTTTTACAAAGCAGCCCCGGCAAGGGCCGGGGCGTTTATGCACGCAGTCCAATTGCCCCGGGAGAGCAGATCGAAAGGGCAAGAGTGCTTTTTGTCCCCGCCGGGGAGTGGAATTATATCAAGGATACCGTTTTAAGCAATTACTGGTTCAGCTTTGGGCCAACCAGTGAGCATGTTGCTATCGCCCTGGGATACGGTTCGTTGTATAATCACACCTACAAGCCCAATGCCATCTATGAAGTCAAAGAAAACGAAATGACCGTCATATTTAAGGCCCTGCGGAAGATAGAGCCGGGAGAGGAAATTTTGATCAATTATAATCGCGATCCTGGGGACAGGGCACCTCTCTGGTTCGACGTCTTGCCTTAATGGAAATATGAAGCGCTTGCTCTAAACATAAATAATGCGCATTAACTGTAGAAGTATGGTGGCAAGGTAATCCGGAAGAGGGTAGGCAGCAACCATCATGCCCGCTGAGCTTGACGGCGGCTTTTTTGGCATGCAGCTGTAAGGAGTCACGGTTTGAAATTGCGGCTATTTTTTTGTCTGCGGTGCAACCGATCGAGATAAGCTTCGTCTTATTGTAGAGAAGAGATAAAGCAAAATGAGGAGGAAGGTTAACATGAAAAGGAACATTGTTTTCTTCGCGGTGCTGCTTTTGCTTATTCCCATGCTGGTATGGGGTTGCGCCCCGGAGGATGTGGACCCGGTGGAAGAGCCGCGGGAGGAACCCGTGGATGAGCCAATTGAACCGGATGAGCCGTTGCCGTCTGACCCGGTGGATGAAAATGGGAAGCCCTGGATGGAAGAGGGGCTGTTAGAGCCGGAAAAAACCGTGACCCTGGTTATCGAAGGAATGGAAGAGGAGCTTACCTTACAGCTGCATGTCAGCTCCCAGTTTCCTTATGCCCTCTACCTGGATGAAGAAAGATACCGCCTGGAAGAAAAAGATGGCAAGGATCACATTCATCCCCGCGTGGACGTAGAACCGGAAGTTTATATGGCCATCGAATATCGAGAAGCCGTAGAAATCACCAACCTGCTTTCAGCACTCGAAGCAGAACTGGTAGGAGCCGGTGCTGATGTGCAGGTAGAGGGATGGGTGGAGCACCCGCTGCCGGCCCTGCACATTTATGGCATTCACGGGAGTGCCTGGGACGATGCTGTTGAGCGTTTCTATCTCATGGAAGACGGTGAAGACGGTGTTTTTATCGTGCAGCAAAAACTGTTTGTCGAAGCCGTCGAAGGACACGGTGCCCGTTTTGACGGAATCCTGGAAGAATTCCTGGTCTGGAATCGCGAAAAAGGACAGTTCTTGCAGCCCGATCTTCATAAATAATCAACAGATGGTACAGTGGTCTTGCCAGATTTATGATATAATGAACACGGTGGTTTCAATATGATCAAACAAGATTGGAGGTTGCGAAAACCATGAAGCATCAATTGCCGGATCTGCCGTATGCCTATGATGCCCTGGAGCCTCATTACGAAGAGAGAACCCTGCGCCTGCACCACGATGCTCACCACAAGGCTTACGTTGACGGTTTAAACAACGCTGAAGCGAAACTACAGGAAGCCCGGGGAAAAAAGGATTTTTCTCTGGTCAAGCACTGGGAAAGGGAACTGGCTTTTCACGGCTCCGGGCATATCTTGCACAGCATTTTTTGGACAAACATGGCTCCAAACGCCGGAGGACCGGCCAACGGGGCTGTCGCCCAGCAGATTGAGGCCGATTTTGGAGATTTTGAGGCGTTTAAAGGCCAGTTTTCCGCTGCGGCTACCACGGTGGAAGGTTCCGGGTGGGCCCTGCTCTGCTGGAACCCCCTCTTTGAGAAACTGGAAATACTGGCTTCGGAAAAACACCAGGATCTGACCCAGTGGGGTGTGACGCCCTTGCTTGTGATCGACATGTGGGAGCATGCCTATTACCTGCAATATCAAAACAAGCGGCCGGCTTTCGTGGAGGCCTGGTGGAACCTGGTAAACTGGGATGACGTGAACGCTCGCTTTGCCGCTGCAAAGAAATAAGAGCACCTGGTGAGAACGACGAATGAGATAATACCATAGGCCAACCAATAACACACCGTTATATCAACGGTGTGTTATTGGTTGGCCTATTTCCACACTCTTACTTCACAATCAGAACGCTGCACTTTACCTCGTGAGCCACAGCATTGCTGACACTTCCCGGGAGCAGTTTTCTCAAACCACCCAGTCCCCGGTTGCCGAGCACCACCAGGTCGAAGTTTTGTTGCGAAGCGACTTCGATAATATTTGTGGCGGGGGGTCCTTCCTTGATGATTTTCTTCGTCTCTAGATTTTTTTCATGGAAAATCTTATCCGCTTCGTTGAATACCTTTGCTCGCTCTTCTTGTTTAATTTCCTCCTCCAGCTCTTTTACCCGCTTGCGGAGGTCCTCCCGAGAATAGCCTTGTTCCTTGGCCCAGCCCATGGCCCATGACGGCGTCAGGGGTGTTTTACTGTCTACATAAATCACGGTGATTTCTGCACCGTCCAATTTTTCGGCAAGTTTTGCCACTTCTCTTAGGGCTTTATGACTTTGTTCCGACCCGTCTGTGCAAGCTAAGATTTTCATTAGCATTCTCTCCCTTCTACTTCATTTATTTTGTTCGTTAAAGATGCCTCGAATTCGTCTCGACGAAACCTGGAAAGGGAGCGAGAAGGAAGCCCCAATGAATGTGAAAATAATAACATGTATGTGTAAAAACTCCCGCCATTTGTTATTTTAATTTTAATATTCTAAACACTTCGATGTCAAGGTTCACCTCACAGTCATGCCTGACCATTCCTTTTTAAAAAATATGATAAGCTTCAGTATTCTTGAAAAACGGGTGAAATTGTTAGTATTTGGACGCTTAAAATGTTCACGGGTGGGATAGAAATAGTGGTGCCCAGGAACGTGAGCGTGATTTGTGACGGCACCGTCTTGCCGGGTGGCGTGGATCTCCTGGGGAAAAGCGGTAAGGGGATTATTGGCGCCTGCTCTGTTCGAAGGGAAACGGAAGATCGTAGCGCCCCCGTGATCATGTTCTAATGCCGGGCGATCCCGGGAGGCATTGAGGTCATGCAAAAGGATTGACGGGTTTTTAGCGCTAACGGAATGGCCCTGGCACATTTGTGGCCGGAAAAGAAGTGGATGCTGAAGATCATTTCGGGTTTTTGCATTTATCTTTGATCTGGCCCGCCTGCTTGTTCGCACGGGCCCTTTCATGCTTGGAAAGGTGTTTTTTACGCAGGCGGATGCTTTTCGGAGTGACCTCGACGTATTCGTCCTCGTTGATAAATTCAATGGCCTCCTCCAGCGTTAAGAGGCGGGGCTCTTGTAAACGAAAATGATGATCAGAACCGCTGGCCCGAACATTGGTCAGCTGTTTTTGTTTGCAGACGTTTACTTCCAGGTCGTGTTCCCGGTTATGTTGACCCACGATCATTCCTTCGTAGACGCGTGTCCCCGGTTGGATAAAAAAGACTCCCCGGTCTTCAAACTGCAGCAGCCCGTACGTGACCGCTTCACCTTGCTCCCAGGCAATCAAGGCTCCCTGGCGGCGGGCTTTGAAATCTCCCTTGTATGGTTCATGACCGCTGAAAGTATGGTACATGATCCCATTTCCGCGGGTGGCGGTTAGAAATTCGGAGCGAAAACCGATGAGCCCCCGGGCGGGGATTTGATATTCCAGGCGGGTCTGGCTCAGACCGCTTTGTGACATGCTTACCATTTCACCCTTGCGCTGTCCCAGGTTTTCCATCACGGCGGCCATGGCTTCGGCCGGAATATCCACGACGAGATGTTCTATCGGTTCCATGAGCTGCCCGTCAACCTGTTTGTAGATGACTTCTGGCTTGGAGACCTGCAGTTCGTAGCCTTCCCGCCGCATGGTTTCGATCAGAATGGCGAGGTGCAGTTCTCCTCGGCCTGAAACGGCCCAGGCATCGGGGCTCTCCGTGTCTTCTACCCTCAGGCTCACATTGGATTCCAATTCCTTGTAGAGACGATCCCGCAGCTTGCGGGAGGTCACGTATGTTCCTTCCAACCCGGCAAAGGGGCTGTTGTTGATCATGAAATGCATGGAAAGGGTAGGCTCGTCTACGGTGATCACCGGGAGCTGTTCCGCGCTGTGCAGATCCGCCAGGGTTTCCCCGATGTTGACGTTCTCCAGCCCTGCAATAGCGATAATATCGCCCGCAATAGCCCGGCCTGTTTCGATCTTTTTCAGGCCCATGTAAGTAAACAGCTTGGAAGCTTTGCCCCGGGACACCTGGCCGTTGTGTCCGATGACCGCAATGCTCTGCCCGGATAGAATCGTGCCCCGGTTGATCCGGCCTATGGCATATTTCCCTAAATAGTTATCATGTTCCAGGTTGGCAACCAGCATCTGAAAGGTTCCCTCGGGGTCTGCTTGCGGCGGTTCAACGTGGTTAATCACGGCTTCAAAGAGCGGCTCCAGGGTTGTCGAGCCCTCTTCCATTTCGTTCTTGGCCAGGCCTTCCTTGGCCGAAACATAAATGATGGGAAAGTCGAGCTGCCGATCAGTTGCCCCTAATTCGATAAATAAGTCAAAGACCTCGTTCACAACTTCGTGGGGACGGGCATCTGCCCGGTCAATTTTATTCACAACAACGACCGGGTTCATTTGTTTTTCCAGGGCTTTGCGCAAGACAAACTTGGTTTGCGGCATGGGTCCTTCGAAAGAGTCAACCACCAGCAGAACGCCATCGGCCATGCTCAGGGCGCGTTCGACTTCGCCTCCAAAGTCGGCATGGCCGGGAGTGTCCACGATGTTGATCTTGATGTCTTGATAGAATACAGCGGTATTCTTTGCCAGGATGGTGATTCCGCGCTCTCTTTCCAGGTCGATGTTGTCCATCACCCGTTCAAGCACGACTTCATTATCCCGGAATATGCCGCTTTGCCTTAACATTCCATCAACCAGGGTGGTTTTCCCGTGGTCAACATGGGCAATAATGGCGATGTTTCTAAATCGGTTCATTTCCATTTTCCATTCCGTTCCTCTCCGGCCCGCGCGGGTTTTCCTGAACAGCTTTCTAAGTATACCAGCTCAGGGTCCGGGTGGCAAGAAATAATCTGAAGGCAGCACTTTACGGGGAGCGAACAGCGTTCGCCTCGAACAGCCTGGCAGGTAAGATTCTCTGCAGGCTTGAAACAATTCCAGGAGCATGGGGCGGAGCTGCTGACCTGTCATACACATTTGCGCTTTTATTACGTTCCTTGAAGCCAAGGTGTTCTGCTAAAGTCCGAGTCGTTTCTTCATGAAACGCTGGGGAAAGGGGTAGAGGAGGATGATGCTCAAGACCAGCACACCGGCATGGACCAACAAGAACAGCCCAACATCGCCGGAGGCCAGGGAGCGGAGCAAAACCACGACATGGTAAAGAGGCAGGAACCAGGCTGCTGCCTGGACGAAGCCGGGGAAGGGGTCGATGGGGGAAAAAACACCTGAAAAGAGAAACATGGGGGTAATCACCAGTGTAAAGAAAAAAGAAAAGGAATCGATCTTGGGCACCAGGCCGGTCCAGATCATGCCCAACAGGGCAAAGACAAAGCCGGCCAGGACCAGCACGAAAGGGGTCAGCAGTGCCCAGGCCGAAGAAACCAGGCCAAAGGCTGTGATCACCAGGAGAATGATGCTGCCGTAAATCACGGCTTTGAAGACAGCGTAGAGGATTTCGCCGGCGACCACTTCTTCGATATAAAGGGGGGCAGCGACCATCGCATGGTAAATCTTTTGGTAATGCATCTTCACAAATGATCCGTAGGTGCTCTCCGATGATGCCGACCACATTGCTGAAGAGGCGATAATGCCCGGCGCGATAAAGCGGATATACGAGGTGCCGTTGATCTCGCCGATAAAAGCCCCCAGGCCCAGCCCCATGGCAGAGAGGTAGAGCAGGGGTTCAATAAAGTAAAAGGTCATGTTGGTAAGCCATGTTTTCTTGAAAACCACCATGTTGCGCCACAATACTTTAATGGCCCATCTATTCATGGTTTAACAACCCTTTCCCCGTCAGTTTTAAAAAAACATCTTCCAGGTTGGCAGGTCGCTGCAGTTGATAAGAGATGAAGGGATGCTGCTTTAACTTACCGGCCAGGTTCCGACCTTCGTCGTTAATGTAGAGGAAGAGGGTGCTGCCTAAAAGCTGGTGCCCGTTGATTTCCGGGCGGAGATTCTCCAGCACCTGCTGCTGTTTTTCCACGGGGAGTTCCAGTTCCACGACAGATTTTCCGATATGCTTTTCCACCAGTTCCTGCGGTGCGCCCCGTTCAATGATCACGCCCTGGTCAATAATGAAGAGCTGATCGCAGAGCTGGCTAGCCTCTTCCAGGTAGTGGGTTGTCAGCACGATGGTGAGCCCCTGCTGCTTTAACAGCCGCAAATGCTGCCAGATGATGTGCCTGGCTTCCGGATCGAGCCCCGTGGTGGGTTCGTCCAGGATGAGCATTTCCGGGGAGTTGATCAGTCCCCGTGCCAGGGCCAGGCGTCTTTTCATGCCCCCTGACAGGAATTCGACATCCACGTCTTTTTTCTCCATGAGGTTAAAAAAATCGAGCAAGGCCAGTGCTTTTTTTTCGGCTGCGCTCTTTTTAATATCAAAGTAGCCGGCGTAGATGATCAGGTTTTCAATGACCGTTAATTCCTGGTCCAGGTTATTTTCCTGGGGGACGATGCCCAAACGTTTTTTGATTTCACGCTGATCACGCGTCACGTCCATGCCTAATACTTCCAGCTTTCCTGTGGTGAGGGGCAAGAAGCAGTAGAGCATGGCCACGGTGGTGGTTTTCCCCGCCCCGTTGGGCCCCAAAATGCCAAAGCACTGCCCGGGGAAAATGACGAAGTCAATGTTCTTTACGGCCTGGATATTTCCATACGTCTTGGTCAAATTTTTTGCGGTTACGATGGGTTTTAACAAGCAGGTATCCCTCCCCCTGGCGGCTAGGTCTACTATAAACCAATGGGGGGAGAATTACAATTTTTACAGGAAGGATTTTTCTAAGAGGGGTTGCATAATGAAGTCATATAAGATATAATTAGTCTAAATTACGCCCTGCCTTTTTAAACAGAAAAGGAAAGCTGGGACGATTCATGCAGATTACCCGCCAATCAGAATATGCCATTAAGACTATGTTGGAACTGGCGCGCCTTCCTTTTGGGCAGACGCTGCGCACCCAGGAAATATCTCAACGGCAGGAGGTCCCTGAAGTTTTTTTGAAAAAGACCATCCAGCTGCTGGCGCGGGGAGGGCTGCTGGCTACCCAGCGGGGTGCCCAAGGTGGAGTTCGTTTAAATTTACCGGCCGACCAGATCACCGTGGCCGATATCATTGAGGCCGTGGAGGGTCCCTTGGCCATTAATCCATGTTTGGCGGAAGGCCAGCACTGTGAAAAAGAGTCCTTTTGTCCCATCAGGCGAATTTTGTGGCGGGCACAAAATGCCATGAAGACAGAATTAAGCAGGGAGTCGCTGCAAGAAATCCTCAACGAGCGATGAAAAATTATGCGCAACTATCCACAGGCGTTGGCTGCCCCGGAAAAAGCCAGGGCCTGTTGCTTTAACCAAAAATAGATAAAAAGGGTCCAAAATAGCCTATTTCCTCAAAGGAGGTGTCATCTTCCGGAAAAGAACTGCAGGATCGCGGGGATTTATCAGTGGGGATAGGTTTAATCCGGGCGAATAAGATCATCAATATGTAAAAGGAGTGGATAGAGATGTTTTGTAACCAGTGTGAACAGACGGCGAAAGGGCAGGGATGTACAGTAAGAGGGGTATGTGGTAAACCACCGGAAGTTGCCGCGCTCCAGGATCTTTTAATCCACGCCATTAAGGGGTTGTCTCTCTATGCCCATGAAGGACGGAAAAAAGGGGTGATAGACCCGGAGGTCAATGTATTTACCGTCAGGGGCATGTTTTCCACCCTGACCAACGTGAACTTCGATGCAGCGGATTTTGAAAAACTGATCAAGCAGTGCGCTGATCTGACAGCGCGCTTAAAAAACAAGGTAGCTGAAGCCGGAGGCAATGTAGATTTCGCCGATCCTTCCGCAAACTTTCAACCTGCGGGGGATTTAAACGGGCTCATCCGGCAGGGCGAAGAGGTCGGTATCGCTTCGGATCCCAGTGCTGAAGCGGATATCCAGTCGCTGCAGCAGACCCTGCTCTTCGGGATCAAAGGGGTATCTGCTTACGCCGATCACGCCTACCTGCTGGGCAAGGAGGACGACCGGGTATTTGCCTTTATCCACGAAGGCCTTTCCGCGTTGACCGACAAAAGCCTGGGCCTGGAAGACTGGCTGAAGCTGGTGTTGCGCTGCGGGGAGGTAAACCTCCTCACCATGGAGCTGCTGGATGCCGGGCATACGGAAACCTTTGGCCACCCGGTTCCCACGGAAGTGCCCCTGGGCCATAAAAAAGGGAAATGCATCCTGGTTTCCGGACACGACCTGATCGACCTGAAAAACCTCCTGGAACAGACCCGGGATAAGGATATTTATGTCTACTCCCACGGGGAAATGCTCCCGGCCCACGGTTATCCGGAACTGAAGAAATACGACCATTTCTACGGTCACTACGGAACGGCCTGGCAAAACCAGAAAAAAGAATTCGCCGCTTTTCCCGGGGCGATCTTGATGACGACCAACTGCATCCAGCAGCCAAAGGACAGCTACCTGGAAAACATTTTTACGACGGGGCTCGTGGGCTGGCCGGGTGCCACCCACGTGGAAAACGGCCAATTTGCTCCTGTCATCGAACGGGCCCTGGCCCTGCCCGGATTCCCGGAAGACGAGGATAAGGGCAGCGTCATGGTAGGCTTTGGCCGCAATGCCGTCATGGGTGTGGCCGACAAGGTTATTGCCGCCGTGAAAAACGGCGACATCAAGCATTTCTTCCTGGTGGCCGGCTGCGACGGTGCCAAGCCGGGGCGCAACTATTACACCGAATTCGTGGAAAAGGTGCCGGAAAATACCGTGGTGCTAACCCTGGCTTGTGGCAAGTTCCGTTTCTTCGATAAGAAACTGGGCGATATCGGGGGCATTCCCCGGCTGCTGGATGTGGGGCAGTGCAACGATGCCTATTCGGCCATCCAGATCGCCGTGGCCCTGGCTAACGCTTTTGAGTGTGGGGTCAATGACCTGCCGCTCTCCATGGTGCTCTCCTGGTATGAGCAAAAAGCGGTGGCCATCTTGTTGACGTTGCTGCACCTGGGGATCAAAGATATCCGCCTGGGGCCCAGCCTGCCTGCATTCATCTCGCCCAACGTGTTGGATGTCCTGGTGAAAAACTTCAACATCCAGCCCATTGCTTCACCCGAAGAAGACCTGGCGGCGATTTTAAAATAAGCGAAAAAAGCACGAGGGTTACAAATATGGAGGCAGAGAGCACGGCATTGTTTTCTGCCTCCTTTTTATCTTTCTGGATGAGGAGATGAGGTGTATGGAGGTCAAGCTGCTGGGATCGCAAACCTGCAGGGTTTGCTCGACCCTTGAACAGATGCTGTATAATATCCTGGCTGAAATGGATTTGGCGGTTTCCGTGGAAAAGGTTCACGACAGGGAAAAAATAATCAACCTGGGCGTTGCGTCTTTGCCTGCATTGATCATGGATGGTGAGATCAAGTGCAGCGGCCGGGTACCCAAAAAGCGGGAAATTGAGGCCTGGTTGCAAGAGGCCGGATTGTCAAAGCAGTGAAGCAACGCTATTCCTCCAGCTGGCTGAAGCGGTTAAAAAATGTCAGGTAACCCAGGCGTGTTAGTATAAAAACGGTGATGGATACGCTGCCAACGATGCCCAGCATAATGGCGATCTGGTATTCGATGGCGATCATGGGTGAAACGCCGGATAAGATTTGCCCCGTCATCATCCCGGGTAGAAAAATGATGCCCATCCCGACCATGGAATTGATCGTTGGCATGATGGCGGATGTAAAGGTGTCCTTGATGATCTCCAGGACTGCATCTTTCGGCGTGGCGCCCAGCATTAATGCGCCTTCGATGAGCTCTTTTTTGGTTTTCATCTCGCCGATCAAGCGCTCGGTTCCCAGGGAGACGCCTGTCATGGAGTTGCCGATAATCATCCCTGCAATGGGGATAAAGTATCGCGGCTCATACCAGGGTTCGATGTGGATCACCAGCAGCAAAAAAGTAGAAAATGGTCAGGCTCGTCCCTGCAACCATGGAAAGCATAATGACCCGGCGCAGCCGCTTTTTTACCGGTACCTTGACCCTTCCAAAAATATTCCGGATGGCAAAAAAAACCATGATAAAGAAGACGAGCAGGGTAACGGAAAGACAGTTCTGAGCAAAGATATAAACCAGCACGTATCCCATGAGAATCAATTGCACGGTCATCCGCAAAGCGGAAACCAGGATTTCTTTCTCCTTGCCGATTGACTGTCCCTTGATGAAAGACAACAGCAGCAGTAAAAAGAAATAAGCTGAAAGCAAACGCCATGGGCCTATTTCCACGATTTCACTCATTTGATTGCACCCTCCTTCTCAATCTGCTTAACGTTGCCGCCGCTAATCGTGACAATGACTTCCCCAAAATTTTTGGCGATGATCTTGTTATGGGTAACCATGACCAGCGTTTTGCCCTTGCTTTTCACGTAGCGGCTGACATATTCCATGATCTTGTCCCCGGTATCATCGTCCAGGGCGGAAGTGGGTTCATCGAGAAGAATCGCTTCCGGATCCATCAGCATGATCCTGCTCAGCGCCAGCCGCTGCTTTTCTCCTCCTGACAGTGTGCCTGCATCTTCGTCCAATCCTTTTTTCAATCCCACTTCCTCCAGCAGTTGAAGCAGGGCTGCATCAGCAAGGGGTTCCTTTTTGGAAAACAGGAGACCGATCAGCAAGTTTTTTTTAATCGTGCCGGGAAAAAGTAGCGGGGTCTGTGGCAGCATGACAACTTTTCTTCTCAGCGCCACGGCATCCAGCACCTTCACATCCTGCCCCTTGTAGTGGACCGTTCCCTGGTCGCAGCTAACCAGGTGGTTGAGGAGTTTAAGCAGGGTTGTTTTGCCGCTTCCGCTCTCTCCCAGGATGCAGGTAATTTGTCCGGCCTCGATCTCCAGCTCATCGATCTGAAGGATATTCTTGTAGCGGACGCCGCGTAAGCAAAACATAACATTCTCTCCTTTGGAAATCTGCCTGAACATGGAAGAAAACAAAGCCATTATTTTTCCCTGAGTTCATCGACCAGTTCCTCTGCTTTCGCCCGGGCTTCCTCCAGCACGATTTCTCCCTGTGGGGTAATGAGATAATACTTGCGTATTTTCCCCTCAACTAACCGGTCTTCCTTTGCTAAAAGGCCGGCAGAAGCCATGCGGTGCAGCAGGGGATAAAGCGTGCCGGCACTGATGTCGTACCCGTGACTTTTCAGTTCTTCCATCATGTACACCCCGTAGATAGGTTCTTGCTGTGCATGATAGAGAATGTGTACCTGCATGAAACCCAGGAACAGTTTTCTTAATATACTCGACATAACTTGCGCCCACCTTTATATCAATATGCGATATCGTATATAGATAACATAAATCATGATAGAAGGAAAGTCAATCCCGGCAGGCTATTTTTTTTAAACAGTGAAGGTTATTTAAAGGCGCTGTCGAATAATAAAAATACTCAGTACATTCGGTTCAAGGGAGGTGATTCCCGGAGCGAGAAAACAGCAGGAACAAGGGAAAATTTGCATTACAAGACAAGGGGGTCAACCTTAATGAGAAAGTCGCTGTTAGTTTTACTTGTGCTGGCCATGATGGTGAGTGTTTTTGCCTATGGGTGTGCACCTGAACCGGACCCGGATCCCTATGACGTGGACAACGGTGAACCGGTAGACGTAGATCCTGATAACCAGGACCTGGTGATTGCCATCGGCGCGGAACCGGAGAATTTGGATCCGTTAAAAATGATGTCTGCACCGGCGGCCACCATCGCCGAACACATGGTGGAGAATTTGATCTACCTGGACGTGGACGGTGCGCTGCAGCCCGCACTCGCTGAGTCATGGGAACCTGCAGAAGATGGCATGTCATGGATTCTCCAGCTGCGTGAAGGCGTACAGTTCCACGATGGCACACCTTTTAATGCCGAAGCCGTGAAGTACAACCTGGACCGGTTTATGGGTGTTGACGACCCGGATAATGCGGCGGTTTTTGCTTTCCTGCTGGGTGAAGTTTCTGACGTGGAAGTCGTGGATGAGTATACGGTCCAGATCAACCTGAACAATATTTTCGCGCCCATTGCCTCCCACCTTTCCCATTCCTTTATCGGCATGCACAGCCCCGCCTCCCTGGAAGCCCTGGATGCAGGGGAATTTGTAGAGGCCCCGGTCGGCACCGGTCCCTTTAAGTATGCGTCCTGGGACCGCGGCAACCAGATCGTCATGGAGCGCAATGAGGATTACTGGGGTGATGTGCCGATGCTGAACTCGGTCACCTTCAAGTTTGTGCCTGAAGCGGGCTCCCGGGTGATCATGCTGGAAACCGGAGAGGCGCATGCGATCATGGCCGTACCTCCCACCGATATTGATCGCCTCGATGCAGAGGCGGATATTGACGTGGTGCATCAGACCAGCGTGCGCGTGATCTACATGGGTTTTAACCTGGAGCGGGAGATCTTCCAGGATGCCCGGGTCAGGCAGGCGTTGAATCATGCCGTGGATAAAGACGCCTTGATCAACACCATCTTCAGCGGTGTGGGCGAACCTTCTTCTGCGCCGATTGTTCCGGCCATTTTCGGTTATACCCAAACAGGTCCGTACGAATATGACCCGGACAAGGCCAGGGAACTATTAGCCGATGCCGGCTACCCGGACGGGTTTGAAATGGAGCTTTTCCATCCCACGGGAAGATATCCCCAGGATGCGACCGTTACCGAAGCAGTCCAGGCCATGCTGCAGGATGTCGGAATTGATGCCAGCCTGACAACGTACGACTGGGGAACCTACCTGGACACGGTGATTGTTCCGCCGGATGAGGCAGAGCATGATATCTATATGCTGGGTTGGGGAACCGTGACCCTGGATGCGGACTACGGCCTCTACGCCCTCTTCCACTCTACCCAGTGGCCGCCCCGGAACAACGTTTCCTACTACGCCAATGACGAAGTGGATGCCCTGCTCGATGAAGCGCGGGTGACACCTGACAGGGATGTCCGCGAGGATCTCTACCGCCAGGCTATCGAGATCATCTGGGATGATGCCCCCTGGCTGTTCCTGTATGACGAAGGACAGGTGAACGGGGAACGATCCAATGTAAAAGGATTGATCCACCATCCCTTGGAAAATGTCTCCGCCTGGAATGCCTGGATCGAGTAGGTTGAAAGAAGTCCTTTAGATACCACAAGAGTGCTTAGGGGCAGGGGGAAATATGAGACAGATTCATTCTGGCCCCCTGCCCTCTTCTTTATCTTTTATTTTCATATTCCAGGAGTGCTGCTTGTTTAACGGCCGGGGGTGCGTAACTTGCTCGGGTATATTTTTAAAAGGTTGATGCTTGCCATTCCAGTATTACTTGGGGTTTCCATCCTTGTCTTCGCGATCATCCGCTTTATCCCCGGCGATCCTGCCAGGGCTATCGCCGGAGTGCACGCGACCCCACAACACATCGAGCAGGTCCGGCGGGAGATGCTGCTGGACGAGGGCCTGCATGTCCAGTACTACGTGTACATGAGCAACCTGCTCCAGGGTGACCTGGGCAGGTCGACTTTCAGCCGCAGGCCGGTGGTCACTGAACTGAGAGAGCGTTTCCCCAACACGGTGATCTTGTCCCTGGCCGCCATGTTTGTTGCTACGGTTGTGGGTATGAGTGCGGGAATCATCTCGGCTACCAAGCGGTATTCCATCTTTGATTATTCCAGCATGGTAGGTGCCCTGGTTGGCGTAGCGGCCCCGGTTTTCTGGCTGGGGATCATGTTTCAGCTGCTTTTCGCTGTCCGGCTTGGCTGGTTGCCCTCGGGACAAATGGGTACTTTCAAGCACTTGATTTTACCTTCTTTAACCCTGGGATTAGCCACGGCCGCCCTCATTGCCCGGATAACCCGCTCCAGTATGCTGGACGTGCTCAGGCAGGATTACATCACGACGGCTCGTTCCAAGGGCTTGGCTGAGCGGGTGGTTACCTACAAGCATGCCTTGAAGAATGCCCTCATCCCTGTCGTCACCGTGATGGGTCTGCAGTTCGGCACCCTGCTGGGCGGTGCCGTGCTGGTAGAGACGGTTTTTTCCTGGCCGGGAATTGGCCGGCTAATGGTTGAATCGATCCTGAGGCGGGATTATCCCGTGGTCCAGGGAGCCGTTTTGCTGCTGGCTGTAACCTTTGTAATGATTAACCTGCTTGTCGATGTCATCTATGCCTTTTTGGACCCCCGGATCAGCTACGGGTCAAAGGAGGCGGAGTAGCCTTGAGTGAACCCGTATCCACCTGCCGAAGAGAAGAGCTGAAAAGGGACACGGAATTTCGCCAGGTTTTGATGCATTTGCGCCGGAATCGCGGGGCCATGGTTGGGCTTATTGTGCTGGCCGTTTTTTTGATTTGTGCGGTTTTTGCTCCCCTGCTGGCGCCTTATGATCCTACAGACTCGAACTTAGGGAGGGCCCTGGAAAAGCCTTCTGCCGAGCATATCCTGGGTACAGATGAACTGGGCCGCGACTCCTTTTCCCGGATTCTTTTCGGGTCCCGCATTTCCCTGGCCATCGGCTTAATCTCCGTATCTATCGGGCTGGTGGTGGGCGTACCCCTGGGCGCCCTTTCCGGGTTCTATGGTGGAAAGTTTGACCTGTTCATGCAGCGGCTTATCGATATTTTGATTGCGTTTCCCGGCATCCTCCTGGCGATCGTGGTGGTGACGATCCTGGGAGTGGGCGTGGAAAACGTGATGATCGCCGTGGGAGTTGCTTCCATTCCTATCTATACCAGGCTGGTGCGTGGATCCGTGCTTTCTGTCAAGGAAGAGGGTTACGTGGCGGCGGCCAGGGCCCTGGGTATTGGGAACACCCGGATTATCATCCGACATATTTTGCCCAACTGCCTGGGACCGATCATCGTGCAGTCGACATTCCAGATCGCCACGGCCATTCTATGGGCCGCCGGTCTTGGATTTTTGGGCCTGGGCGCCCAACCCCCCAACCCGGAGTGGGGGGCCATGTTGAGTAAGGGCAGGGAGTACATCCGGGTGGCCCATCACTTAACCACGTACCCCGGTTTGGCCATCCTGCTCATGGTGCTGGGGTTTAACCTGGTGGGCGACGGCCTGCGCGACGCGCTGGATCCGAAGTTCAGGAAATCCCGCTAAGAGGTGAATCCATGGAATACCTGCTCCAGGTAAGAGATTTAAAAACGCATTTTTATACGGGAGATACCGTGATTCATGCCGTGGATGGCGTTTCTTTTGATGTGCGACCCGGGGAAGTGTTGGGCCTGGTTGGCGAGTCCGGCTGCGGCAAAAGCGTGGTTTCCCTGAGTATTATGCGGCTGATCATGTATCCACCGGGGAAGATCCAGGGCGGCAGCATCCTGTTTAAGGGCAAAGATTTACTAAAACTGACAGAGCGGGAAATGCGCAGGATCAGGGGAAATGAAATCGCCATGATCTTCCAAGAACCGATGACTTCTCTCAACCCGGTATACCGCATCGGCGACCAGGTAAGTGAAACCATCCACCTGCACCAGGGGCTTGATCAGGCGGCCAGCTGGGAGAAAGCCGTGGATATGCTCAAGTTGGTGGGCATTCCCCGGCCGCAGGAAGTGATCAGGGATTACCCCCACCAGCTAAGCGGGGGCATGCGACAGCGAGCCATGATTGCCATGGCCCTCTCCTGCAACCCGAGTTTGCTCATTGCCGATGAACCCACAACGGCCCTGGACGTCACCATCCAGGCCCAGATCCTGGAGCTCATGCGAGACCTGAAGCAACAAATCAATACGGCCATCATTTTTATTACCCATGACCTGGGCGTTGTCGCCGAGATGGCGGATCATGTCGTGGTCATGTATGCAGGAAAAGTGGTGGAGGATGCGGATATCGCTTCAATTTTTCGTGAACCGCTGCATCCTTACACGGTGGGGTTGATCAAATCCAAACCCAAACTGGAAGATGAAAAGGATGTGCTCGATTTTATTCCCGGGGTTGTGCCGAACCCCCTGGATATGCCCTCGGGCTGCTATTTCAACCCGCGATGTGTTCATGCCATGGAGATATGCTGTCAAGAAATGCCCGAAATCATCGAGGTGAAGCCCGGCCATCGGGTCCGGTGCTGGCTGTTTAGCCGGTCCAATCATGGCAATGGCGGTAAGGAGTTATTGCATGAACGAACATGAACCGATGCTCCGCGTGGAAGGTCTAAAAAAATATTACCCGGTCAAGGCGGGTGTTTTTTCCCGTGTCTTGAGCTATGTGCGGGCAGTCGATGATGTCAGCCTGGAAATATTCCCCGGAGAGGTCTATGCACTGGTAGGGGAGTCCGGTTGTGGAAAAACGACGGCCGGCCATACGATCTTGAGAATGCTCCATCCCACAGCGGGTCAGGTCTACTTCCAGGGGCAGGACATCTTGAGCCTGGACCGGGCAGCACTGCGCGAGATGCGAAGAGAAATGCAGCTCATTTTCCAGGATCCGTACAGTTCGCTCAATCCCCGCATGACCGTTGGCGAGGCCATTGGTGAAGCCCTGGAGGTTCACGGTATCGCCCGGGGGGCAGCGCGGCGCGAAAAAGTGGAGCACATCCTGGAAGTATGCGGGCTGGCTTCGTACCACTATCGACGCTACCCCCACGAATTTTCCGGGGGGCAGCGGCAGCGGATCGGGATTGCCCGGGCCCTGGTCCTGGAACCGCGGTTCATTGTTGCCGACGAACCCATCTCCGCCCTGGATGTTTCCATCCAGTCCCAGATCGTCAACCTGCTCAAGAAACTGCAAAAACAATTTGGCCTGACCTTTCTTTTTATTTCTCACGACTTGAGCGTCGTTAAACATATGGCGGATCGAATCGGGGTGATGTACCTGGGTTCCCTGGTGGAGGAATCGTTCAAAAATGAGTTTTACAGCAATCCCCTGCATCCCTATTCCCAGGCTTTGCTCTCGGCGGTCCCGGTCATGGATCCCTTTCGAAAAAAAGAGCGGATCATCTTGAAAGGGGACGTGCCCAGTCCCGCCAATCCGCCCGGCGGGTGTAATTTCCATACCCGCTGCCAATATGCCAGAACCTTCTGCAGTTCAGAAAAACCGGTGTTAAAAGAATTCTCCCGGGGGCACCAGGTCGCCTGCCACATGGTCCTCGATGAACCGGATTATGAGCGATCAACCCCGTTCGGGTAATGTCTTAAAATGTCTGTAAAAAAGAAAACAAGGCCTGGGCGTCAAAAGGTGGTAGTCGTGCAGTAATGCGGTAAGAAAATAATACTTTTGTATCATAGATGATCGGTTTAATACATAGTATCCTTGTTTGTAAGGGAGGTGAAGCAGCCTGCCAGAGGGGAGAGCTTGATCCCTGAGGCTTTCATGGAATTGATATCATTTTAAAGAGGAGGTTTTTTGCCATGAAGGATTATCCCAAGGCAGACGTCGGAAACCGGGTGCTTGCCGCTGTGATCGATGGTGTCATGTCATACATTATCGGCTTTATCCCGATCCTCGGCGCGATCATCGGCGCGGTCTACATGTTGTTAAAGGATGGCTTGTTTGAGGGCCAAAGTATCGGTAAAAAAGTTATGAAGCTGCAGGTTATTACAGAAGGCGATATGAAGGCCGATTTTACTGTCTCTGCCAGGCGGAACGTGATTTTTGCCATTCCCGTGGCCGTGATGATCATTCCCGTGCTGGGCTGGATCGTGGCGCCCATTCTCGGTTTGGTCATTCTGATTATCGAACTCTTGAAGGTCATCAACGAACCCAAGGGGCGCCGGATCGGGGATACCTGGGCAAACACCCAGGTCATAAAATACGAAGAAGCTGGTCAGACGGCAGGGGCCTCCCCGACGAAGCCACCTGCTGCATCGCCGCCACCTGTTCCGGAGCAGCCTGCTCCTGAAGAACCGACCGATGATCAGCGGCTTCCGGAACAAGATCAATAAGAAAATGTTGACAGGCGAGATATTCATGCAGCGGATCAAGATGTACATGGAGGGGTCACGTTGAGGGAAACAAGGTGGTTTTGGGTATTGATGATCCTGGCCCTGCTGATCGGAACCATCGCGGTGGGATGTGGCGGCCCCGATGACACCGCGCCGGATACCGGAAGCGATGAATCCGCCGTTGAACGGGAAGAAGACCCGATTGAGGAAGCTGATGTTGCAGACGGGGATGTGGACGCAGGAGAAAATTTTAATGATTGGATCTACCTGGAAAGCGTAACGGACCTGGTAAACATGGTGCAGGAGATGACCTGGAAAATTGACGGGGGCCTTTTCCATTACGTCTACCAGGGCAGTGAAACGGTCGATGGGGTTTCCACGGACGTGATCTCCATGGAAATGGAAGGGGAAGAGGTGTCCCTGTGGATAGACAGCAGTGGGGAAGTTAAGCAGGCGGTGTTGGGCGGAGAAGAGATGCCGGCCGAGATGCTGGATTTCATGGGAATGTACCTGATCACGCCCCTGATTCCCTTTCAATTTTCTATGGATGCGGATCTGCAGTCTGCTTTAACAGGCCATGATGTTCCGGGCTGGAACGTCACCCGGACCGACAATCGCACGGGCACGGTGGGAGGCAAAGCGGCGGATTTGTATACCATGGAAATCCAGGGGAGAGATCCTTCCGATGCAGGAGCAGGGGATTATACCATGGAATTCCGGTTTGCCGACTTTGGGGATTCCATGATGCTGCTGGGTTGGAATGTCCTGGAAGGTGCGGGAGAAGATGAACAGTTTATGGAGTTTGTGCTGGAGTCCATTGTCTTCCGTTAATTTTTCCAGCATTAATAATTAATCCTGTACGCAAAGTGAGCAGAAAATTAAATTTCTCTTGCTGGACAAAATTGTTCGCGACATTCTAAATCGCATCAAGAGTGATTATTGGCATCCGCAGCTTTGAGCAGCAATGAGTTTAGCGGGGAATGACCGCCGCATGGAAACTTCGGCGGTCATTCCGATGTACTCCGGCAATCTGATGTTGTCGGCTTGCCCATCAAACCGTAGAAAAAAAGACGGGTTAAGCCCTGGCGTGTCGCCTTATTTTCATCCGCCAGGAATGCCGGCTGGTAAACGGCTTTCTTAAAGACTTCCAGGTAGAAGAGCACGGCTTCGTTGGAGATGCCCGGGTCGACGAAACCTTCTTCTTTTCCCTGTTCGATGAGTTTTTATGACATTGATAAACCCTGTTCCCGCTGGTATAATGAATTGAAGTTCACAGGGAACATCAATGCTGCCTGGAAAGAGAGCTGCCCATGGCAAATTCCTTGATCGTGGCGAAGAATGTAAAAAAAATCTATCACATGGGAGAAGTTACCGTTCATGCCCTGCGGGGCGTGAACTTCTCCCTTGATGAAAAAGAACTGGTGGTTGTGCTGGGCCCCAGCGGATCCGGGAAAAGCACGCTGCTTAATATCATCGGGGGCATGGACACGCCGACGGAAGGGGAGCTTTATTACGGCAGCCTGGCGCTGCACAGCGCCAACGGGCGGGAACTTACCCAGTACCGCCGCAATGACGTCGGCTTCATTTTTCAATTCTATAACCTCATGCCAAATTTGACGGCCTATGAGAACATCAACCTTTCTGTCCAGATCGCGAAAGATCCCTTAAAGATCGAGGATCTGCTGGAGCAGGTGGGGTTAAGCGACCGGCGGGACCACTTTCCTTCCCAGCTTTCGGGAGGAGAACAGCAGCGCGTGGCGATCGCCCGGGGGCTGGCGAAAAATCCGACCATGCTCTTGTGCGATGAACCGACGGGTTCCCTGGATCTCGCCTCGGGTGTCCAGGTGTTGAAGATCCTGCAGGCATTTTGCCAAAACTACGAAAAAACCGTGGTGCTCATCACCCACAATACGGTGATCAGTCAAATGGCAGACCGGGTCATTTACATGAAAGACGGCATGATCGACCGGGTGGAACGCAATGACCAACCGATTCCCGCTGAAAAGGTGCGCTGGTAATGCTCTGGAGGAAAATGTTCCGCGACATCATGAGCAACAAGGGATCTTACCTGGCCTGCCTGGTGCTGGTGCTGATCGGGCTCGCGGTGTTTACGGCCTTTTCCATCGCAAGCAATAACTTGAGTTTTTCCAAGGAATCTTTTTACCGGGATCAGAATTTTGCCCATGGTTTTATTGAACTGGAGTCCATGCCTCGCAGTGATGTTGAAGGCCTTTCCGGCATGGATGGGATTGCCCGGGTCACCGGTCGCACAGTGAAAGAGGTGCGGGTGCATGATCCTCGCCGGGCCGAAGGGGTTTATCTCAGGCTTGTTTCCCTGGACCTGGAAGAAGCCCGGAGAGTCAACGATGTCCTGCTCCTGCAGGGTGAGGCATTAACTTCGGGAGAGCTGCAGGCCTGGGTCGATAACCAGTTCTTTGCAGCCAACCGGCTGCGGCTCAACCAGGGTCTGGACGTGATCGCCGGGGGGAGGCTCCATGAACTAACCCTGGTTGGCGTGGGCATGAGCCCTGAATTTACCTACGCCTTGCGAGATTTTAAAGAGATCTACCCCGATCCGGAACGATTCGGCATCGCCTTTCTGCCCCAGGAAGACATGGAAAGACTCTTCCCCGAGACCCGGGGGCGGGTAAACGACCTGGTTTTTACACTGGAACCTTGGGCAGATTTTGAGCGGGTAAAGAATCGACTGGAACCCGAGTTGGAAGGCTATGGCTTGAGAACCATCTACCCCAGGGAGGACCAGGTCAGCCACCTGGTATTGACGGAAGAGATTACGCAGATCCAAAACATGTCCCGCGCGCTGCCCATGCTTTTTTTGCTGGTAGCCGGGGTAATCCTCTACATTATGCTCAAACGGCTGGTGGAGCAGCAGCGCGGGCAGATCGGCATATTGAAGGCTTTTGGTTACACGGATACGGAGATCACCATGCATTATCTCTCCTACGCCCTGGTTGTAGGAACCGTGGGCGGGTTGGCGGGGGGGATCCTGGGCTTGTGGCTGGCGCACTCCCTGACTTCCCTTTTGTTGGAATTTTTTAACGTTCCGGAAGTGTTCGAGGGGATTTCCCTCTACTATCTGCTGTTGGGCTTGCTGCTCTCGCTGGCCGTCTTTCTTTTTTCCGGTTACCACGGGAGCAAACAAGCTCTAAAGTTAAAGCCCGCCGAGGCCATGCGCCCGCCGGCCCCCCCTGTCATGCGGAAAACGCTCCTGGAGCGGGTGGGATTTTTCTGGGGAATGCTGACCATCCAGGGGATGATGGCCGTAAGGAATCTCTCCCGGAACCGGGGCCGGACATTCTTTATCTTTTTGGGAATTACCATCAGCAGCGCCGTGGTGGCCATGACCTGGTCGATGAACGAGATGATCGACAAGTTAGTTTTCTACCAGTTTGAGCGGGTGGAAACCTATGATGCCAAAATGCTTTTGAATGCGCCCCTGGATCGAAACAAGGTGGAAAGTGAGCTGCAGCATATTCCCGGAATAACCAGGAGCGAGCCCCTGCTGGAAGTGCCGGTATCCCTTTCGCACCGGTGGCGGAAAGAAGATGTTTTGCTGTTGGGAATTCACCGGGAGAGCAGGTTGTACAATATCCTGGACAAGAACGGCAGCCGGGTTGAACCGCCGGAAAATGGGGTGATTCTCTCGCAACGCCTGGCAGAAAAACTGGATGTTTCTCCCGGTTCAACCCTGGAGCTGGACAGTCCCTTGCTCCGCTTCGAAAACGATGTTTACCCGGTCCAGGTGGTGCAGACGATCCCTCAATATCTGGGCATGAACGCCTACATGGAAATCTCCGAGGTGGAAGAAATCCTGGCCCAGGGGGATTTGGCCACGTCGTTTATGCTGGCCTTTTCCCAGGCGGGCGATGGGGTGGGAACAAATGGTATCAAGGGTTCCGGCGGTCTTACTGACCTTCGTGACCGCTTTCGGGAAAGCGACATGGTCGCCGGAATTGACAGCGGAGAAGAGCGGGTCAAGCAGGCGCGTGAACTAATGGAAACATTTGGCAGCATGATTTATATCTACGTTTTTATCGGGGTGATTATCTGCTTTGCCATTATCTACAGCTCCAGCTTCATCGTGCTGTCGGAGCGCAGCCGGGAACTTGCCTCCATGATGGTCCTGGGGATGACCCCGCGAGAGGTTTTTTCCGTGATCAGCTTTGAACAGTGGTTTGTGAGCATATTTGCCCTGGCTGCCGGGATGCCCCTGGCCCAGCTGATGCAGTGGGGTTTAGCCCGGGAGATGAGCACGGACCTGTACAGCCTGCCTGCAGAAGTATCAGGAGAATCCTTGTTCATGGGTTTGCTCATTACATCCCTATCGATCTGGCTGGCCCAGCGGTTTGTCTTCAGCCGCATCGAAAAATTGAGCCTGATCGAGGTCTTGAAAACGAGAGAGTAAGAGGATATAAAGATGAGGCGATGAATCCTAACCAGGCTTAGCTTTTGCTTCCCTGCAAGCAGGGAAGCAAGGATATATTTTCGGGCAAGCTGGATAGCCACGTTAAGAAAACTAACCGGAAAGGAAATTAGGTTTTTCCGAGGAGGCGTTGTTGTTGCAAAGAAAATGGAAGATCATCTTGATTGTGCTGGTTTTGCTGGCCGCGGCGGGATTTGGCTTATCCCAGTACCTGCAGGCCCCGGAAGTGGAAGTTACTAGGGCAGAGCTGACCACCCTCAAGCGGAGTTTCACGGAAGAAGGTTTCGTTGTCCCGCAGCACGAGCGCACGGTGGTTTCGCTGCAACCTGCTCGTGTGCAAGAGCTTTTGGTCCAGGTAGGTGACCGGGTGGACCGGGGTGAGCTCCTGGCCGTCCTGGATGATGCGGAAATGATTTATTCCATGGAAGCGCTGCGGGCCCAGTTGGACAGGCTGGAAGGGGAAAGGCTGCAGTTGGAGGAGAAGCCTGGCCCCGCCCAAGAAGAAAGCTATAAAATTCGCATTGCGGAGGCAGAAGCAAACCTGGCGGCGGCGTCCCGCAACCTGGATAGAATGGAAAGCCTCTACGTGGAAAGCTATGAAATCGGAGTAAAAGAAGCGGCGGAACGTTTGGCCGCGGCGGAAAGAAACTACAACAGGGTAGAACAGCTCTACCAGGCGGAGATCGCTTCCCGGGTAGACTATGAACAGGCCCAGGATGTCCTGTCACAAGCAGAGAATTATCTCGCCCAGCAAGAGCACGCTCTACAGGTTTTTCTCGAAGCAGAATACACGCAGGCGGAAGAGCTGGTAAGACAGGCAGAGCTTAACCTGGCGCAGCAAGAAAAGGCCCTGCAGGTTTTATTCGAATCCTACCGGCCTCCCCGGGGCAGCAGTGAAGTGATCGAAGCGCAAAGAAAAGCGCTCCAGGCCCAGCTGGACCTGTTCCAGTACCAGTTAAACTATTATCGCCTCACGGCGCCCATCAGCGGGGTGGTTTCCCAGGTTAATGCCAGGGAAGGAGAGATCACCGGGCCCCAGGCTTACCTCTTGAGACTGCTGCAAGAAGAGGATTTGCGGGTGGAAGTCAGGGTGCTTACCCGGGATATCTACGATATGGCGCCGGGTATGGCGGTGAACCTGGTGCTGGAACTTCGGGACAAAGAGATTCCTTTCCCGGGGGAAGTGGTGGAGATTGCTCCTTTCGCAGAAAAAAGCTATTCGCCCCTGGGGTTGGAAGAGGAGCGGGTCAAGGTGACCCTCATCCCTAACCTCCCGGCAGGTGTGCAGATTGCTCCCGGCTACAGGCTCCACGTGGAATTTACCACGGAAGAACAACACGGGATGTTGGTCGTACCGAAAACGGCTCTTTTTACCTATCAGGGCGAAGATGCCCTGCTGGTAGTTGAAAACGAACGGCTGCGCCTGCGCACGGTTAGCACCGGCCTGGAAACCCGGCAGGAAGTTGCCATTCTTGCGGGTCTGGATGAAGGAGACCTGGTTGTCCTGGACCCTCAGCGCAGCCCTGCTGATGAAGATAGCAGGGTTTCATCCATTGTAGTTGAAACAGAAAACTGAGACACACGGAGATTGCTGGTTATGGTGAACCCTTGGAAAAGGAAGGTTGACCCCGTTGTGGATAGAGAATTCATCCCGATTTTTGTCGCTTGCTGTTCGCTGTTCACTACGCTTGAAGACACTGTTTTGTAAAATTTGCTTGCATATTTCGTTGATCTGTGGTATAATAAATTTTGTGTTGAAAAGTCGCGAATGGAACTGCATCATCTTTAGGCCTCTGTTCACAGCAAGGACGTAAGGTGCTCCACGTTTATTCCGCTTTTGACTCAAATTTTAACCTCAAGAGGAGGCCTATTAGTCAGATGGATGGAAAAGTAAAATGGTTTAGTGCAGAAAAAGGGTACGGATTTATTGAGAGTGACGAAGGTCGAGATGTGTTTGTACACTACTCTGCGATTGAAGGAGAAGGATTCAAGTCCCTGGATGAAGGGCAAGAAGTTCAATTTGAAGTTGTTGAAGGCAATCGCGGCCCGCAAGCGGCCAACGTCGTTCGCCTTTAAGACAAGATAAATTGATGGAGTCCAAAAGGGCATTTTCGGCTTTGCCGGAAGTGTCCTTGTTTTTACGGAAAAAATTTAAGCAAAGGAGATTGAAAATCGATGCCGATTTTTGAAGAAATGGGTTTGAGCCAGCCGCTGCTGCAGGCTGTATTCAGCATGGGTTTTGAGACAACCACGCCCATCCAGGAGCTGGCGATCCCGCCTGCCATCGCCGGGCGCGATCTTATCGGCCAGGCTCAAACGGGAACAGGCAAGACAGCTGCCTTCGGAATTCCCATGATCGAAAAGATTGGAACCGGGAGGGGAAAAATAGAGGGCCTTGTCGTGACCCCGACCCGGGAGCTGGCTGTCCAGGTGGCCGAGGAATTAAATACCATCGGCCAGGTAAAAGGAATCCGCGCCCTGCCCATCTACGGGGGGCAGGACATAAACAGGCAGATCAGGGCCTTAAAAAACCGGCCGCAGATCATCGTGGGCACACCCGGGCGCCTGATGGATCACATGCGCAGGAAAACCCTGCGTCTCATGCAGGTTTCCACCGTCGTCCTCGACGAAGCCGATGAAATGCTCAACATGGGGTTCATTGAAGATATTGAGACCATCCTGAAGGAAGTTCCCGAAGACCGGCAAACGCTGCTTTTTTCGGCAACCATGCCCAAACCCATTCAAGAACTGGCCCGGAAGTTTTTAAAAGACCCGGAGACCATTCGCGTGAAGTCTCGGGAAATGACGGTTCCCAGCACGGAACAGTATTACATGGAGATCCAAGAAAGACAAAAATTCGATATCCTCTGCCGGGTCCTGGATATGCATGCTCCAGAGCGGGCCATTGTGTTTGGCCGTACCAAGAGACGGGTTGATGAACTCCACGAAGCGCTGAATAACCGGGGCTATTCTGCGGAAGGGATCCACGGGGATCTGACCCAGGCCCGTCGAGACAGCGTGATGAATAGTTTCAAGCGGGGATTTACAGAGATCCTTGTTGCCACGGATGTGGCCGCCCGGGGCCTGGATATCGGAGACGTGACCCATATCTATAATTTTGATATTCCCCAGGATCCGGAAAGCTATGTTCACCGCATTGGACGCACGGGACGACTGGGGAAAGCGGGTGTCGCTTTGACCTTTGTCACTGCCCGGGAATTGGAACATTTAAAGTTAATTGAAACGATGACAAAAAGAAGGATCATCCATCAAACTGCGCCGACAATGAGTCAGGCCCTGGAAGGGCAGCAGCGCTTGACTGCAGAGAAAATCATTCAAGTTGCCGAGTCGGAAGATTTAGGTGAATACAAAGCGTTTGCCCAGTCGCTTTTAGAGGAAAATGACTCGGTGACCTTGCTGTGTGCGGCTTTGAAGGTTCTGACCAGGGAACCCGATAGCACCCCGGTGCGCCTGACAGAGGAAGCCCCCCTGTCCAGGAAAAAAACAAGGGGATACCAGGCGAGCAGCACAGGGCCGAAGTTTCCTTCCTGGAAGCACAAGTCGCCTAAGGCCGGCCGTGAGGAGAGAAGAGGCAAGGATCATCATAAACACGGGAGAAAGGATACAAGAGAAAAGCGCGACAAGTGGAGTTAAGGGCTGAGAAGTTCAAGCCCAGATGATGGTCAAGAGGATGATGGCGCAGACCGCCGAACCCGTGATTAACAACAGGTGGATCAGACGTCCTTCCGGGTTTAGGGCAAACAAAAACAGGCTGATGGAAAAGAGGATAACCGTAAAATACCAGTACGCTGTAAACAAGAGCACGATGGCAAAAATAATATAGGCGATCTCAATCAGCAGGATCTTTCGTAAAAAGGGATCTGCCAGTAAGCTGGTGGTTTCATCGGGCGTGTGCGCTGTCTTGGCTTTTTTTATCACAGCGATGTACGCGCCAGCATGCAGCATTTTATAGCACTCGTAAACGGCAAAAACGGCGGCAAAGATTTTAATGAGCATGGTGGTTTCCTCGCTACTTTCGCTCAAATAGTTTGAGGTGGCTTTGCTGAAACCCCTGCGCGCCTTTTGATGCAGGAAAGTCCAATGTTTGCTAAGGGCAGGCAGGGAAACGGCTGCAAAACCTGATTATCTTTCATTGTCACATTATATTATACCTGGCTCGATCAGATTCCTGCACATAGCCGAAACTTTGGTCCAGTGCAGCTGGATTCATCATCCGGGTGATTCATCATCCGGGTGATTGAACCGCTGAAGACGGTGTTTGTTGCGAAGCCCGGCAGCGCCAGTTCGATCAAGCATGTTCGCAGCGGCGGGTGATCATTTAGGATATCAATATTTTCAAGAGGAGAGGAGTATTGCGATGCTGCTTTTGGAACCCATGCAAATTGGAAATCTGGACTTGAAAAACCGCATGGCCATGCCGGCCATGCATCACGCCTATACGCCGGATGGTTTCGTGAATGAACGGCTGATCGCGTACTACAGGACCCGGGCCGAGGGAGGCGCAGCCCTGATCACGGTGGGCGGTTGCACCATTGACGATTTCGGTGGGGGCGCCGGGTTCATTGGTTTAAACGATGACAAGTACCTGCCCGGCCTGCAGCAGCTTGCCGCGGCGGTAAAAGGGGGCAATGCCGCCGTGGCGGCGCAGCTCTACCATGCCGGCCGCTATGCCTTTTCCATCATGACAGGTAAACAGGCCATTGCCCCTTCGCCTATCGCTTCACGGCTGACCCGGGAAGAACCCCGGGAGATGACCCTGGAGGATATCGAGAAAGTGATGGAAAGTTTTGCTGCAGCGGCAGGGCGGGCCCGGATTGCAGGGTTCGATGCCGTGGAGATTATTGCCAGCGCCGGCTACCTCATCTGTCAGTTTTTATCACCCCTGACCAACCAGAGAACGGATGAATATGGAGGTACGTTTGAAAATCGCTGCCGCTTTGGGGTGGAGGTGGTCAAGCGGATACGCCGGGAAACGGGCGATGATTTTACGCTGCTGGTTCGCTTGTCGGGGCACGATTTCATGCCCGGGGGTAGTACGAACCAGGAGGCTGCCCTGTTTGCCCGGAAACTGGAGGAAGCAGGTGTGCACGGTATCAATGTCACCGGTGGGTGGCACGAAACACGGGTGCCCCAGACCACCGGGGACCTTCCCCGGGGAGGGTTTGCTTACCTGGCCCAGGGGATCAAGGAAGCGGTCGACGTTCCCGTGATCGCCAGCAACCGCATTAACGACCCGGAAGTCGCCGAAGCAATTCTCCGCAACGGCCAGGCCGATATGATCAACTTCGGGCGTCCCCTGTTGGCTGACCCCCAACTTCCCCACAAGGTGAAAGCCGGTTTGCCCGGATCCATCCGGAAATGTATCGCCTGCAACCAGGGATGCATGGATATGGTCTTTTCCGCGCGCGCCGTGCACTGCACGGTGAACCCCGTGGCCGGACGGGAATCTGAAGTTCAGGTGACCCCTGCCGCTACCCCTCGCCGGGTGCTGGTTGTGGGGGGAGGCCCGGCGGGCATGGAAGCCGCCTGCACCGCTGCCGCCAGGGGTCACCACGTGACGCTCTGGGAGAAAGATGCAAAGCTGGGAGGCCAGCTCCACTATGCAGCCAGCGCGCCCGGGAAACAAGAGTTTCTCTCCCTGCTGGATTACTACCAGGAGGAATTAAAGGCACGCGGCGTGATGGTAGCGCTCCTCCAGGAAGCCACGGTGGAAAAGATCACCGAGTTTAACCCCGAAGCAGTGATCCTGGCGACGGGATCGCTTCCCCTGGAGCCGCCCTTTCCTGTTAACCGGGCCTGGGGTGTGATCTCAGCCCGGGAAGCCCTTGCTCAAAAAGTGCCCCTGGGGAAAAATGTGGTCGTTGTCGGAGGGGGGTCCGTGGGCTGCGAAGCGGCCCTGGCCGTCGCTCAGATCGGCACGATCAATGACGAAAACCTTAAATTTCTCATGGAAAACGATGCTGAATCTCTTGAAACGTTGAAGGCGCTCCTCAACCGGGGCATCAAGAACGTGACCATCGTGGAACAGTTCAAAGGCCTGGGCAAAGACCTGGGGATCACCACCCGCTGGGTGGTTTTGAAGCATATTCGCAGGATGGGGATCAAGGCCAAGGACCAGTCCCGGGTCGTAGAGGTGAACGAAAAAGGGGTGGTCGTGGAAAAAGACGGGAACGCCGCGGTTATTCCCGCTGACGCGGTCATCCTGGCCGTGGGTGCCCGGTCGGTCAACCTCCTGGAAGTGCCTTTGCGGGATCAGGTAAAAGAACTGCATGTGATTGGTGACGCCGCCGAACCGCGGAAGATCACCGAAGCCATCCAGGAAGGTTTCGAGATCGCCCGTCTGCTTTAATGGAAGTTCCGCCTAGGCCTCGTGTCCGCCGATCTTGGAGGCCCTGTCAAAAAGCATCCCGCCGCTTTCCAGGGAAGACAGCCTGAAAAGGCTTGTCGCCCCGTAGCGGGCACGAATGATATCCATCGCCCGGTTCAGGGCGATTTTCTTTTCCCGGTTTTCCGTTAAAGAGAGCTGGTAGTCGGCAAAATCTATCAATCCCGAGAGGGTTACCCCCAGGGTGCGGACCGGCCGGTAATCCCAGTGGGTGTAAAATATTTTCAGCACCCGGGGGTAAACATCCATGGCTGCCGCCGTGGGCTCGGGCATGCGCATCTGCCGGGAAAAACCCGTGGGAACATCAAAATCCGCTCCCCGGCAGTACACGTTGGCAACCCATCCCACTTTACCCATACGCCGCGCACGGCGGCAAACTTCTTCGGTTATTTCCAAGAGAACAACTTCAATTTCATGTTTTTTGCGGTAATCCCGGGGGAGTGTAACCATGTTCCCCACGCCCTTGCGATCTTCGTAACCCGCGGGCGCTTCAATCCTGGAGGCGTCGAACCCGTGGGCGTTTTGCCACAAGACTTCTCCGTTGATCCCCCAGCGGCGCGCCAGGTCTTCCCTCGTTAATCCGGCCAGGTGACCGATTTTCGTCACCCCGATGTTGAAAAAGTTTCGTTCCATGCGCACGCCTACGCCGAAAAGGCAGCGGATGGGAAGAGGCCAGGTCAGTCGGGCGTAGTTACCGCCGGACAGCCGAAAAATACCCGTTTTGTTTTTCTTGGCGAAGTTATCGCAGGCCATCTTGGCCTGCAGGGGGTTTTCCCCGATCCCGACGCGTCCCCTGACCCTCGTTTGGCGCCAAATTTCTTCGATGATCCTTTGCGCCATCTCTTCCGGGGAGCCAAAGAGCTTCTCGCATCCTGTCACGTCCAGGAACTGTTCATCGATGGAATAGGGGGCAATGCGATCGCTGAACCCGTGCAGGATGCCGGTAATCTTCAAGGAGACATCCAGGTAGTCCTGCATGTGGGGACGAATGAAAACAGCGTGCGGGCAGAGCCTGCTGCCCTGGCCGGCCACCATCCCTGTTTTAACTCCAAAGGCCTTGGCCTCCCTGGATGCGGCCAGCACGATGCCGTGCCGGCGCTGGGGATCGCCGCAGACGACCACGGGCCTGCCCTGCAAAGAGGGATTTTTGGCAACCTCTACACTGGCGAAGAAGGATTCCATGTCGGTGAGCATGATGACTTTGGACAATGCGACCACCCGGACCTAGAATGTGTGTTCTAGATTATACCGCCGGTGCTAAAAAAATGCAAACACATGTTTCATGAATTAAGAGTTCTGGGGGGCCATATTGTAAACCACCCGTGCCAGGGTAAAGATAAAAAAAGTGTTGGCATGCGTTGTTATGAAGGAGATTCCTGCAACTGAAAGAACTTATAGAAAATGCAGGCCAAATACGGCTCGGGGGTGAGGTGGAATGGATTTCAAGCAGCGCAGCACGCTGATCAAGGGGCGTATCCTGGCCAGCGTGATCACCTTTCTCCTCTTGCTGATTTTTCTCTTCATCGCCGCAAAGTATGGATTAATTGGCGGAAGGAATCACCGTGAAGATCCGACAAACGGGGAAAGCCAGTCAAGAGGCGAAACCGCAAGAATGATCGAGAGTGAACCAGGGAGAGCCTTGTCATAATCAAATTAAATACCGGGATGTCCTTTCAGGCTTGACAGGGAAATGGTATAAATTTATAATTTAAATACTTAAATATGTAGATTTGAAGCGGTTTAGCTTAATCATTTTCTTCTTATTACAGTTAAGGAGGGTGTTTATGACGGATAACAAGGAATATCAACTCAGTTTTTTTCATAAGTACTTGTCTCTCTGGGTGGCCCTTTGCATCCTGGTCGGTATCGGACTGGGCCGCGTTATACCCGGTGTTGCCCAGGCCTTGAGCGAAATCCAGGTTTACCAGGTCAATATTCCTATCGCTATTTTGCTTTTTGCCATGATGTATCCCATCATGCTGCAGATCGATTTCAGCGAGGTGGTAAACGCGGTAAAAGCCCCCCGGGCTGTAGTATTAACCCTGATCATCAACTGGGGGATCAAACCCTTTACCATGTTTTTCTTTGCCTGGCTGTTTTTCCGGGTGATCTGGGCCCCTTACTTGGACCCACAGCTGGCCGGGGAATACATGGCCGGGATGATCTTGCTGGGTATTGCCCCATGCACGGCCATGGTGCTGGTCTTCAGCTACCTGGCGAAAGGTTTTATGGGGTTAACCCTGGTGCTGGTTGCGATTAACTCGTTAACCATGCTGGTCCTTTACGCTCCTTTGGGCAACTATCTCTTGGGCGTGGCGGAGATGCCCATCCCCTTCTGGACAATATTTTTCAGTA
>PWRN01000003.1 GCA_003556225.1 Syntrophomonadaceae bacterium
CCCCCATCTAAACTACTCTTCTCCCTTGAATTATTCTTACTAATGTTATAATAATCGCTATAACCAAAAGAACATGTAATAGTCCACCTAAAGTATAAGCGGTAATCATACCAAGGAGCCACAGAATAAAAAGTATAATCACAATGGTCCACATCTTTTTAGCCTCCCTCCTTTCAAAACAAGTCTTCCTTTGCCCCTTGTGCAAAGAAGCAGGTGCAAAGAAGCAAGTGCAAGAGAAGACTTAACTATTCTTCAGCAACTTTTTCACCTTTACATGAGATAGCTGTTCCCTCTTCATAAAATAAATCTTTATGGAATGGTCCAGATAGTTCCCCGAGACAACGATGGTGTCGTCTCCAAAATCATCCACTAATGTCACCGGCAGTTCAAGGTATTCCCATGTGTTCTGAAGTATCAGGTAGAGGTGAATAAGCTCCCCGTTTCCCGTGCTGAATGAAAAATCAATCACTGTACCGACAAGGGTGCCATCGGAAGTAACCAGGCGTTTCCCAAGCAGCTTCTTCATCTGAGTTTCAATCATTTCACAGCCCGGTTCAGTTGCAGGCATTCCAACCACATCTTGCGCATTTTTCATATTTTCCATTTGTTTTTGCATTCTTCCATCATCACCTTTCCAGCGGGATCTTATGTTTGAATATTATCCGAAAGGATCCCTACAATTCAATTAGCACGATCCCCATTATGCAGTAATATATTTCTTATTTTTCAATACAAAAATCACCCAATAAAATTTCGGCCATTCCTTTTCTTTTTTTTCTTTCTCCAATATCGCATCAATCCTGACCTGGATTTACTAGACCGTACGAAGTGTCGACCCTTGGATCGGCACCAGTCTGTGCGTTTAAGCCATCACCTTCTATTACAATAATGCATGCAACTCCAAAAGCACCACCGGTAGTTACATGATGTCCCTTGGATCTGAGTTCATTTAACAATCCTGTCGGAAAATCCTCCTCCATACGCAAGGTATTGTCAACCCCATAGGGATAAGTCCCGGCTGGAAAAGCTGTACTGGCAAACCTTGGCCTTTCTACAGCTTCCTGGGCGCTAAGACCGAATTCAACAATATGCATGAACTGTTGAAGCTGACCCTGTGGTTGATTGTCAACTCCTATATTTCCTCCAAGAATATATGGTTTGTCGTTTTCTAATACCAGATAAGGATTAGATGTATGCCGCACCTTATAGCCTGGAGTGAGCTGATTAGGGTTACCGTCTTCAAGAGATATCATGCGCATTCTATTATTTATATGGATACCTGTCTCGCCTACAACCATAAACTGGGCTCCAAGGCTTGTGGTAACGGCAGCAGCATTTCCATATTTATCGACAATGTGAAAGGTTGTGGTATTGTTTAAATCATTTACTTCTGCCAGTCCATCAGCGATAGGCCATCTCATTGCAGTTTCCGCGTCTATACGCTCACGTTGTTTGCTCGCATATTCGTCTGATAATAACTCCATTATCGGAATTTCTACCCGTTCTGGATCCCCTATATGATAATATCTATCGGCAAAAGCAAGTTTTAGCGCCTCTACCTGTAAGTGTACAGAATCAGGATCATCAGGGCCAAGTTCTAAAAAGTCATAGCCTTTTAGAGTATTTAAAGCAAGAAGCATGGTAATCCCCTGGCTATTAGGTGGGTTTTGAAATACCTCTAGCTCCTCATTATATTGAATGGAAATAGGCTCTACGATCTTAGCCTCAAAATTATGGAAATCATCCAGAGTAAGGTAACCGCCATTTCTGTCTGAAAACTCTATAATAGCTTCAGCAAGTGGCCCCCGGTAATAATAATCTCTGGCAGCTTGGACTGCTTGACTTCTTCCCTCATCAACCATGCTATTATAAGCATTGACAAGGGCTTCAAAAGTATCGGCAAGGTCGTTTTGGTACGCAGTGTCACCCTCCTGGAGCAGCCTCCCTTGCGGCATATAGATGCTGGCCGTATCAGGCCTGCCTGGTATAAATTGAGACTGCCTGTTAAGCCAGGTGGACATGGAATTGCTTACTGGATAACCTTCCCTAGCTATTCTGATGGCCGGGATCAGGATTTCATCCAGGTCTAAAGTGCCATACTCTTCAAGCCAGAGCATCCAGCCATCCCAGGCACCAGGGACAACAGACTGGTGAATTCCGTGCTGGCCTGCTCTGTCTGCATAATCTTGAACAGTTGCATTGCTCCCCACGGGTCCCACTCCATCAAGGCTAGTGACCTCACTGGTCTCTGCATTGTAATACAAAGCCCATGTACCCCCGCCAAGCACACTGGAAAAGTATGGCTCAACCACAGTCAAAACTGCCGCGACGGTAATGGCGGCATCAGCTGCTGTGCCTCCTGCGGAGAGAGTCTCAATGCCTGCTTCTGTAGCATGCTGTTGAAGTGAAACAACAGCTTCGACATGTTCTGCAGTGCCCTCGGCTTCTTCAATCTCGTCAACTTCCACAATTTTTTCAATATCTTGAGCTTCTTCGAGGGTATCATTCATTTCTTCGACTTCTTCAATGATGGTTTCACATCCTGATGTAATTGCTGCAACTAAGGCAAAAAATAAAATGATGGTTAAATATGATTTTATACTTCTCATCTTACCTTCCCCTCCCACGTCATTGTCCTCTTAATGACCCTATTTTACAGTCATATAAGGCATGGCTTGGTTCCCTGGCTGCTGATTCATCCCCTGATGTATAGGTCAAGGAAGTTGCCAGATTGCACTGAAGGGTAAACCAGTCACCAACAGCTCAGGCGGTCTCATCTACTTCCTCTTTCATAATTCGATCATCGCTTCCAAAAATCTAATTCAATCTTATCATCGTTAGTGCTCATAAATATATAAGAAATGTTCCCAATTCTTTAGTTATAACGTGCTTTCAACACCCTTTGCCACAAAAATTCTGCAGTTAATTTATGGAATATTTCCCGGGCCATCGCGGATATTCAGGTAGATATCCGGCCCGAATCCGGCCAGCTTCAAGACCCGGGGCACCTTGTAACGGCTGGAGAAAGCCCGGCGGTACGGGTCATCCGTCGTCATCACCAGCACCGTCTCCAAGAATTCCAGGATCCGTTTCCCGGTGGGTTTAAAAGTCTCTACCTTGCCCTGGAGGACCAGGGGTTCTGTTTCTTGCTTCATCGCTTCCCGGACCCGGCGTTCCAGGATGCCGAAGATCAGCAGCGCGATAAGCAGTACGTACGCTAAGGCTTCCACCCGTTCAGGCTTTTTTAGGTAGATGGGACCGACAAAGAGCGGGTTGGGCGAAATCTTTCACCTGAATCAAGCAAGGATAGCAGAGCCGATCTTGCAAAAGACGTGCTATGAATAGTCAAGAGTAAATATTGGTCTTTGACA
>PWRN01000095.1 GCA_003556225.1 Syntrophomonadaceae bacterium
CTGCGCCAAAATAGAAAATACCGCTGGGGCAAGACTTAAAATTTAAAGCTTTCCGTGAACGGCTGCTTATCTTTGGACAGCTCTTTTTGGTGCTATTCTTGGGTGTGTTTACATAGTTCTATAGACCTCTTTAAGCGGAATTGTGAGCCCTACAAAATCAGGGTGTTCGACCTTATCTTCGTCCATCCCGTTGGCTACCACTGCATATGTTCCCTCCCGCAGGGCAAAGCATTCCAGGGTTTTTTCCTCAGGGTCCACGATCCAGTAATGTTGGACCTGGGCTCTTTGGTAAATACGCATTTTTTGCAGCCGGTCTTTGCGGCGGCTGGAGGGGGAAAGGATTTCGACGATCAGTGTAGGAGATCCGTCAATACGGGCCTCCCGGATGATATTTTTCTGCTCTCCGGAGATGTAGAAAAGATCCGGCTGGACTACATTCATTTCGCCGAAAGTTGTGTCCAGGGGGGCGTCAAATACTTCTCCATCAGGATCAACGCTCCAAAAATAATCTTCCAGGATCCGTTGGAGCCTGCGGGAAACGCGTTGGTGCATTACATTGGGTGACGGGTCCTTTACCAGGATGCCTTCAAGCACTTCATAGCGGTAACCGGGTTCATCCGGCAACTGCAGGTAGTCCTGGTAGGTAAAGGGCTTATTGTCGCCGGATTGGTATTGGGCAGAATTTTCTCTGGCTAGTGCACTGCTTGAACTAGAAAGGGCTTGAATTACATTCTGAAGAACGTAACGGTATTGCCTGCTGCCCAGCTCTATGTAGGGTATTTTATTCTCCCTGGTGTACTTCCAGATAGTTTCCACGGAAAGTCCCAAGGCATTTGCCAGTGCCTGTGCTGTTAGAAGTTCTTTGCTTTCAGCCATGAGATCACCTCTGTTAACAATTAATGCGCTCTATAACAGTATACTGCAAGTGAAAAGATGAGTCAACTAAAACAAACAATAAAAAAGCAAAATAAACCCATAGGTGTTGCAGTCCACATTGCAGCAGGAAACTAAAAATAACAAGCCAGTTTTTTCAGCCAATTCGGGCTAAGCCGGGCACCAGCAATGCGGTGCTGCTTGACTTCGCGGAGGCGTTGGGCGATCTCAACAATGAGGTCCTGGACAAGGTTATCCGGGTAAAGTACGGCGAGTTGGAGGAAGCGTAGAAAAACAACTAGACAGTTGGATGGTTGGTCGGGGAAAGGATGTTTTGGCTTTTGACCGGGTGACGGTCCTGGCGGGCATATTACTCATTGCCGTTTTGGGGGAGATTTTGGACGCAGCCTGGATGATTACATTTAGCTGGCTAGTATTCACAGTCGTAATCATCGCTTTCCTGATTTACGCAAATACCGGGAATCGGTATAAAAAATGATGGCCAATTATTTAGATACATTGCCTGAGATACCCCATGAGTTCATGAGTTATAAGAAGGGTTGTTATCTCGGGAAGGACAATGCAAGTCTAATTCATGACAAAGTAATGAGGAAATGCCTATGCTTTGGGGAGTTGTTGGTGTTCACAGGAGGCACTTATTATAGTGGAGGTAAGAGGTGATTTCAAGTGAATTGGATGGCATACAATGAACTTGCCTGGACTGCTGACATCCTGGCTCCTCCTGAAGTTCATGAAAAAGAGGCGCTTACCTATGTTGAGGCCATTCGAAATCGAATATTTGGCAAAACCGTAACGATGCTGCACCTGGGTTGTGGTGCGGGTGGGCATGATTTTCATTTCAAGGAGCATTTTTCGGTTACAGGGGTGGACATAAGCAAAGGAATGCTCGCTCTGGCGAAGAAAAGAAATCCGGAAGTAACCTATGTAACGGGTGACATGAGAACAAGCGATCTAAACAGAAAATTTGATGTGGTAGTCATTCCAGATTCTATCGCGTACATGACCACCCTTGAGGATTTGAAAAAAACGATGATGAATGCCGTGCGTCACGTGGAAAATGAAGGCGTATTGCTTGTCGTTGCCCATACGAAAGAAGATTTCAGGGAGAATAATTTTGCCTACACCGGTGAAAAAGGAAACCTTCATCTGACGGTGTTTGAAAATAACCAGATCGTGTCTGACAGCACCTATGAAGCGGCCATCGTCTATTTGATCCGCCAGGATGGTGAATTAAGCATTCATCACGAGGTGCATACCCTTGGTTTATTTTCGTATGACCAGTGGATGGCTATTTTCAAAAAGTGCCAGATGAAAGTAGATGAGATAAACCTGGATCATCTTTATGATCAATTCCTCCTTGGGGATGGTGAATACAAGCTTAAAGGGTTTATTGGCGTTAAAAGCGGGAGATAAAGGAAATCAGGGATGGGGCATAAGGAGGTGGATCATGACGACGGATGGGACAAGAAACACGGCTAAATCAACAGCCAAACCAGGCGAGTTGGAAACAATCCTGCAGCAGCACCTACAGCGCCTGGCGACAGGCAGGCAGATCAAACATGCTGTCGCAGCCGTGGAGAGTCTGGATGGAGCGTTTACCTGGTCGGGAGCTGAAGGGATAGCCCGCCCGGATGGAACACCCATGACGCCTGAAACCCCTTTCTGGATTGCCAGTGTCACGAAGCTGTATATCGCTGCGGCCATCTTAAAGCTCCATGAACAGGGACGGATCTCTATCGAACAATCCATGGCGGCTTACCTGCCCGGGAACCTCATCAACGGTTTGCACCGGCTGAAGGGTGTGGACTACACCGAAAAAATCACCCTGCGGCACCTCCTGGGCCACTCGTCAGGCCTGCCGGATTACATCATCATCCGCAGGAAAAATGAAAAAACCCTTTTCGACAATATCCTTGCACAGGGCGATATGTCATGGTCCTTGGAAGATCTTCTTGGGATTGTCAGGGATGTCAATTCTCCCTTTTTCCTCCCTCAACCGCTGGAAGCGAAGCAGAAGCGGGTTCGCTACTCCGATACGAATTACCAGCTCCTGATCGCCATCATTGAGGAAATCACCGGGCAGCCTCTTCATGAAGCTTTCAAGGAGATGTTCTACCAGCCCCTGGGCCTGCAGCATACTTTCCACCCGGACAGAGCCTTGGCCGACCCTTTTCCCCCCGTTGCCTCTCTCTGGCATAAGGAAAAACCACTGGATATCCCTCAGGCCATGGCCTCCTTTAAAGATCCCTTCAGTACAACCGGCGATCTGCTGATATTTATGCGGGCCCTGCTTCGCGGTGAGCTCTTTGATGCTCCGGGCACCGTTAAACTCATGTATACAGAATGGAACCGCTTCGGTTTCTCCCTCAGCCCCGTGGGTCCCGGTTGGCCCATCGAGTACGGCCTGGGCATGATGCGCATGCTGGTCCCCCGCAGCCTGACCCCTTTTCGCCCTTTCCC
>PWRN01000104.1 GCA_003556225.1 Syntrophomonadaceae bacterium
CATTTTTCCTGAACCGGCATGCAAATTTCTTGGTTCCACCCTTCCTTTTATGGTATAATATGAGTCGATTGAACAAAAAGGAGGGTTTGAGCCCATGAAGGAACAAGTGCAAGCTGCCCTGGAAAAAATTCGCCCCGCCCTACAGGCCGACGGCGGCGATGTTGTTCTTCTCGGAGTAGAAGAGGATGGAACTGTCAAGGTCAAGCTCACAGGGGCCTGTGGAAGCTGTCCCATGGCCACGATGACCTTAAAGCAGGGGGTAGAGAGGGTCCTGAAAAAAGAGGTGCCCGGAGTTAAAGAGGTCGTTCAAGACCAGAGTTAACCTCTTTTCCGAGGACAGGTAACAAAGCCGGCGGCCTGAAGCTGCCGGCTTTTTTCCGGGCAATATTGCCCAGAACCAGGAGGCGAAGCATGAAAACGATCATCCTTGTCCGGTACGGAGAAATTGCACTAAAAGGGAAAAATCGCCCTTTCTTCGAAAAACAACTCCGGGTTAACATCAAGGACGCCTTAAAAGGGCTGGAGCCCTTCTCCGTGCAATTTCACCGGGGAAGGTATATCATCGAGATTGAAGCTGAACTGCAGCATGCCGCCATTAAACGGCTGCAAAAGATCTTCGGCATCGTTTCCGTCAGTCCGGCCTACCGGGTTGCCCTGGACATGCAGGAGATTAACCGACAGGCGCTTCAACTGCTGGAAGAAGATCCTCGTGAAAATTTAACGTTTAAAGTCCAGGCCCGCCGCTCCCATAAAAACTTCGAACTGACAACCCCGGAGCTCAACCAGGATCTAGGCGCCTACCTGCTGGAAAGGGGAAGGAATGTCCAGGTGGATGTGCATAATCCGGATCTGACCATTTCCGTGGAAATCCGACACGAAGGCGCCTTCCTCTACTCCCGCCTGTTCCCGGGCCCTGGCGGCATGCCCGCAGGGGTCGCCGGCCGCGGGCTCCTGCTGCTCTCCGGAGGCATTGACAGCCCCGTGGCCGGCTGGATGGCCTTGAAGCGGGGGATTAGGCTGGAAGCCATCCACTTCCACAGCCCTCCCTTTACCGGGGAAGGCGCGGTCAACAAGGTCTTTGATTTATGCAGCATCCTGGCTGCTTACGGGGGCAAAATAACCCTGCACCTGGCGCCGTTTACAGAAGTTCAAAAAGCCCTGCGCAGCCGCTGCCCGGAAACCCTGCTGATCACGCTGATGCGCCGGGCGATGTTTCGCATTGCGGAGAAACTGGCCCAGGCCCACCGCATCCAGGCGCTTTTTACCGGGGAAAGCCTGGGTCAAGTTGCCAGCCAGACATTAGAAAATATCACGGCGACAGAAAGCGTTGTCTCCATGCCGGTGCTGCGTCCCCTGGTAGGATTTGATAAAGAGGAAATTATCGCTGCCGCCCGCAAGATCGATACTTATGAGGTCTCCATCCGGCCTTTCGATGACTGCTGCACCCTGTTTGTTCCTCGTCATCCCGTGATTCGGCCTCGCCTGGAAGACCTGGAGAGGCAGGAACGGCATCTCGACCTGGACAACCTGATAGCCGATTGCCTCCGCCGGGTGGAAACCCATCATATTTTGCCAAGGCAGGTCAAAAACGGATGAGTACGAGCAAGGAAGTTTACCTGGATAACAGCGCAACAACCCGGGTTTACCCCGAAGTGGTCGAGAACATGAAGCGGATCATGGGTGAAGAATACGGCAATCCGTCTTCCCTGCATCGCAAGGGTACTGCCGCCGAGCGGATCTTGCATGGCGCCCGGGAAGAACTGGCGGAGCTGCTGGGAGTTAAAGGAAAAAGCCTGTTTTTCACTTCCGGGGGAACAGAATCCAATAACCTGGCCGTGCTGGGGATCGCCCGGCGCCATCGCCGCCGCGGCAACCACCTGGTCACCACGGCCGTTGAACACTCTTCGGTCTTGGAACCTTGCAAGCGCTTAGAAAAGGAGGGGTTCCGGGTCACTTATGTTTCTCCTGATGCCCGGGGCCTGGTCGATCCCGATGCGGTGATGGAAGCCCTTACCCCCGAAACGGTGCTCCTCAGCGTGATGCACGCAAACAATGAGACCGGCGCGATCATGCCGCTTTCCCGGCTTGCCCGGGTTGTCAAGGATCAGAACCCGGGGGTTGTATTTCACGTGGACGCCGCCCAGTCCATGACCAAGCTTCCCCTGGCGCCGGAAGCACTGATGATCGATGCGGTGAGCTTGAGCGCCCATAAATTTCACGGGCCCAAAGGGGTTGGCGCCCTCTATTTACGGGAAGGTCTCCTGGTAGAACCCCTCTTCGGTGGAGGCGGACAGCAGGGAGAAATTCGCCCGGGAACGGAGAACACTCCCGGCATCCTGGGGATGGCCCTGGCGGCACGCCAGGGTATGGAACATTATTGCCGCGATCAAGATCGAATCCGCGGGTACCGGAACAAAATGATCACGCGCCTGCAGCAGGCATGCCCCCAATGCCGGATCATTGGACCCGAAGGCAGTCACGTCGCCCCACACATTCTCAACGTTTCTTTCCCGGGCTTGAAGGGCGAAGTGATTCTGCATGCCCTGGAAGAATATCATATCTTTGTCTCTACCGGCTCCGCCTGCCACGCCCGGTCAAAAGAACCCAGCCATGTTTTAAGGGCCATGGGCCTGGAACAGGAGATCCTGGAGGGAGCCGTGCGGATCAGCTTCTCCTGGTTGAATACAGAGGAAGAAATCGAGTTTGTTGCTGAAAAGATGCCTGCCGTGATCAAAGAATTATACGCCTTCTTCCAGTAAGCAAAGGCTTTTTCAAATACGCTGGCCGAGTTTCATGATCTCTGCCAAAGGGGAACCCGACAGGTCCTTTGCACATCGATGAGGCCTTTGTCGGTAATTTTTAGCGCGGGGATTACGGCCAGCGTTAAAAAAGACATCTGCATAAAAGGTGCCGGCAGACGGCAGCCCAGGCGGGTGGCCCGTTCTTGCAACCTGCTGTGCTGTCCTGCAACCGCTGCCGCATCATCGTAAGACATGATCCCCCCCACGGGAAGCGGCAGTTCGGCCACCACCCTTGCTTCCTCGGCCACAACGATCCCCCCACCGATCTTCGCCAGGTGCCGGGCGGCTGTCTCCATGCTCCTTTCCTCTGCGCCAACGACAACCAGGTTGTGACTGTCATGGGCTACCGTGCTGGCCAGGGCGCCTCTCTGCAAACCAAAACCCCGCACCAATCCAAGGCCGACGCTTCCTCCTTTCCCGTAACGCTCCAAAACAGCAACCCGGAGGATGTCATGCTCCCGGGTGCAGTCTCCCGCTGAGACTTGCTCCCATCCTGTGATGATCGTGCCGGGTTTGACAGCGATCACATTGGCGAAAGCCG
>PWRN01000046.1 GCA_003556225.1 Syntrophomonadaceae bacterium
GCTCCATGTTATTCGTTTACTGAAGCAAAAACCTGCTGATCGATGCTTTGTAGGGTTCGAGGAAAACTGGTAAGAGAGCTTGGGCCAGCGGATCATTGCTTGGTTGTGAAACAATCCTATTCTACCTTTTCCATCGGCTCACCGCAGCAAACAAGTTCTCCTACGCCATTTTCCAGCACTTTTACTTTGTTGCCACAAATGTTGCACAGATATACTTCTCCTACGTCCGTCGCCATGAATAACCCTCCTTTCTGATAGCTATACTTTACTAGTTCGTCTTCGCAACTGAAAATCCTTCTGTAATTTTTCACACGTTGCTTTAGAGCAAGATAAACCTTGATGGATTGCTGCCCTTAACTTTCCGGTTCAGCCAATAAGTGCAGCAAGGATGAGGCATGGGTTCTTTCCTCGAAAGAAAGATCAAACAGTAGTCCTTTGAATTCCGCATCATCGATCATCTCTGCCGAAGTTTTGTAGAAGTTATAGGCTTCATATTCTTTTTCTACAGCAATCTCCAGGAGCTCTTCTCGGGAAGCTAAAGGCATATCCGGCAGGTTCAACTCGAACGAATGAGGCACCTTGTTCCTCAACTGCTCCAGGGCCAAAGGAGCCGTGTCGTTTTCCCTGCACCAGGAGACATAGCGATGATAAATCGCCTCGAGGTGGGCTGTTTCACGGGAGATCAGTTCTTCCAGCAACCTGGAAATGGCCCCTTCTACAGCCTGGGCAGACCATTTTCGATAGTACCCCTGGGCCAGCCATTCTCTTCCCAGGGCTTCAATGATGATGTCTTCGATGGATTTAACCTTCTCGCTGGAAAGAACAGGCTTTGGAGGGCCCGCAAGCGTTTCAAAGTGCCAGCCCAGAATGCCATCCTGGAGGCTTTTCACATCCTGGAACCCCATGGAACAGAGGAGCTTGGCTCCCGCCATGCTTCTCCTCCCGGAACGGCAGTAGACAACTGTGGGCCTGGTGGTATCTGCCAGGGCAGGGTGCGGCAGTTCCAACTGTCCCAGGGGAATGAGCACAGCCCCCGGGATATGACTATTCCGGTATTCCTGAGGTTGGCGAACGTCAACCAGTAAAGGTGGTGCACTGTTTTTCGTTTCCAGCATTTGCTGGAGCTCAGCGGCATTGATTTCCTGGATGGAAGCCGCACAAAAATCTTTCATCGAAAACACCTCACTTTCTTTTTGAAGTCGAGGTTCAATATAAAGCCAGCGCAGGTTAAAATCGGATTAAGTTGCTACCCTATTTTACCATAGGACCAGTGCTTTTGACCAATTTTTTGTTGCGTCGCATGTCGGCTACTCCAGCGTCAAAACACTGCGTTGCAGTCTATTCTTGGCTGTATCCAGCTAACAGAAAACCCCCGACATTTCTCGCCGGGGGTGCTTTTGAACAAGGTCTGCTTGTTTAAAAATGGTTAGCCGTTGCGCTAAGCATTTTAATCTCTTATTTTGTTTTAAAACGGGGCTCTAATATATTGATATGACTTTGGCTTAATTCTTAAAGGGGTCGAAGGGAATATTCTTTCCCTCATTCTTCCCTTCTGTATCCCCTCCTTCCTCAGAAAATTCCTGCGGAGCGGGAACGCCCTCCGGTTTATTGACAGAAGGCGGCCCGGGCTTGGAGGGCGCAGGGGGAACAATTGATTCGTTCCGGGGAGGCACATCAGGAGGCACATCAGATGGAGGACCGCCCTCCCGGGGTTTTTCTTGATTCTCGTTTTCCTGCTCTTCTCGTTCTTCGCTGCTGGCCCGTGTACTTTCACGGCCGCCGACAAACTCGTTCTCCTGGAATAACACGTCGGCTGCCGGAATACTCTTTAAGAGTTCCTGCACCGCCGGGGGCGGCCCTGGCGGTCCTTCGGGATCATCCTTTTCTGGCACATCTTTTTGATCATCCTGGGCCATCTGCTGCTGCAGCTGGACGGCGTTCAGGGAAACTTTCTTCCCGCGGGCTTCTTCGGCCTCCTGCAAACCGAAGGTCGATACCTTGAGGTACGCATCCAGCTCCCTGTGCATCACGTGTTGCCTCACTGCAAGCTGGATTGCTTCGCTGCTTAAAAGATACCCCTCGGGGGCCGCCAGGGAAATGAAAATGAAGTTTTCATCTTCCAGGGAAACGTACTCCAGCTCCAGGCACTTGTCCAGGATACCCTCCAGGGCTGCCTGCACAGCCTGGCCGGTCAGCTCTTCCTTTTCCTGCCGGAAGTGAGCCAGCAGGTCTTCCCCATCCGGGTTAAGGGGAGCAATTTCCAGCACCAGCCCTGCTTCGTCCAGGGAAAGGGAGAGGCTGGGGTTGATATCCAGGTCCAGGTACGCGGCCGGAGCCGCAGTCGGAGAGGATTGCAGGGCAAAAAGCAGCCCCACGACAAGCAACAGACCGGCGGCCAGGGATCCCAGGCGGAGCCAGCGGCTGCGCTGCTGCTTCGCTGTGCCTTCAATTTCGATCTCACTGCCGATCTCGTACAGTTTCCCCCGGGCAGAAATCTTCAGGTATTCTCCCTCCGGGGTTAACAAGCAGACATATTCTTTTGTGCTTTCCAGGACCAAACCTTTTTTATTCATTTCTAGCGGGATGGCTCCTTTCCCCAAAGGTATTCACCCAATTCCTCCAGTTCCGGGCACGTCCGAACGATGACCAGGGACAACAGGTAGCGGCGCCATTTCTCCAGCGATTTCCTCTTTAAACCGGTCAAAAGCTGGATCTCTTTGATGGGGAGTTTTTTCTCCCGGTAAATACGCGATACCAGTTCCGCTTCTGCTCCCACCCGGCAGGCGGCCTCTTTCAATACTTTGCGCGTATCTCCGTGCCGGGGTGAGGATTCCACCAGTTCATGCAGGGTCAGGGAAAAATCTCCCAACACCTCTTTGAAAAGAGCAATTTCGTAGGCTCTTTCTCTCCTGTTTATTTCTTGCTCAAATTCCTGCCGGGACGCGGCAGCAAGGGATGGCGAAGTTGCATACTCTCCGTCATCCATGGGCAGGGGCACGGTGTGGGGATTCCCTTTTTTGCCCTGGCTTTTGAAGTAATCAATCAAGCTGTTTTTCATCAAGAACCGGGCGTAAGGGAAAAAACCTTTGCCATGGCCGGGGTCAAAACTATCAATGCCCCTGTTAAATGCGATCAGGGAAATGCTCAATTCATCGTCGTTCTGCCAGTCCAGCTGCCGCTTGCAAACATAAGAGGCATAGCGGCGGATCTTTTCCCTGTGGGAGGAGATGAATTCCTCCCGCAGCTGTTCATTTCCCTGTTGGATTTCATCAATGACAGAAGTGATATTCTGCAAGGTAAAATCCTCCTGTCTATCTAATGAATACGACAA
>PWRN01000049.1 GCA_003556225.1 Syntrophomonadaceae bacterium
AGGGCAGGATCAACCTCAAAACCAGTGCGAGCGGAAAGTCTCGGGGCACGCATTAAACGCAGGGGATCTTCCAGGAAACGCTCCCGGGCCTCCCCAACACTGCGAATTCGTTTTTTTTCCAAATCCAGGCGTCCGTCAAAAGGATCAATGATCTCACCCTGCAAGTCCAGGGCCATGGCATTAATCGTAAAATCTCTCCGGGAAAGATCGAGCATAATGTCCTGCAGGAATTCCACGTTTTCCGGCCGATGAGGATCCGCTCCGTATGTTTCCGCCCGCATGGTTGCCACTTCATAGCTGGCATTTCCCACGACAAGATTAACGATACCGAAGGATACTTCATGCTCCCAGGCCTTCCAGCCCGCTGCAGCCGCGGCGGCTTTGATCTCTTCCGGGAGACGGTCCGTCACAAAGTCGTAGTCAGTGGGGGTCTGAAAGAGCAAAAGGTCCCGGACACAGCCTCCCACCAGGTAGCACTGGAAGCCGCCTGCCGCCAACGTCTCCATGATCGCCCTCACTTCAAGAGGGACTTTTTTCATAAGGGCTTCTTTTCCATGCACGGCAATCACCTTGAACTGCTTTCCCCAACGGACCGGGGAAATCGCGCTTCTTAACGCCATTATATCATGATTTTTTGTCAAAAAGCATCCGCACAAAACCGCTGGGGCAAACCCGCACAGCATCTCCTGAAAATACAAATTTATTGCACCTATGCTCTTGTGCCCATAAAAGCATGTTCGCTCTTTTGATCGTGAAGCGCCATATCCCGGTGATCTTGATCAGGTATCTCCCTGGTTTATACAGGCACCGCGGCTAAGGCAGGCGGTGTTTCTCCCGGGCGATGGAAAAAAGCTGATCCTTCTTGGTAGAGGGAGGGACATGGCGGGTGGGTCGGGCTACCATGCACAGGGCATCGGATGGACAGGCCGCGGCACAGACCCCGCAGCCGATACAGCGTTCATGCAAGATCACCGGTATGTCCTGTCCTGCTTTTTCTTGCAGATCAATTGCCTCGATATGGCAGCTTTCCACGCAAATGGCACAGCCATCGCACGCGGAAGCATCCACCTCGGGGAGATAATTGCCCGGCTGGACCGCCGCGATGTCACTTTCATTCAATGTTCGCAGCACCCCGCAGCAGCAGCCACAGCAATAGCAGATGAACGTGGGATTACCCAGGACATTATCACAGAGGATCACCAGCCCCGCTTCTTGGGCCCGCTGCAAGTTTTCCAGGAGCTGCTCCACGCTGGCTTCCCGGGCAAAGCCCCTTTTGACCAGCCAGGCGCTGGCGCTCCCCAGGGAAGTGCAGATGTTCTCTTCCGGCGCGCTGCAGGCTTTCCCCAGGTGCCGGGCCTTATGGCGGCAGGCACAGGTAGACAGCGCTCCGCCTCCTGATTGCCTGATAATTTCCGAGGCCCTGTCGTAATCAAGCACTTCTGTCTCCACGGCCAATGGCAAGAGCTGCTCGTAGGCCAGGGCCCGGAACATCTTGGTCTCTCCCGCGAACATCTCTTCCCGCACGGAACGGTCCTGCATGTACTGCTCAAACAGCTCTGCTAACTCTGGCAAACCGGCTTCTTCTGCACGCATGAAAGTGTATTCAAAGAAACCTACGACCATGGGGGCCAGCATGTAATAGGTTTCTTCCCGGCGGGAAAGATCGAGCACCAGGCCTTTTTGGGCCATTTCCTCCAGGATCTCCGCCAATGCAAGTTTTTCCATGCCGGTCATGTTCGCCAGCTGCTCCAGGGTTGCCGGCAGCAGGGGAAACCGGCTTCCCAGCTCCGCTTCCCCGGCCGTGTAAAGCTTATGCAAAATAGCCATCAGGGTTTCATTCACAGGTGCGCCGACGGGATTTTTATTCAACCGCTCGGCCAGGGCCCGGTAGACTTCTTCTTTATGGTTCTCTAGATGTGCCATGATCTTCTCCCTTGAGCGTATTTTGGGCTGCGCAACCCCCCAAACCGGTGCTTATCAAACCAAGAATGCGCACTTCGACAAGAACTTTTTTATGATTATATTGTCGTTTTCGACTACTTCTACACCGGAGCAACATTTCCTCTCCACGGCACCCCCGGGTCGTAAGCAGGAATAAGATTCTTTTTGGCGAATCATAATCACAGCGGAGCAACTTTTTTGCCAGCCCTGAATTTCCAGTCCTGGTGGACAAGCTTGCCCGGGAATCAACCCTTGTTTCCAGCTTGCAGGGAAACGGCAGCGAAACCTGGCTAAACGCTCCAGCCATACTTATATTTCCCCCTTTTCGTGGTTTTTTATGCACATGACTGCACGCCGGAGGTACTCATGCAAGCATTGAAAGAAACAATCAAGGAAGTTTTGCTGGCCGTTTTCCCCGTCACCCTGGTCGTGATCCTGTTGCAGTTGGTGATCATGCGGCTTCCCGGGATCGTTTTCGGACAGTTTATTGTCGGCGTGATCATGGTCACGGCGGGGTTGATCCTCTTCTTGCTGGGCGTGAATATCGGCCTGCTGCCCGTGGGGGAACTCATCGGTTCCGTCTTGCCGCAGCAAGGAAAAATTTGGCTGGTGATCTTTTTCGGTTTCCTCTTCGGTTTTGTCGTCACGATCGCAGAGCCCGATGTCCGGGTCCTGGCCATCCAGGTCGACCTGGTCTCCGGCGGTGATATTTCCAGGAACCTGTTGATTTACACCGTGGCCCTGGGGGTGGCGGTCTTTGTCGGCCTGGCCATGGCACGGATTATCTTTAATATCCCGCTGATCTATTTGCTGGGTGCAGGCTACGGCCTGGTTTTCCTGCTTGCCGCGTTCACGCCTGCTCAGTTTGTGCCTATCTCCTTCGACGCCGGGGGCGTGACGACCGGGCCTTTGACCGTTCCGTTTGTCATTGCGCTGGGGGTCGGTGTTGCCTCGGTGCTGGGCGGAAAACGTGCAACGACTGACGGCTTCGGCCTGGTGGCGCTGGCTTCCATCGGGCCGCTCTTGGCCGTGTTGCTGCTGGGGGTGTTTTACGGTTAATGGAAATACAAATTTTTGCCGGTTTCGGCGGTCGACTCTACGAGGTCTTCCTGGCCCTGATCCCGCTGCTCCTGTTCTTTCTCTTCTTCCAATTCGTTTATTTAAAACTGCCCCGGCGCAGGCTGACCACCATTTTTAAAGGGATCGTGCTGGCTTTCCTGGGCCTCTCCTTGTTTTTGCAGGGGGTCTACGTGGGCTTTCTGCCTGCAGGAGAAGCCATGGGTGAAACGCTGGGGAACCTGTCTTACAACTGGATCCTGGTGCCCATCGGCTTCGTCCTGGGACTGGCTGCCACCTTTGCCGAACCCGCCGTGCGGGTGATGGGGCACGAGGTGGAGCGGGCGTCGGCCGGCTATATTTCACAGCAAATCATCCTTTATACCATGTCGCTGGGAGTCGCGATCTCCATTGCCCTTTCCATGTGGCGCATCCTCACCGGCATTCCCCTCTGGTACTTCATTATTCCCGGTTACGGCCTGGCCCTGATCCTCATGTGCTTTTCCAACCGCACGTTTGTCGGGATCGCCTTCGACTCCGGAGGGGTGGCGACCGGCCCCATGACCGTTACCTTTATTTTGACCATGGCCCTGGGTGTCGCCTCGGCCATCGAAGGTCGCGATCCCTTGCTCGATGGATTCGGGATGATTGCGCTGGTCGCGCTATCTCCTATTCTGACGGTTTTAACCTTGGGATTTCTTTATGACAGGAAGGAGCGAGAAGATGGAGACTAGCTTGCTGAAAAACTACAAGTTGATCGTCACCATTGTGAAAAAGGGGGCAGCCCGCAAGGCCGTGGGCGCGTCAAAAACGTGCGGTGCCGAGGGCGGCACAACATTGATGGGCCAGGGGAGCGGGGTGCACGACAAGGAACGGTTTTTTGGTATTTCTTTCCTGCCGGAAAAAGAAATCATCCTGACCCTGGTTTGTGATGATGACGCGGAAGAAGTATTGCATTCCATGTGCGATTCATGCAGTCTGCAAAAACCCCGGCATGGCCTGGCGATGGTCCTCGATGTGGCTGGCGTTACAGGCATCTGCCATCTTTGCCAACTGGCAGAAGAAGAAAGCGAGGAAGGGAGGCTGTCCGAGATGGAAACGGAAGAAAAAGATGTGATCCAGCACGACCTGATTGTTACCATCGTAAATAAAGGGGATTCTGAAACTGTGATCGAAGCTACCAAGCAAGCCGGCGCCCGGGGCGGCACGATCTTGTTTGGCCGGGGTACGGGAATCCATGAGCAGGCGAAACTCTTCGGGATCACCATCGAGCCGGAAAAGGAGATCATTTTAACCCTGATTGAACGCAGCAAGACCCTGCAGGTCCTGGACAGGATCGTGCAAGCCGTTGACCTGGATCAAGCAGGAAAAGGGATCGCCTTTATCATGAAGGTGGATCAGGTCACGGGAATCAGCGAAATCGATCAGTTAAAAGAAGCCCAAAAACATAAGTAGACCGCCATGGGGACTTTTCAAGGCAATTTTTCAATATCACTCATCTTCTTGCAAAAATTACAGTAGCGCCGGCCAATCCCCCCAAAGCACCGGAGACAACCCAGGGTTCCGCAGTTAGAACATTTTAACTGGCTTCCTGACTTTGCGCGACAAGATTTACATGGCCTTTCCTTGCTCCATTTAGGCACGTTGGCTAAACCTCCTTGGTTCTGAGCAAAATAACAGTGTCGCTGCTCCAAGAAAATTAACGTCCGGCTTTATTATAACAGATCCGGTCCCGGGTTAAAACCTCGAGGCCGCAACAGCAGCTCCATGTTTGGGCAGGTTTTCTCTCCTTATTCTCCTTCAAGCTGGAGAACTGCAAGAATGCTTTCTCCCGCCACCGGATACACGCAAGCTGGAAATAAACCTTAGATATACAGGTTTAACGCGCATGGACCAATCTACAGGAGGGATTCGCGGTGCATAAAAAAGTATCCTTTGAGGCAGAAGAAAACCAGCTGGAGGGAGTCCTAACCCTTCCCCGCACCACAGGACCTTTGCCGGGAGTCGTGATCTGCCATCCTCATACCCTTTATGGGGGCGATATGCACAACAATGTCGTCCTGGCCGTCACGGAAGAAATGATGGCCCGGGGCATGGCAGTCCTGCGTTTTAATTTTCGAGGCGCAGGCAACAGCCAGGGTCGCTTTGCCCAAGGCCAGGGGGAACAAGCGGATGTACTGGCCGCCCTGGGTTACCTGGAGAACTACGAACACCTGGACCCGCAACGCCTGGGTCTCGCCGGCTACTCATTCGGCGCCATGGTCGCAATCAATGCTTCCCAACAACGTTCGGATCTCCAGGGGGTTGCCGCCGTCTCCCCCGTGGTCACTCCCGGGATCTTTGCCAGGCTTGAACATCCTTTATTGGTGATCAGCGGGGAAGAGGATGACGTTACCCCCCTGGAACAGATCCGCACAGCACTTAAGGACGCAGGCCATCACGACGCGCTCAAAGTTATCCCGGGGGCCGATCATTTCTGGTGGAATCAAGAAGAAACCATGGCCCAAGAGGTCGCCCGTTTTTTCCAAACGCGCTTTTTCCCAGAATTATCCGGGCAATAAGAAAACGGCACGCTTAGTCCGATTGTACATAAACACCCCGGTCTTCCAGCTTCCAGATATCCCTTCGCAAAGCGAGCTCTTCGGCAGGATCGACTTCATTATCGTATAAGGCCAACCAGATCAAATTGGGTAAGTCCAGTAGCATGGATATATCCCGGATCCGATTGCCCGAAGCATGAATAGCCGTAAGGCTTTCCAGGTCGCTTAACGGAGCCAGATCGCGAACCAGGTTATTCCGAAGCAAAATCGTTTGCAGTACAGGCATCTCCCAGGGAATGTCTAACGTGCTGACCTGGTTTTCAGATATATCCAGACCCTCCAAAAGATTTAACCCGGCCAAGCTGGAGATTTCGTCAATTTCATTTCTACTGAGAGACAGCCAGGTCAGGTTCTCCAATCGGCTTAGAGGTTCAATATCGCGAATCAGGTTGTCATTCAGCGCCAGGCGCCTGATATTTTTCAAGGAAGCAAGGGGCTCCAGGCGGCGAATTTGGTTATGGCCCAGCTCCAGGGATTCGAGTTTGACCAGGTTGGATAATGGATCCAGGTCACTGATACGGTTGCCGACCAGGGAAAGCGTCTGCAGATTAATACAATACTGGATTTCTTGGAGATTCTCTATGCGGGCATCATTCGCTTCCAGGCGAGTGAGCTTCGCCAGGTCGGAACGATAGAGGGGCCCCGCGGGGATGTCCAACTCGTTGCGAATCACCGCTTCAAGCCTGCGGTGTTCGGAGGAAAAATCTACGGGCAAGTCCAGGTCAACTTCTACCCTGGCGCTGACCTCATGTCCTCTATATACCACGGTAATGTTCGCCTCTCCTTCGCCCACGGCCTCCACAACGCCGTCTTCAACCACGGCAACGTCTTCACGGCTGGAAAACCAGCCGACCTCCCGGGGAGAGATCTCCTTCTTGCTCCCATCTTGCAGTTCCACTTCAACTTTTAGTGCCTGGATCTGTCCCGTTTGCAAGAGCAGTTTTCCTGGAAACACGGTAATTTTTCGAATGTCGACGATGCGGGATATATCTATCCTGCGCAGCTGGCCGTCCCACCGGGTTTCCGCGCCAAAGGCTTCGGTGACAAAGCGCAGGGGGACAAAAGTAATATCGGAGACAATTTCAGGCGCGGCATCCAATCGAAACTCTTCCCCGTCTATCTTCGCTGCCTGGGAATCTACAGTGAGCTGAACCGTTCTTACACCCCGTGTAATCGCGATGGTATGGACCCCATTTGCCCGGCTCCATTGGACTTCAGCTTCCAGGGCTTCCATAATGCCCCGCAGGGGAACCATGGCACGGCCTTCTTTAATAAAAGGAGCTTGGACCAAGTCCAACTTTTCACCTTCCAGGTAGACCAAGATTTTCCCCATTTGCTGTGTCGTTTCATCATGAGCGGCCATTGCGCCTGGAGCAAAGTTCATGCAAATCGCCAGGCCCAACAACAGCCAGGTAAAAATCCATTTTTTCATAAACATGCCTCCTCCGCGAGGTCATTTTATTCATCTTATCATAGGGAAAAATAAAATGAAAGCAGCTCCAGGGGAAAAGACGTCCGCCATACTTCTTCCTGGCGATCAAACTCCTCTGGGTAATATTCTCTTATTTCCCTGCTTCCCTCAGCATCGACTTGCAATCAAGGCTTGCCTTGGTGCTCGGAGTTTAAAAACAATTCTTTCCGAAAATATTTTTTACAATAAAAAAAATACAATAAAAGTACTGGCTTTTCTTTATTTATTGTGGTAAACTATTGTCAAGAGAAACTACTCTACATTTTTTAAAGATTTTAAGAAATAGAAAAAGATGAAAGACTGCCTGAATTCCAGATAAATAACGGGGGAGGGAACAAAAAATGGCAATGAATATCCTCTCAGGGCTTCGTGATATGCGAGAAGACCTTCTTCGACAATTGGTGCTGGCTTCCGGTGCAGAAAAAACGGAAATACTGGCACAGATATTTGAAGTCGAAGACTTGATTGCGGATGAAGAAAAAGCATACCTCATGTAAATGCAACATCATACACAAATAAGAACTGCACATACCACAAGATACGAGAAAAACCCGCCTGCTTCGCGGGTTTTTCTCGTATCTTGTGGTATGATGGCTCTAGATTTCTGGCCTTTCCAGTTCATCCCGGGTGACAACAGCGTGCAGCGAAAACCCTTCTTTTTCAATGTTTTCCCTGCCGCCCTCCTGGCGATCAACGATCACAAAAAGGCCTTCAACGCGGCAGCCCAGGGCAAGCACCTCCCGGGCGGCCATCAGCAACGAACCTCCCGTGGTTAACACGTCATCCACCACCAGGACCGGAAGACCGCTTTTCAGCGAGGGGCCTTCCACCCGCCTCTCTGTTCCATATGCTTTGCGGTCAGGGCGAACGTAAAAGGTATCCAGCGGAGAGTAGAAGGGGGCCTGGTAGCTGAGGGCGCTGATGGCGCCGACCAGGGGGACGGCCCCGATTGCCGGCCCTCCAATGGCCTTTATTTCCAGTCCCTTTTCCCGGATCGTGCTGAGAATATAGAAGGCGATCTTGTAAATCCCCGCCGACGTTAGGGTTACCTGCTTGCTGTCCACGTAAAAATCGCTCTCCCGCCCCGAGCTAAGCCGGACGCGGCGTTTTTGATAGGCCTTGCGGTAAATTTCATCCCGTATTTCATTCCGCAGGATCTCCAGTGCTTCACTCATTTCATCACCCTATTACCAGGTTCTTGCAAACTACGGGCTGCGATCGATCATCCCTGATCTCTGTCCAGGGCAAACTCATCATGCAAAACCCTGACTGCCAGTTCCGTGTAGCGAGTTTCAATGATGCAGGATATTTTAATTTCCGAGGTGCTGATCATAACAATGTTAATCCCTTCCCGCGCCAGCGCACCAAACATGCGAGAGGCCACCCCGGGATGGCTTTTCATGCCTGCGCCGACGATGGATACTTTCGCGATATCACGGTCAGCCAGCACGCCTTCGGCCTCTATTTCCTCGGCAACCTGCTCAACCCGTTTTACCGCCCGGTCCAGGTCATTAGCGGGCACGGTGAAGGTTAAATCGGTCAGGTTGCCGCGACCCACGTTCTGAATGATCATGTCAACGTTAATGCTCCCCAGCGCGAGACTGTTAAAAATTTGAAAAGCGATACCCGGCCGGTCCGGAACCCCGAAGACTGAAATGCGGGCTTCTCCTTTGCTATAGGTAACACCGGAGATCAGTGCTCCTTCCATCTGTTCACGCTCCTCAGACACCTGGGTTCCTGGATCATCATCAAACGAAGAGCGAACCCGGATAGTGACGTTGTATTTTTTGGCCAGCTCTACGCAGCGGGGGTGAAGCACCCGGGCGCCCAGCACGGCCAGTTCCATCATTGCATCGTAGGAAATCTGCTCCAGTTTCCTGGCCCGGGAATAAATGTTCGGATCGCAGGTATATATACCGTTCACATCGGTGAAGATTTCACAACTGTTTGCCTGGATCGCCGCGGAAAGGGCAACGGCCGTTGTGTCAGAACCACCCCGGCCCAGGGTCGTAATATCTCCTCCCGTGGTGATGCCTTGAAATCCTGCGATCACCGCCACCTTTCTTTCCTGGAGGTGACGTTCAAGGACATGCACTTCGATGTGCTGCACCAGGGCGAGAGAATGGTTGTCATCGGTCACGATGGGGAGTTGAAAAGCCAAAAAAGACCGGGCCGGCACCCCCAGATCCTGCAAGGCCAGTGCCAACAGGGCTGCACTGACCTGCTCCCCGCTGGCCAGCAGCACGTCAACTTCTCTTAAATCCGGGGATCCGGAAACTTCACCGGATAAGCCGATTAAGCGGTCGGTTTCCCCGGACATGGCTGAAACAACAACAGCTAAGGATTCTCCCTCCTGGTAGCGAAGAGCCACCTTCCGGGCAACTTCCCGAATCCGCTCTGCTGAACCCACTGATGTTCCACCGTATTTCAGGACGGTTATCTGCAAAAATTGCCCCTCCGCGATCATTTTTTTTTACTATATCACAAAATGATTAAAAAACAAGCCGGGGCAGAAAAAATCCTGTTGTCTCCCGCGAGTCATCTGTCCTGTCGCAGCTATATCCTTAGCCACCGCCACTAATTGCCTTTTTATGCTTCATGGGGTATAATGAGATGGCTGATGATTGCAGACCGCGGAAAGGAGCGAGCGAACCATGCCAAGGCCGCCAAAGTCACGTAGAGTTGCCTTTGTCCCGCACTTAACCTACTTCAAGCCCGCCGGCGTCCCCTTGAAGCAGCTCAAAGAGGAATGCCTTGGCATTGAAGAGCTGGAAGCCATTCGCTTAAAAGATCTCGAAGGCCTGGAGCAGGAAGCCTGTGCAAAACGCATGGGTATCTCGCGACCCACCTTTCACCGCATTATTTCCTCAGCCCGCGCCAAAGTAGCCCGTTCCCTGGTAGAAGGCAAGGCCATCCGTATTGAAGGGGGCAATTTCCAGCTGGCCGCGGGACGAATGCATTGTCACCACTGTGGGCACACTTCCCGAGCCGGGCCGGGTGAAGGAAAAACTGGAGAACCCCTGGAACCACTTCAAGCATCGTCTCTCAATATGGAGAACCATTGTCCCGATTGTTACAAGGAGGAGGAGTAAATGAGAACGTACCGTGTGGCTGTCATACCCGGCGATGGAACAGGCCCTGAAATGGTCCGGGAAGGGCTTAAAACGTTAGAAGCAACCGCAAAATTATACGGGTTTTCCCTGGATTTTAACGAATTTGATTATGGCGGAGAGCGATTCCTGGAAAAAGGCGAAGTGCTGCCAGAGGATGCGATTGAGCAATTAAAGGCATACCAGGCGATTTTCCTGGGCGCCATCGGCCACCCCCGGGTCAGGCCTGGTATCCTGGAGAAAGGAATCCTTTTGCGGCTGCGCTTTGAGCTGGATCAATACATTAACCTGCGACCCGTGAAACTCTACCCGGGCATTGAAACCCCGTTAAAAGATAAAGCCCCGGAAGATATTGATTTTGTCGTGGTCCGAGAAAATACAGAAGGGCTCTATGCAGGAAGTGGTGGAATTCTGCGTAAAGGAACACCCCATGAAGTAGCTGTTCAAGAGTCCATCAATACCCGCATGGGCGTGGAAAGGTGCCTGCGCTTCGCTTTTGACTACTGCAGGGCCAGGGGTAAAAAGAAGAAACTTACCCTTTGCGGAAAAACCAATGTGTTAACCTATGCCTTTGACCTCTGGGAAAGGGCGTTTCACGAGATCGGGGAAGAATATCCAGACATCGAAAAAGATTACGGCCATGTAGATGCCGTGGTGATGTGGATGGTTAAAGATCCGGAATACTTTGATGTAATCGTTACGGACAACATGTTCGGCGATATTATCACCGATTTAGGCGCAATCATCCAGGGCGGGATGGGCATTGCTGCGGGGGGTAACATCAACCCGTCTGGAACGTCCATGTTTGAACCCATCGGCGGATCAGCCCCTAAATATACGGGACAAAACGTGATCAACCCCCTGGCTTCTATTTGTGCCGGAAGCATGATGCTGGACCACCTGGGTGAAAAAGAAGCAGCCCGGGCCATGGAGCAAGCTGTGATGGCGGTATGTAGCGGGAAGATCAAAAGCCTGTCCGCCGGGCGTATGGGTTACAGCACTTCGGAAGTGGGCGACCAGGTTGCAGCGCGCCTGCAGCAGGCCGTGGTTTAGCCACGGGAGGATTGTTCTCCTGGAAAGCGTTTTACACCCAAGGCTTGCAGCAGGACATAGAACATAAATACGGGCAGCACACGGGCCCGGAGCAGCCGGCCAGGTTCTTTTAGGATACGGTAGAACCATTCCAGGCCGGCTTTTTGCATCCAAAGAGGCGCTCGGCGGCTCTTTCCCGCCAAGACGTCAAAACTGCCACCCACACCCATCACGGTACATGGTGGCAATGCTTTTTTGTGCCGGTAAATCCATTTTTCCTGCCGTGGAGCACCCATGGCAACCAGCAGCAGAGCGGGACGGATTCTTTGTATATCGGCCAGGATCCGCTCCTCTTCTTTCGCTTGAAAGTACCCGTGCTGGCTTCCCACGACCCGGAGCCCGGGATAACAGTCAGTGGCCCGGCAGAGAGCCTGGAACAAAACATCGGGATGGGCTCCCAGGAGGTAAACGGGGACCTGTTGGCGTGCCGCTTCCTTTAAGCATTCGATCATGAGATCGTAGCCGGCGACCCTTTCAGGGGCGGGACATCCCACCAGGCGGGAGGCCAGAACTACCCCTGCGCCATCGGCCGTGACCAGCTCTGCCGCCTGGATGATTTTTTCCAACTCCCGATCCCGGGTGCCGGTATAGATCATCTCTGCATTGGCCGTAACAATATGAAAAACCTGGTTGCCTCTCCAGGCATCGCAAGCCAGGCTTACGGCCTCTGCCATGGTCAGGCAATTTACCGGGGAACCCAGCACCGTTGCCCTCTTGCGCTGTTTCCTTTTACCCACATTATTCGCGTGCATCAAACCCTCCCCTTGATAAAAAAATCCCTTCATCAGCCAAACCGGGCGAGAAGGGAGTATCTACAAAAACCGTGCTACATCTAATGATTTACCCAAGAATCCTGGTGCGGCGTTTTTCTCTGCGAGGCTTCGGGGCTTTCTCCAGCGATACCCCGTGGCGCTGGCAGCAGCGGCAGTAAGGCCAGCAGAGGTGGAGCGAAGAGGGGAAGATACAGTTCCTGGACCTCAACATGGGCACTCCCTTCAAATATCTTTAAAATACTGGAAATGTTTATTAAACCTATTTTAACCCATTTCCCATCCCTGTCAAGATACCTGGGAACAAATTATGATTTTTTTTCTTCCACGCCGCGGATATAACGATTCACTACGTCTGCAATCCCCTCTTCATCGGGCAGCACGTAGCTTATCCCTTCGATATAACGGGGATTGCCGGGGAGTGTTGTTGTGTTGATTTCATCAAAGTCAACGTTTTTTAACTTGTTGGCCAGCATCAGGGCCTGGTTAAGCTCCAGATCGGTTTTCACATTCGCTGCCATTTGGGGAAGGATGCGGGGGAATTTGATGATGTTTTTAAACGTGAGGATTTCCTGGATAAAGGTTTTCACGAGTTTCTGCTGTCGCTCCACCCGGTCCAGGTCGCCGCGACCGCTACTGCGGTAGCGAACATACTGCAGGGCTTTATCGCCATCCAGCACCTGCAAGCCCGGATCCAGCTCGATGGTCACATCAATGCCGTAATAGCGCATGCGCTGTTCTACTTCCAGCTCGATGCCTCCCATGATGTCCACGATATTTTTAAATCCCTCGAAATCCGTTGTCACGTAATGATCGATTTTCACATCCAAAAAATCTTCCAGGGCCGCCCGGGTCAGCGCCACCTCACCGTAGGCATAAGCGTGGTTGATTTTATCCAAGCCGCGCCCGGGCAGGTGCACGCGCATATCCCTTGGAACAGAAACGATATTGATTTCATTGGTTTTCCTGTTCAAAACCAGCAGCATGATCGTATCCGCCCGCCCCCCCATTGTTCGATCTCGGGAGTCCAGGCCCAGGATCATGATGTTCATGACATCAGGAAGAGATTCCCGGGTACTTTCATATACGACGTTTTCCGGTGTTTCCTCTTCTGAGGGAGCCGCCGAGGGAGCAGTTTCCTCGTATATTTGATCCCACAAAATTTTTAACCACACCCCCGAACCGATCAAAACAGCGGCAACAACCAGGGTTGCCAAGATCAAGAAATGACGGCTGGAGATCAATTTTTTCTTCTTCTGCGCACGCGGTGTTGATTTGCCCATGCAGTTCATATTCCTTTCCCGGCATTTCGCCTTCAACTGTTATTATACTGGATTATTCGTGTTCAGGCAATATACCCCAACCCTGCGATAAAAAGCAAGCACGGTCCCTGTTAAAACTCGGTAAGGAACTTTTGCGTATAACAGTCTCCCAACACCCCGGTTCCCAGGGAGCGGTAGTCCCGGTCCAAGATAGCGGGACGGTGGTGAACGCTGTTCATGAGGCCATGATGAGCCTCAATGGCATCCATCTGCCCCCGGGCAATATTTTCCGCCATGCGCTGAAAGTTCACGCCCAGCTCACCCAGGCGCGCGGCAGGCCCTTTTCCCGTTACGGCAGAAGTGTGGCTAAAATAGTCATGGATATACATTTCACGGCTGTGCCCCAGGGCAGCTTGAGCGGCGGCTTGATGCCAACCGAGCTGGGGTATGCCTCGCCGTGAACGTTCGTAATTAACCAGGTCAAAGAGCAATCGTTCGTCCGCTTCTTCCGCCTCACGTAGATACTCTACGTTTTCCCTATCCTGCATGCTTTCCCTGGAACGATAGCGGTAAAAACCCACCAGGCGATCCCTGGCGATGCTAAGATCTTCCAGGCGAACAGCGGCGATCACATTTCCTTTCACCTGATCCGGGTAAAAAGTCACCAGGGTGTTCTGGTATTCCAGCGTGGGTTGGCCGGGGCAAAAATACGATCTAAGCTCTTCCACCAGGACCGTGCTGGCCAGTTGGTACCGGGACTCCAGGGTTTGCAGGCTTGTTCCCTCGGTCAGGCTTTCAAACTGCCACTTTTCTCCTGCGGCATAAATAGAAACGACTTTTCCGCCCTGGACCCCTACGGCCAGGTAGGATGCCGCATCCCGGTAAGCCAGCCAGGAATAACCGTAGATGGTCTGTTTTTCCCAAGAGGGACTGCCGTGGAGCTGACGCACGCTGGTGATATCGTCTCCCAGGCGGACACCGTAAAGGTTGACATCCCCGTGAATATCCTGGTAATAATCCGGGGCAAGCTGCTCGCGCAAATCTTGAGGCAGCTTTTCCGGAGGCTCTGCCGGATCGTAGATCTTGAGGCCATGAGGCGGTGGCGATGCAATGCCTTCGTATTCCAGGAACACCGTCCGCTGCTGGCCATTCCAATCCACCCGGACACCCAAGCTTTCAGCTAAAAACCGTAAAGGCACCATGGTCCTGCCCTGGATGATCCGCGGAGGCACGTCCAGTACAACGGCCTGCCCGTTAACCCGGGCTTCCAGCTTATCTACAGCCAGGGCCAGTTCTTCTCCTTCTTTCAAGACCTTAACCCCACGGGTTTCCGCGTCCCAGTCAACCCGGGCTCCCAGGGCTTCACCCACAAAGCGTAAGGGCAGCAGCGTCCGCCCTGCCTCGATCTGCGGATATACATCGGTTTGTAGAAGCCAGTCATTTAAAACGATGCGCACCGCGAATGCGGGAGATGAATAGTCGGAAGGTTCTTCTGAATAAACAACGGACCCGGAAAAGAGCAGGATTCCCACAGCGAGGATTAGAACCGCAAACGCCTGGAAAAATGGAAAACGTTTTCTAGTGCTTGCATTAGCTGAAAAGGATCTCATCTTTGCATCTTCACCTTTCCTTCGTTTCATCTACATTATTATAATAGAAAAAGAGGCCCTTGACAGCCTCTTTTTCAAAAAACATCCGGCTTTCTTCTCAACTTACTTGATTTCCACTTCTTCTGCACCGGCTTTCCCGGGCTTCCATTCGATTTCAATTTCAAACTGATGCTTTTCACCCTTGCTTTCATACTTGAGCTCCAGCTTCGAGGCGCCGCCGGGCTCAATATAGTACTCCTGTTCACCCTGCGTCACGGTAAAACCTCCCTGTTCCAGCAACTTCTCACCAAGGTTCACCAAAAACCGGCCGATTTCTTCCACGCTGCGAGGTTCCTCGCTGGAAAAATGCACAACACTCTTTTCTTTCGACATCTTGATCCCTCCCATCTTATTCTTTTGCCATCTTGCCTTTGCTTGGCCATGATGCTTTGCGTGCCGGCAGTGCTAGGCTTCAACTCTTAATCTCCCGGACACGATCCGCCGGCAAACTTGCTCATTGATTTATGATTTCCACGAAATCAACCAGGAAGGCAAACGTTTCTCCGCGATTTAACAAGCGTCCCGGATAAAAATTGTAACGGACCATAAGCTCGCCTAGTTCCAAGGCATACAGGTCAATCTCGGAAATGTGGTCCAAGGCATCCAGCAGATCATCAAAGGTAGCCTGGGTTCGCTCTTCCCGCACCTGTTTTAAGGAGTGAGCACCCTGGAAAACCCGCTCCAGGTAAGCTTCCAGCATTTGATCCATCTCAGCAATCGTTACGGGATCGCCAAGCCGGTAATCATTTTCATAACCGCCGGACAGCAACCCCCAGGATCTCAGCTGACGCAAAGCCGGGTAGTGGGGGTGTCCTTCTAAAGGATACGGGATGCGGAAATTTCTCAAGTAAGCTTCCTGGTGGATTAATCGTTCCTGGAGATAGGCCACCAGAGCTTCATCCCGGCTCAATTGGTGAAAATGCACTTCCTTTTCCACGGACAGCGCTGCAGCCATACCCGCGGCCTGGGCAACATTGAACCCCAGGGGCATTTTCCCGGCACTTCCCTGGGCCAGGAAATCATGACCCGCTGAAGGACCTACCACCAGCAAATTCGTCAGCTTCACGGGGACCAGGCTGCGAAAAGGCACACTGTATAAAACCGGGTTTCCCAGGATTCGTTTTTCCTGGCCTGGAAGCATGGCCGGGTGCGTTGCCGGAGAAGAAGAAAGGGCAATTTTATCCCAAAAATCACGGTGCTCCAGGACGTCATCCAGGGTTAACCGGTAAATGCTTTCCAGGCTGCTTGTTTCCCAGATTCTAACCCGGGGAGCCAGCACGGCCAGGAAAGCATCTTCCAGGCCGGGGATGTTTTGCCGCAAGAAACGAACTAAAAACTCGGCCTCTCGTTCTCCCCTCAGCCACGCTTCTTCCCGGGATTCCTGTTCCAGGGGATCCACACCATAAATAAACATGGCCTCTAGAAGGGCTGTTCCATTGCCCTGCTGCGCCACCAGCACCCCCGGGGTGTCGATCAGCGGGTCCAGGGCCTGGTAACGGCTCATGATCTCCGGGAAAAGCAACATTCCGGGCTTAACCAAGACCCCGCCTTGATCTTCTCGATCCTTCGCGTTATCGTGAACACGTTGATTGTTTTCGCTAAGCGCACCGGGATCCGTAGTCCTTTCCCCATTATTCCCCTGGTTTTCCAGGGCTTCGAGGGGGATCCCGGAAACGAATGTTTCCCAGTCCACGCCACCTATTTCCATCACCAGGGAGACCGGGACAGGATCCCCGAAGCGAATCTCTTCTGTGCCCCTGGTAAAATTCGCTCCTGCCAGCCGGGCTGTAGTGGCCCCAGGTGTCGCATCGATAAAACGGCTGGCCCGGATCCGTTGGCCATCATCAAGGCTAACGGAAACGATTCGTTCCCGACGAACCCGCACGTCAATGACGTGACGTTGGGACAACCTGAACAGGCTCTCTTCTGCCTGAACCATTTTTTCCAGGGCTTCCCGGGCCGCCTTAAGGTCCGTTCTTCCGTCTGCAAGCTCCCGGTACAGTTCCAAAAAAAGACCCTGGTTGAGCAGGTCTCCCTCGGGTCCCCGGTCCGGTATCAAACACCCGGTTTTACTCTGGACCAACCTCCCTCCTAACTCTTCGTAGGGGTCCACCAGTAAAACATCCAGGCCGCCCCTTGCCGCGGCGACCGCTGCTGCCACGCCCTCGGGCTCACCCCCGATGACCACGAGATCATAATCTACACGGGATGCCCAGGCTGCATAGAAGGATACCGCAGCCTTCCCTGCGTAGAGGATCAGCACAAGTGCAACAACATAGGCGATCAACCTGGTCTTGTTGATTCTCCTGCGCTTTTTCCTGCGCGGAACAGGTTTCACCGTTGATGCTTCGCCTCCTGCAAGCGTTCAATCACGGCAGGGCTTCCTTTTCGCAGCACTGCCGTGGCAAAGATGAGAGAAACAGGGTTGCCCTTACTCCCATTTGCGTCCGGGAAAGACCCATGGGCTTCAAGGTGACCCCACTTATTATACCACAGGATTTTATCCAAACACAATTCAACGCCCCTTTAATCAGATGTGGCCGCTGCAGACGTATCGTATTAAGAATTGACAAGTTATGATAAGATAATCGTTGGACACATATATCCTTTCGCCATCACAACCCCGGAAAGAAGGCGGACGATGAAAGTCCCTGTAAATGACGTGGAAATCGCGTACGAACTGCACGGCAGTGGCGTCCCCCTGCTTCTGATCCAGGGGTTAGGCTTGGGACGCTGGGCCTGGTACAAACAGGTCCCCTACCTGGAAAAACACTTCCAGGTGATTATCTTTGACAACAGGGGCACCGGAGAAAGCAGCAAGCCTCGAAAGCCTTACTCCATTGAAATCATGGCAAAAGACGCCATTGCGCTGCTTGATTACCTGGGTGTGGACCAGGCACACATCATTGGCGCCTCCCTGGGCGGCATGATCGCCCAGCACATCGCAGCCCATGCCGGGAAGCGGGTGAAAAAACTCGTTTTGGCCTGCACGTCCCCCGGTCATTCTTTGGGTGTCCCCCTTTCGGGTGGACTGCACCAGTTCATGGCTTTCCCCAGCGGTAAAAACACTGCCGATACGCTGAGAAACATCCTGGCGCCGGGCTTCGCCAACGGACTGATGGATTCATACCCGGAGTTCATCGAGCGCATGATCCAGCTGCGATTAGAACACCACACACCCTTCTACGCCTGGAAAGCCCAGGTTAACGCGGCGCTCCAGTTCGATATGGCCCCGCATCTCCAGCATATTCGCTGCCCCACGTTAATCATGACCGGGGACAAAGATGCCGTCGTGCCCAGCGAAAACTCGTATATCCTGCATCAGCACATTTCCCGTTCAGCATTAGTGGTGATCCCCGGTGCCGGGCACCTTTTCTTTATTGAACAAGCGCACGCCTTTAACCAAAAGGCCCGGCAATTCCTCTGGGAGTAAGGCGCACGTATTGAACCTGTGTCGGCCTGTCCTGGCTTGCGGGAAATTTGCCCGGGGGACAACATTGTGCTATGATAGATCCGCAACGGCTGGTGCCGGCCCGCTAAGGGCCGGCGCCTGATCATCATGAGGAGTCTGAAGCAGCGTTATGGAACTCACCCCACAACACCTGGCAGGCGCGGTCCTGGCTTTAGCCCTGGTTCTCGGCGTGGGGATTTATGCCGGGCACAAAGTGCATAATTCGGTGGATTTCTCCGTCACCGGTAGAAGGTCCGGATCCGCTTTAGTGGCAGGAACGATCATGGGCACCTTGATCGGTGGCGCATCAACGGTGGGAACCGCCCAGCTGGCCTTTTTATTCGGTTTTTCCGCCTGGTGGTTTACCCTGGGAGGGGGCCTGGCCTGTCTCTTCATGGGGATTTTCCTCGTGCGGCCTTTGCGAGAAACCCACTTTGAAACGATCCCGCAGTTTCTCTCTTCCAGCTTTGGCCCGGCTGCCGGGGTCATGGCCGCTCTCTTTGTTTCCCTGGGCATGTTCATCAATATCGTTCCCCAGGTGATTTCATCGGCTGCGCTGCTGCGTTCCATATTTCCCTTAAACGGCGTGCTGGCCGCTTTTATCGCTGTAGGCTTGATGGCCGGATACGTGATATTTGGAGGCCTCTGGGGCACCGGGATGATGGGGGTTTGCAAGGTGCTGTTAACCGCTATCAGCCTGCTGGCAGTGGGGGGATTGGCCTTATACAACCTGGAAGGGTTCTCCGGAATGCTGCATGCCTTTCCCCGCTACCCCTGGTTCAGCCTCTTCGGCCGCGGAGTGAACACAGATCTGGCTGCTGCTTTCTCCTTGCTGGTCGGTGTGCTCTCCAGCCAGATTTATTTCCAGGCCATTTTCTCCAGCCGCGATATCCGTGCTGCCCGGGGTGGCACTTTGATCAGCGCGTTTTTGGGACCGGCGATCGGGTTTGGCGGCATCCTGGTGGGCATGTACATGCGCACGGCATCACCGGATATTATCCCCGCCATGGCCCTTCCCCTCTTCATCATCCACTATATCCCTCCCTGGTTTGCCGGGATGATGCTGGCGACCCTGCTGCTGGCTGCCGTAGGAACAGGGGCCGGGCTGACCCTGGGGGTCAGCACCATGCTCAGCCGGGACATCTTCCAGCGCATCCGCCCGGAAGCCAACGATCAGGTGGTGCTCCTGGTGTTCCGCCTCTTTATTATCCTGATCATGCTGTTGGCCCTGCTCACCATTTACTTCACCGGAAGCGATGTTATTATTCTGCAGTGGAGCTACTTGTCCCTGGGGTTAAGAGGCGCAACCATTTGCTTTCCCCTGCTTTTCGTTATTTTCCTCAAAGATAGAATCTCTCCCAGGGCAGGACGCCGGGCTATCTTGTGGGGTCCGCTCAGCGTCATCCTGGGCACCCTGGCCGGCATTTCCTTAAATCCCCTTTTCATCGGTCTTTCCATTAGCCTGGGCCTTCTCTTGCTGGATCTCCTCTTCAATCAACGGAAAAACAACATGAAGGGGCCCGGCAGGTTCACACTGTTGGGTTAAAATATCTACCGCTGGCGATTGTTCTTTAATGAGGGTTTTGATACAATGAGAGAAGCAAGAATTTTGCCACAATGAACGGTTTGCCGGAATAATAAGAACGGTTTGCCGGAATAACAATGGGTTCAGGCGCTTTACATCTCATACCCAGGAGGGGGCAAGCAAATGGACATTAACATCGTGATTGGAGGGGCTGCCGGGCAGGGGCTGGAAACCATCGCCTACCTGCTTAGCAAGTCTTTAGTCCGCATGGGATACGGGGTGCGGACCTCCCGGGACTACATGTCCCGGGTGCGCGGCGGGCATAATTTTTCTCGCCTGCGTATCTCCGCTGATTCTCCCATGGCCGCCGCGGAGCAAATCGATATCCTGGTGGCCCTCAACGAGGAAACGTACGACCTGCACCGCGACTTCTTAACCGCAAACGGGAGAGTAATCTATGACCCCGACTCCTTTTCCCTTCCGGAGAGCGAATCCAGGGGGACACCGGTGCAGCTGCAAGCCCTGGCCCAGGAGGCGGGAGGTGCCATCATGTCCAATACCGTGGCTACCGGAGCGGTTTTAGTCCTTTTGGGGATGGATACTGCGGCTGCAGAAAAACTGTTAGTGGAAGAGTTTACCGGAAAAGAAGGGGTGGCCGAGTCAAATATTGCGGCCTTGAAAGCCGGTTACCAGGCAGCTTCCAAGACCTGCAGCGCCTGCTTTGAACTGCCCGCACAAAACCGAAAACCGGCCAGCCAGATCTTTTTGGAAGGCAATGAAGCGTTGGGCATGGCAGCGCTGGCCAGCGGATGCCGTTTTTTATCCGCCTACCCCATGACCCCTTCCACGGGTATCATGGATTACCTGGCCGGCAAACAAGGGGCATACGATGTGGTGGTGGAGCAGGCCGAGGATGAAATCGCCGCCATCAACATGGCCCTGGGCGCTTCGTATGCCGGGGTTCGCTCCATGACCAGCACATCCGGTGGAGGGTTTGCCCTGATGACGGAGGGCCTTTCCCTGGCAGGGATGACGGAAACCCCCCTGGTGATCATTTTATCCATGCGCCCCGGCCCGGCCACCGGGCTGCCGACCCGCACCGAACAGGGAGACCTGGATTTTTCCCTTTACGGCGGGCACGGTGAATTTGCCCGGGCCGTCTTAAGTGCCACCAGCTTGGAAGACGCGTTCTACCGCTTGAACAAGGCCTTTGACCTGGCCGAAAAGTACCAGATCCCCGTAATTTTTCTCTCAGACCAGGACTTTGCCGACACGAGTCGATCCCTTGCCCCGTACGATTTTGCGCGGCTGCGTTATGATCGCCATCTGCTGGAAACATGGGAGTCGAGGCCGAGATACCAACGCTATACCTTTACCGAAAACGGTCTTTCACCCCGGGCTTTTCCCGGCCAGTTCCCGGGGGAAACGGTCCTGGCAGACAGCGATGAGCACGATGAAGACGGTCACATTATTGAAGATGCCGAGACGCGGAAGAAGATGGTGAACAAGCGCCTGGCCCGCTTAGAATTGCTGGCGGCTGAAATGGACGAACCGCTGCACTACGGGGCCCATGAACCGGACCTTCTCCTGGTCGGATGGGGGTCCACCTACGGTGCCCTGCGTGAAGCCGTGGACATCTTGGCCCTCAAGGGGAACAACGTCGCCCTGCTGCACTTCAGCGATCTCTGGCCTTTCCCGGCAAAAACACTGACCGAACTTTTGCCCCGGGTCCATAAGAGCTTCTGCGTGGAAAATAACGCCACGGGCCAGCTGGCCAAACTAATTAAAGGGCAAACGGGCCTCTCCCTGGATCACCATATTTTGAAATACGACGGAAGGCCGTTTCTGCCTGCGGACATTGTCCGGGAGGTGAAAATCCATGGGTAACCCTTCATGCCGACCTGCCGACTACACGGGACAGGATCCATCCTGGTGCCCCGGCTGCGGCAATTTCAACATCCTCAAGGCCCTGCAAAACGCCCTGGCCGAACTGCAAATCCCCCCCCACCAGGCGCTGCTCTGCTCCGGTATCGGTCAGGCCGCGAAAATGCCCCATTACATGCGAACTAATGGTTTTAACGGCCTGCACGGGCGAGCCCTGCCCCCGGCCGTGGGAGCCCGGGTGGCTAATATAAACCTCAAGGTGATCGTGACCTCGGGCGATGGCGACACATACGGAGAAGGAGGCAACCACTTCATTCACACCATCCGGAGAAATCCCGATCTTGCCCATTTCGTGCACAACAACCAGATCTACGGCCTCACCAAGGGGCAAGCCAGCCCTACCAGCGAACAGGGCATGAAAACCAAGGTCCAGCCGGCCGGGGTCATGCTGCCGCCTTTTCCTCCCCTCTCCATCGCCCTGACCATGGGTGCCGGATTTGTCGCCCGCTGTTTTAGCGGGGAAGTCGATCATCTCAAAGAAGTGATGAAAGAGGCCATTTCTTTTCCCGGTTATGCGCTGGTAGACATCTTGCAGCCCTGCGTCACTTTCAATAAACTCAACACCTTTGCCTGGTATAAAAACCGTGTCGTCCAGTTAAAGGACCACGACCCTGCAGATCGTCACGAAGCTGCCAGGCTGGCCCGCCGCTGGGGAGATGAGATCCCCATCGGCATTCTCTACCGCGAGAAAAATCCCCGGGCGACCTTCGAGTCTCAAATTAGAGCTTTACAGGGAGAACCGCTGGTTTATCGGCCTTTTGACCCCGGTGCGCTGCAATCCCTGCAAGATGAATTCATCTAGCAGGACGGCACGTGCTCTCGCCAGACGATCACGGTTTCTGCTGCTCCCGGGACTGTCGTGAAGGCGTTTGATAGGTTGCTGTGCTAGCACAAAAGACGAGGTGGTAAATCTTGGCCAAAATTTTACGCGCTGTCGCCATGGAACGCTGCATCGGCTGTTACTCCTGCATGCTGGGATGCGCCCGCCAGGTGCATGATTCCCTTTCCATGATCCGGTCCGGCATCCAGGTTCGTTCCCTGGGGGGGCTAACAGCCGGTTTTGAAGCTCGCTATTGCCTGGCCTGCAGCCCTGCTCCCTGTGCTGAAGCCTGCCCCACGCACGCCTTTGAACAGCGTCCCGGGGGCGGTATCCGTTACAAGGAGGCCCGCTGCCTGCGCTGCGGACGCTGCGCCCAGGCATGTCCAGTGGATGTGGTGATCATGGATAGGGAAACCGGCAGGCCGGTGGTCTGTCTGCATTGTGGGCGTTGCGTGGCTTTCTGCCCCCACGACTGCATTGCCATGGTCGACTCCCATCACGATCAATAAGATACAATCCGGGGGAAGAATCGAGCCGATCATGCCTCATTACAACAGTATTTCGCGGATCCGCAGACGGCCTTCATCCGGCCGGTGTCCACTACGATAAGGGGGGAATACACATGCTGAACCAGGGTTATGCGCGAATCATGGAAATCAATTTGCATACCCGGAAATGCGCCGTGCTGGAAAGAGAAGACCTGGTGGAAAAGTTGGGGGGAAGCGGGCTGGCCGCTGCCTTATACCGGGAATACGGCCTGCCCGGTGAAGACGCCCTGGTACAGGACCAGCCATTGATCCTGACCATCGGGCCCCTGACCGGTCTTTTCCCGCTCATGAGCAAAGTGGTGCTGGGTTTTAAGTCCCCCTACAGCGGGCACTATGCAGAGACCCACGCTGGAGGTCGATTGGCCCTGGCACTGCGCTATGCCAACCTGGACGCCGTGATCATCCGGGGACAGGCCAGCCACCCGGTTTACCTGGTTCTGGGTGACCGGGATTTTGCTTGCAAAGACGCCCGCCACCTCTGGGGCATGGATACGACCATGACCGCCCGGACCATTCGTAACAGCGAACCTTCCGGCAGGGGAAGGCGAAGTATTCTGCGTATCGGGCAGGCCGGCGAAAACCAGGTGCGCTACGCCTGCATCAACGTGGATACCTTCCGCCACTTCGGCAGGCTTGGAGCAGGAGCCGTGATGGGTGCCAAGCGCCTCAAGGCGTTAATGGTGGTGGGAGACGGATCTTTCCCACTTCCCGGTGCGGATTATCAGAAACTCTACCGGGATGTCTACCGGCAAGTTACCGCATCCTCCGCCATGAAAAAATACCACGACCTGGGAACCCCGGTAAACGTGCTCAACCTCAACGGGCTGCAGTCTTTGCCCACCCGTAATTTACAGTCCACCCGATTCGAAGCAGCTGAACAGATCAGCGGGGAATACTTCGCGGAGAAGCTGCTCCTGAGGCAGATCGCCTGTAGCGGGTGTCCCGTCGGCTGTATCCATATCGGGCTGCTGCGGGAAAAATTCGGAGAAGAGCATGAGTATGCGTATAAGCAGGTCAGCTACGATCACGAACCCATTTTTGCCGCCGGGAGCATGCTGGGCGTATCGCCGGGAGAAGAGGTGATGGTGCTGCTGGAGCAGGCGGAAAAATGCGGACTGGATATCATCAGCTCTGGTGTCGCCCTGGCCTGGGCCACCGAAGCCTACCAGGAGGGATTGATCGGCATCAACGAAACCCTGGTTCCTTTGAGTTTCGGCAATACAGAAAATTACAGGCAGGCGATTGGACATATTTCCAACCGCAGCAACGAGTTTTATCACCTGTTGGGCGAGGGGACCCTGGTAGCGGCAAACCAGTACGGGGGAACAGATTATGCCTGCGTTTTGGGACAGGAGATGGCCGGTTACGCCACCGGGCCGGTGTTTTTCGTTTCACAGGCCCTGGGCTTTCGGAGTTCTCACCTGGATACTGCCGGCTACCAGCTGGACCAGGAAAAGGAGTTACCGGCGGTGGAGCAGGCCCTGGAGTACCTGGTGAATGAAGAAAAACAGCGCCTGCTCTTGACATCAATGGTGACCTGCCTATTTGCCCGCAACATTTATACCCGGGAAATCCTTTCCGCCGCCCTGGAATCCGCGGGCCTGTCCCGCTTCAGTGGGGACCTGGAGAACCGGGCGGCCGCCCTCTGCCGGGAGCGCTGGCAGCTCAAAAAAGAGACCGGTTTTGAACCTTCGCAGGTGACACTGCCCCGGCGCTTCTACCAAGTTACGACCTTAAACGGGCCCCTTCCCGGTCCGTACATGGACCAGTTGCTCCAAGAATATGCTCGCGTGATCGAAGAAATGTAACATCCGCACAGCGCGGCCAGTTTCGCAACCCGGGAAATGCCCGCTCTATGATGAGAGGCGAATCACCCTCTGACCCGAAAGGGGGTCCAGCTCCCGCAGGGCATTGATACCGCACAGTTCCAGGATCACCACTTCTAGTGTGATGAAAACCTCCGCCGCTTCGCGCAGACAGCAAACAACCGCTTTTTCTTCCCGCCCCAGGGCCGCGTGCAGATGCAAAATGGGTTCATCCCCGTCAAAAAGGATGGTCCCCATCCCCACCACTTCCCTGCCATCCTCAAACTGGAACCAATGAGGCACCGGCGGCAGGGCGACTTCACGAGGTCCGGTCACAGCTGAACCGCTTTGGAGTGCACCCAGCACAAAAAAAACAGCCACGCGAATCCTTTCTTTGCAGGCCAGTGCTTTTATTTCGTCCAAGGGATTCTCACCGTGTTCTGTCCGCGCCAGGAATACCCTGCCGATATTTCCCTGCTGATATTTCATGCCATTTCCCTCCTCGAGCAGCATTGCTCCCTCTTATACAAGCACCAGGCAGCAGGAACCGCCTGTTCAGATCGCTTCTTTTTTCTGCCCGGCGCCCCCTCCCCATTGCCAGACAATAAAAAATCCCAGGGCAAAAAGCAAGATGGCAGCCATGTTCCAGCTCGATGGCCACAAGGCGCGAGCCGAACCCCCGATCAGTCCGGAAAAGAAAAAAGATATCGGGTCCCGGTAGCGAAAATAATAATTCTCCAGGATCCTGGCCAGCAACAATATACCCGCCAGGGCGCCAATACCAAAAGAAATCAACGGGTAGATCGTCAGTCTGCTTACGTAAAACAAGATCTGATCATAGATGCCCATGATAATTAAGATTGAACTTCCCGGTACCCCGGGAATGAACATGGCCGCACTGGACAAAACTCCCCCTAAACCCAACAGCAAGAGGTTCACCCCTTCACCCGCTTTCAGGATCCCCACGGGTTCTCCAGCCATGAAAAACCCGACCATGAATCCCCCCAGCATGATCGCGCCTCGACCCGGGGTAAAAGCCGGGCGGTGCAGCAGCACCGTTCTAATGGAAGCCAGCAATAATCCCAGCAAAAATGCCACGGCAAGATCGCGGTTGGAGGTAACCAGCAGGGCGAACGTCGTGCCGCCCAAGAAAATCCCCACTGCCGTTCCCAACAGCATGGGCCAGTAGGGTTTTATTCTGAACGCAGCGATATCCCGGAGCAGCTCTTCATAGATCCCCAGGATAATAAACACCGTACCACCGCTCATCCCGGGCAACACGATGATCCAACCAAGCATTAATCCCTGCAGCATTTTTCGCAATGCACATTCTCCCCCCTTTGCTTCCTGGATAGCAGCTTAATAAAGTGCAAAGGCCAGATATCTCCACTTTCCGAAGTTCCCAGCGGTTGGACATATTCCGGCCTTTTGAAAATTCGTCTTTTTCTTCAGCCCATGGAAACCTCGCTCATCCCAAGCGCGCGGGAACCTTAAAGCAAGCGCCGACGCTGACCGCCACGCACGGGAACCGGAAATCATGCCTGGAAGGGCTTTCATGCGCTGAGCCAGCACAGCATTGAACCTTGCCCGGTGCAATGCGCCATCTATTTTGCCTGCAGAAAAAAGTTCGTCAGATCAACTTACGTTCAATTTTGCTCCTGTATTCCTGCAGCGCAGCGGAACGAGATCCTCGTTGTTCCATGAGCAGGTTAAACCTTAAGACTTTTTCATTGAGCTGCTTTCTTAATGCCCTCTGTTCTGGTTCTTCAGAGCAGCAGTCAAGGAGGTCCTGCAGCCTGATGATTTCTTTTTTTACTTGGAGTTCTTCAGGCAAAATCCCCGCGTTTTTTAACAGTAAATAGGCCGCCCGCAATTCCGGCGGCACATGAGAAAGATCCTCCAGCTGCAGCGGCTTGCCTTTCCCCGGTAAATTAGCAAATTCCCCGTTCCGAATCGCTTCCCTGATTTTTTCTTCGGCAATCATCTCGAGAATATTCAACTTTCCCACGCTCCACGGATACAGACTGGCTGATCTGTCATCTTACAAACCGATAGACCTCCTGGGTGAGGGTCAGCTGTTCCTGTTCATTCAAGGTCATTCCCTGCGCTATTTTCCCCAGCAAGGCATCCACCTCGCTGTTTTTCTCCCGCAAGAGGGTCAGCTTTTGGGTGATCTCCTGTTCCTGGGCTTCCAGTTCATCGAGTTCGATGGGCAAATTAAATCGTCGGTTTAGAAAAAGCAAGGTCGCATGGATGGCTGCGGGATCTTCCAGGGCGGAAAGGTAGAAAGGGATTTCCGGCCACAGGCTGATCCCCTCCATGTGATACCGCCCGGCCACCCAGAGGAGATAACTGCTGATCGCCGGTGGACCTTCCCAATCCATGTTTTCTATCCCTTCGGATGCAGCAAATTCTTCTCTTAAGTTTTCCCGGTTGTAGACAGTGAAGATGGTGCGGGGCTGTGTGTGGGTAATCATAGAGGGCAATCCGTTCACGGTATATATCCTGCCCACGTGGCAGTGATTGGAGGCAAAATCCAACACGCTTTTGAGAAATTGATAATGCTTGTGGGCCGGTTCGTCCGTTTTAAACAAGAGCAAATTATGGGCTTCACTGGCCCAAAAACGGGCTGCAGGAACCTGCACCAGGTTATTTCTAAAGTCTGCCCCGTCGAACGGAAAAAAATCGAGAGGATCGAGATCGGCAACCGGCTCACATTCCAGTTTCTCCGTCAGGGTATTGATGACATGCCCACTCACGCCTCCCAGGTCCGAACTCTGCCAGCCGACAATGAGTGCAGCATCTTCGAGCTGCGGCATTTTGTGAATATCAAACTGGTCGATCGTCATCATCACTGCCCCCATCCTGCTCTTCAGATAAAGATTTCAAAAAATCATCCAGGTGTTCTTTCATCCAGTCCGCCTCCTCCCGGCTGATGGGACCCGGTTGGCTCATGGACTTTCTTTGATCATAGAGTTCTTTGACATCGGGAGGAAACTGCCGGTAAAGGCCGTTGATAATCCGGTCCACCTCTTCAGCCTGGCGGTTGAGCAGTTCATAATCCGCTGCGAATCCCAAGATATGCGCAAAAGCTTCCACAACAGAGCTGGCAGCCCTGGGGTAGGGAAAGGGCGTCCTGGAAAGCCAATCGGGAATCTCGCCCATGAGACAGGCCGCCTCCAGGCCCCGCTGTTTGGCCGCAGCCAGCAGTAAGCCATTCATCCCGGTAATCACGCCATCCCCACTGCCTTCACTGACTTCACTCATTAAAACCAGGTTCGGCACGCTTTTCAATTCTGTCAGGAGCGATGCTGAACTGGCCACGGCCACCACCCTGGGCTTCATTTCGTGGTGAACGGGTGAAACACAAGCACCCGAGGTATAAACACGACGACAGCCGTACTGTTCTACCGTATCCAGGACCAGGTTGGCCACCTTCAGCGCCACTTCCCCCCTGGCATACATGCGTCCATCACCGTGAGGCTGTTCATCCCCCGCAAAAAAAACCAGATCTTCTCCGCCCAGTTTCTGATGGTAAAAATTGCTGGATGGAAACAGCAATTCCTCCAGGAAGCCGTTTCGAATCATCACTTTGCGGGGTTCAAAATAATCCCAGGGTTCAATTTCTGCAAACAGCTCGGCTCCCACCTGGTTAATTAAGGAGTTTACTGCCAGAACCCCAATGTTTCCGATCCCTGGCCAGCTGCAAACTAACCGGGGGCGCTGCAGCTGCAAGGATTTATGTAAGACAATTCCCATTTTCTTCTCTCCCTTCGCAGGAATTAACGTGCTGCTTGAGTTCACCTTGTACTTGTATATTACTTATATTGTAAACGGGGAATCTTATCCCGTCAAATTTCTTTTCCGCTGAACTTTATCAGAGAGAAATGCTCGCGGGGAAATGGTCAGGGTGAAAAAGGCATTCCCTTTCCGGGCTCTACTGCCCCAACTCCAGGTAACAGGCAAAACAGATCAGCACATCATCCCCGTTTTCCAATTCCATGCCCAGGTTGAGCAGGGTTTCCCTGGGAAGCGTTTCTCCCACAACGGCATGTTCCAGGTAATCCATGCTCCCGCAGGTCAGGCAGGCCTGGTTAAGCGGTATACTCATGTCATGCTCCTCTCCAGTTTTGTTAAGTTCTATTTCCCGGGAAATAGGCGGGATCCGCTCATGGCCCGGCAGCAAGGGGCCGTTGATCTTTCCAGGGGCGAGCCTCTTCAAAGGCTGCAGATGCCCGCAGCACGGCACGTTCTGCAAACCTTCGGCCCACAATCTGCAGGCCCATGGGAAGCCCTTCTGGATCAAATCCGCACGGCACCGATGCCGCTGGCTGACCCGTAAAGTTGAAGGGGCATGTGAATTCCAGGGAGGACAAAGACCGAACTTTTTGCCCGATAATTTCGCGGGGTCCAATGTTCCCCCCTGGGACAAAAGGAAAGGCTGCTGTAGGGGTCGTGGGCAGCAGGAGCAACTCATAGGCGGCAAATATTTCTTTCAACCTGGTCCAGAGCACTTCCTTGCTGCGGCCCAGGCGCACCATGTCCCGCGCCGTGTAATGGTCCGCCTGGGCAAAAATTGAATGGATCTTGGGGTAACACCCCCTCTGCCACTCTTCCAGGCGATCTTCATGGGCCGTCACGGCTGCCACGACGGTCATCGCCTGCAAAAGATCCAGCATATCCGGCAGATCCAGGGTAAGCTCTTCTACCTCTGCACCCATTTCTTCAAAGACGCGCGCGGCTGTGAGCACAGCTCCCGCAACATCGGGATGCACGTGCGTATAGCCCAGGTTGACGCAGCAGGCTATTTTCATTCCCTGCACGCCCCCGCTTTCAACCTGGAAGTCATCGCTCCGGCAAGAAGGCAGGGAGAGACGATCCCGCTCGTCAGGTCCGGCCAGGATCTGCAGCATTAAAGCGGCATCCGCAACACTGCGTGTTAAAGGTCCTTCGTGTACCAGGGTTTCCCAACCGGTTAGCTTCGGGTGACTGGGAATTCGCCCGAAAGAAGGCTTGATCCCGTAGACACCGCAGTAGCTTGCCGGCACGCGGATGGAGCCCCCGGCGTCATTGCCCGTGGCCAGGGGCACCATGCCCGCAGCAAGGGCCGCCGCTGAACCGCCGCTGGAGCCACCGCTGGTTCTATGCAGATCCCAGGGATTCTGCGTGGATCCAAAGAGCACATTGTCCGTCACCGGAAGAAGCCCGAACTCCGACAAATTGCTCTTGCCGATCACAATCGCACCGGCTCCTTTCAAGCGTTCGACCAGCACGGCATCTTCAGCAGGCACGTAATGTTCAAAGAGCCTGGATCCCATAGTTGTGCGCATACCGCGGGTATACACGTTGTCCTTGACCAGGAACGGAACCCCCGGCAGCGGCCCTGTACATGTACCTGCCGCGACCTTTTTTTCTGCCAGGGCCGCCTGCTGTTGCAGCGTCTCTTCCTCTTCCAGGGTCACGATGGCGTTTAACCGGGGGTTCAGGGAAGAGATTCGCTCCAGGCAGCCGGTCATTATTTCCCGGGGCGAAACCTTTTTTTCTTGGATCAACCCGGCCAATGCAGTAGCATCCAGCCAACAGAGATCGTTCAATTTTATTGGGCCCTTTCCGGGGGTTTATGATTTCCCTGGACGGTTCCTCGGGGTTGCGTCCAGGCTGTCAGTGCGCAACTGCACCCACTTTTTCGGCAAACTGCTCCAGATCGTCGAAGTAGCCAATAAACACCCGATTCATCTTCATCATATCTTCCTGCATCGTCGCGTATCCCATGGACGTGGTAACCGCCCCCAGGTAACCGCTTTTCTTCACCAGGTGCTGGATCGCAGGATTAAACGCGCCATAGGGATAGGAGAAAAACTGGACTTCCCCGCCGATGAGGGCTTCCAGGTCGGCCTTAGATTGCGTAATTTCTTTTGCCGCCTGTTCCAGGCTGATCTTGGCCAGGTTGGGATGGGTCATGCTGTGCGAACCAATTTCCATCCCTTTTTCATGCATTTCAACCAGCATTTCTGCGGAGAGATAGCGCTTTCCGTCCATGTTCTCCGAACAGACAAAAAACGTGCCCACCATATCGTAGCGCAGCAGTTCGGGCAGGGCGTGTTGATACGCACAGGCGTAACCATCATCAAAGGTCAGGATGACCGGGTTCTCCGGAAGTGGCTTTCCCCTGTGCCGGTGTGCGTAGAGGTCCTGCAGTGTGACGGCATGATACCCGTTTTCCCTTAGCCATCGGAGCTGAGCACGGAACTGATCCGGATGAACCAAATACCTGATATAATGACCGATGCCCCTGTAACGGGCCGGATCGTCGACCATATGATACATGAGAACAGGTACTTTTTGGACCGCATGATCCGCGTAGGTATAGGGATGGAATAGCTCCCCCTGGAGCGTGTGGCGGGACCCTGGATGCCCGCTACTGTTGTCATTTTTTAAGACCAATTTGAACTGTTCGCCATCCGTTTCTTTTTTTTCCCGGGTGAAGGAAGCAACTTCTTCGACGAAACATTGACTCACGTAAATCGTGCTGTTCATCATGCGGGGCAGGACTGCAAAAGGTTTAACCTGATCCTGGTGCAGGTAGCTTTCCCGATCATATTGAAAGATGACCTTGTCTTCCTCTCTACCTAACTGGATGGAACCGTCGAACCAGTGCACGGTGTAGCCTAACGTTTCAAAGGTTTGCCGCAGGGGCAGCATGAGCACCTGGTTGTTGTTCAGGTAAGCAGGAGCGGCCTGGCAGAGCGAAGGTAAAACCAGTGCAGTTAAGAGTAGCAGCAAAAAGCGTATCCCTTTCATGATCCCCCTCCATTTTTGCCCCACCCCATCCCGGGGTTTGAGTCTTATCTATGCTCTAGTTCGCCGCAGGCTGAATCTTTCCTCCCATCGGACCGGAAAACATAAAAACGCTTCCCGGTTTAAATGCAACCAGGAAGCCATTGATCACGATAATCTACCTGGGACCAACCATTAGTTTAATGGCTGTTCTCTCTTCGCCATCAATTTGAATGTCAATGAATGCCGGGATACATACCAGGTCTACACCGCTCGGAGCCACGAAACCCCTGGCTATGGCTACAGCTTTAATCGCCTGGTTTAGAGCTCCGGCTCCCACAGCCTGCATTTCCGCCTTTCCTTTTTCTCGAATGACTCCTGCCAGGGCACCGGCCACAGAATTGGGGTTGGACTTTGCTGAAACTTTTAATACTTCCACTTGATATCCGGACCTCCTTCTAGAGAGAGATGGGTTATAGGAACGCATATGTATTAATTCTGTAGTTGACGTAAAATTCCTTCTTTTTTTAAAATTTTAAAAACGCTGTTTCAACCCCCTTTCCATCATACTTAATCCCAGGCCGCCTAGCGTAAGAGATGTTCGTTGGCCAGGCGAACGCGACGTAAGCCAGCCCTTTTAGCCGCCCGGTAGCAGGCTTCCGCCTCCGTTCTTGACGTCAGGGGTAAATCTTTCATCTGGAAATGCGGATAAAAGCCCAGCAGGGAATATGGGGTGTCGGGATCGTATTGGGCAATAAATGAAGCGATCTCGTACACTTCATCTGCTGTAATGTAACCGGGAACCAAAAGTGTGCTGGCCACAGCGAGGGTTCGCTTTTCTTCCCGGCTGAACCGGGCACAGCGTGCGAAATTTTTAAAAACCTGCCCGTTATCTCCACCTGTAAGGGCAAAATACAGGTGCTTGTTATAGGCCTTGAGATCAAACTTGATCGTTCCCCCGCTTCGACTGGCTAGAGCCATGATCTTGGAGAAAAAAACATCGGAGATAAGGCCCGATGTTTCCCAGCAGATTTTTAAGCCCGGATTTTGCGCCAGGGCCTTCCGGGAGGCGTTCAGTGCATGGGGCACCTGGGGCGCCGGGTCACCGCCGAAAAAACAAATACAGGCGGTATTTGCGTCCACATTTCCGGCCAGCGCTGCTGAGCTCACCCCGGGGTAGAGCCGACCGGCCAGGCTGCGGTGCTGCCAGTTCTGGCAAAACAGGCAGTTCAACGTGCAGGCCCCGTAGAACACGGCCAGGTTTTTCTTTCCGAAATACGGCTCTTCCCGCACCGGGCAGACCCAATCGGCCACACAGTTGGTGGGCAGCGGGTCAAAATAATATTCCAGGACACCCCGGGAAGGCATCCCTGCCAGGTGAACCAGCTTACCTTCCCTGTTTTCCCTCAGTCCGCAATAACCCTTTTCACCGGGAGCAGGGCGGCAACCGCGGCTGCAAATGAAGCAGCGGGGCGCCCCTGATGCTTCGGGAACACGTTCCGGCAGCCCACTCTTTCTTCTGGTCCCGGCATGAACCATTTCCAGTTCAGAGAGGGTGAATTCATCTCCCTGGCGTATACAGGAGCTACAGTATGATAAAACATCTGCGACCCTGGACCCTGCTCCATCTCCACAACGTACGCAGGGTTTCAAGACGATCACCAACTTTTTAGCATATTCGCTCTACCGCATAGATTCGCCATTTATGAAAGAACTCCTTGTGCTTCCTCACTGGACGGAGGCCCGGTATCGCATTATGCAGTATAATGTTTGACCTAATCTTGCCTTTATGCACGCCCTTAAAACCGAACAATTCCGACACTTCCACGGGGACTCCAATCCTTTCCATATTTTCTAGATGAGCCCTTTTGAGAAAAATAATCTCCGCCGCCGCAGTGAATTAACCGTTTACAAAACAGCGAGAACTGGTATGATATGAATACAGGCCCATAAGATTTGTCTTGCTGACACAAGATGATCACTTGCTTTAACGTTGGGCCTGAACGAGAAGAAAATGGAATTCGAAGGAAGGAGTGAGTTAGATTGAACGAGAAGAAAAAAGATAAGGAAAAAGAAGGCGCCCGGGAGGAAGTAAAGCAAACGATGGAGGAAAAAGTAGAGGACCTCGCCACAACCGAAACCGCCGGCTCCCTCTCATCAGGACTCGGTAATATTCGCATCTCAGACAATATTATCGCCAAAATAGCCGGTTTGGCCGCGCTGGAAGTGGATGGTGTCGCCGGCATGAGCAGCGGGATCGCTGAAGCCTTCAGCAGAAAGAATATTAGCCGGGGGGTAAAAGTCGAAGCAGGAGACCAGGAAGCCATGATCAATCTTTACATGACCATGGATTACGGCGTTTTTATTGCGGAAGTAGCAAAAGAAGTGCAGCAAAAAGTGAAGAAAGCTGTAGAAAACCTGACCGGACTGAAGGTCACCGCGGTGAATATTTTTGTGCAAGGTGTGCAGCTGCCCGTCTCGGAATCGGAAGAAAAAAAGAATTAATCTTTTTTCATCAACAAAACCAGCTTTCTGCAAGAACGTTCATTTGGCGCATAACGGGAAGTGTCCATAAATACGCTCCCCGTTATGCGCTCTTCCCCTTCCCCATACCATGAACCTGCCCACGATCTCAAAACACATCCACTTCTTCAACACTTATATCTTCGTCAGCCTCATTAAACTCTGCATCAACAAAATCCTGCTTAAGCTCACGAAAAACGTCCTTTTTTGAAGTAAATTTGCAAAATACATAGTTTTCCGGTATGATGAATACAGGAAAACTTTTCGGGCATAGAAAGTGCACGCTTCGCACTTGCATGGTACATAATACGATCAAACGGGGTTGGTTTTCTTTGTATTCCAGTTAACCAGGCTGGAAACAAGAAAAAACAATAAATCTTTTGGAGGTGTATGAAATTGATTGGACAAATTGGAGAAATGTTAACCGTAAGTGTGGTTAATGTCATCGCTGCCGTGATCATCCTGGTCGTCGGCTGGATCGTCGCTTTAGTGATCGCCGGCGCGGTGCGCGGCGCGCTGCAGAAGACAAAATTCGGAGAAAAGCTAAAGGAATGGTCAGGGGAGGAACAAAAAACCGGGACCGAAGACATTGCCAGGTGGGCCTCCAAGCTGGTCTTCTATGTGGTGATGTTCTTTGTGCTGATCGGATTTTTCCAGTTTCTCGGTCTGCAGCTGATCGCAGAACCCTTGAACGTTTTCTTGATCAGGCTGTTCCAGTACCTACCCATGGTCTTTGGAGCGCTTATCCTGGGGTTTATTGCCTGGATCTTGGCTACCGTGCTCCGCATCGTTGTTGCCCGGCTGCTGGTTACAGCAAAAATTGATCAACGTTTGGGAGAGCAAGCAGAAATCGAGGAAGAAAAAAAGCTGCCCTTAAGCCAAACCATCAGCAAGGCCGTCTTTTGGGTGGTGATCTTGCTCTTTTTGCCTGCCATTTTAACCGCCCTGCAGCTGCATGGGCTGCTCCTGCCCGTGCAGAACATGACCGATAGGGTCCTGACTTTTCTGCCAAACATCCTGGCTGCAGCCCTCATTCTCATCCTTGGTTGGTTTTTGGCCCGCATCTTGAAGCGGATCACCATTGCGATCTTATCATCCCTGGGGGTAGACAATTTAAGCGAACGCCTCGGCGTGGCCCAGGTGATGGGGCGCCAGCAAATTTCCAGGTTGTTGGGCTTGCTCGTCTATGCCCTGGTCATTATTGTAACCATTATCGCTGCCCTGAACGCCTTAACCCTGGATGCGATCACGCAACCCGCCAGCAATATGCTAAATATGATCCTGGAAGCCCTGCCGGCTGTTTTCGCTGCCATCCTGGTCCTGGTTATCGCTTACCTGGTGGCCACTGTCGTGAAGGGCCTCTTAACCAACCTGCTGGAAGCTGCCGGCTTTAACGCCATCCTGGCCCGCCTGGGCATCGGGAGCGAACAACCCGAAGGGAAATGGACACCTGCTGAAGCGGCCGGGTATATTGCCCTGGTGATTATCATGCTCTTTGCGACCATAGAAGCCGCCGGCCTCCTGGGTTTTGTCCTGCTGTCCGACCTGATCGCCCAGCTGCTGATTTTCGTTTCCTATGTGCTGCTGGGATTAGCCATCTTCGGAATCGGCCTTTACCTGGCAAACCTGGCCTATAAAGCGATTAAAGTCAGCGAAACCCCCCAGGCCCTTTTCCTGGCCCGGGTTGCTCGCTACGCGATCCTTATCCTGGCCGGTGCCATGGCCCTGCAGCGCATGGGCTTAGCTAATGAGATCATTTTGCTGGCTTTTGGGCTCATCCTGGCGACCATTGCCGTGTCTTTCATCCTGGCTTTCGGCCTGGGCGGCAGAGATATTGCCGCTCGAGAACTCGATACGTGGATCAAGCAGTTGAAAAAAGAAAAATAGGGCCTGCTCTAAAAACAGCAGCCCTAATGATAAGGCATGATCAAATGCTTTGATGATCAGGGAAAACCGGATCACTTTTCGAAGCATATCCTGGAAGGAACTCAGCGGTTCCTTCCATTTTCTTTTCACCTGGGCGTTACAGCATTACTCGGATAAAATCATCCGCACATCGGCAGCAGCATAACCGTGTTCATAACAAATCACGGGGTTTAAATCAATTTCCTGGAAAGGATAGTGCTGCATCAGCGCACCTACTTTCACGATCAGATCCGTTAAGCTTTCCAGGTCAATCCCCTTCTTGCCGCGTACACCCTGCAGCACAGGGTAACCCCTGATGGATTCGATCATTTCCCCGGCTTCGGCGCGGGTGAGGGGAGCCAGGCGAAAGACGGTGTCCTGGAATAATTCCACCCAGATCCCGCCGAGGCCGAACATGACCACGGGGCCGGCCTGCGGGTCGCGGAGCCCTCCCACGATCACTTCCGTGCCTTCCGCAAGCATGGACTGGACGGCAATACCCCGCAGCTCATGGGGCGCGATCCGGGAAAGGGCCCTTTCCCGGATCGCCTGAAAAGCGGAGCGGACTTCTTCTTCCTTCTGCAGGTTGAGTATGACCCCCCCGGCATCGCTTTTGTGCAGAATCTTTTCCGAGACAACTTTCAGGACGACCGGGTAACTTATTTCCGCGGCCAGGCGGACCGCCGCCTCCTCATCAACCGCCAGGGCGGTCCGGGCTCCTTGAATTCCCGCAGATTCCAACAGCCGGATGCCTTCCGGCTCCTGGACAACGGTCTGCCCGTATGCACGTGTCTGCTGGATTATCTCTTCCACGCCGGGGCTAAAATCCGCAGGCGGTTCGGAAACCCTCGCCGCCGCTCTTATGCGCAGCCGCGAGGAGCGAGCCAGGTTAACCAGGGCTGTGCCGGCGCGCTCCGGGTTCGGGTAAACCGGGAATTGTCTTGCTTCCCACCGGGCAAATTCCTCCCTGCGGGTGATCGGTGCGCCCCAGACAGCCACCACGGCCTTACCCGCTTTTCTACCGACCTCTCGGGCCATCCGGGTGAAAGACTCCACCGGGAAAGCAATCGCCCCCTCCTCCAGGGCTGTCGTATAGATACTTAAAACCGCGTCCAGGCCATCGTCTTCCAACAGGGGCTCCAGGACCTGGAGATATCGCCAGGGCTCTGTCCAGCCCAGGGCCACCATGTCCAGCGGGTTGGTGAGCGGAACAAAGCCGGGGAGGGCACCACTTTGCTGCAGTTTCTCCCGGGTCTTCTCACCGATAGGTGGAAGCTCAAAGCCTCCCCGGGCCAGGACATCCGTGGCAATGACAGCCGGCCCCGCTGTATGAGTAATCACAGCGGCTCGCTTTCCCAGCAGGGGGGGGCAGGAAACCATGACTTTGACGGCATCTACCATTTCCTGCAGGCTCTGCACCTGCAGCACCCCTGCCTGATCAAAGATGGCCTGGTAAATTTTTTCTGAACTGGCCATGCTGCCGGTATGGGAAAGGGCTACCTTTCTCCCGGCCTCCGTATGCCCGGAGCTCAGGGCAACAACCGGTTTTTCCTGCGCGCACCGGGAAGCCGCCTGGTAAAAGCGCCGCACATCTTCGATTCCTTCCACAAAGAGCAGCACGCCGGAGGTAAGGGGATCCTCCCGAAAATAATCCAGCAAGTCGGCAAACTCCGTGTTGGCCCGGTTCCCCAAGCCCACCAGGGTACCCAGGGGCATGCCGGCATCAATGAGTTCATAGGCGATTAACTTCAGGGAGCCGCCGCTCTGGCTGATCACCGAGATGCTCTTTCCTGCGCTAAAGTAAGCGGAGAGCCCCGGCACAAACGTCGCATTCAGGCGGCTGTGGGAACACAAGAAGCCAATGGTATTCGGACCGATAATGCTTACACCGGCTTCATCAGCCATGCTGCGCAGTGCTTCCTCCTGTTGCTTGCCCTCGGCCCCAAGTTCCTTGTAGCCGCCGCTAAAAACCACGGCGGCACGGCAGCCTTTCTCGATGGCTGCCGCAAAGGAGGTAAGGATCTGGTTTTGCGGGACGGCAAAGAGAAACAAGTCTACTTCCCCCGGCAGATCTTCAATACGACGGTACACCTTTTTGCCCAGGATTTCAGGTACGTTGCCGGCGTGGACAGGATACACCTCTTCCACCCCCGAGGAAACAGCGGAGCGCAGCACAAAATGACCCAACTTCTCCGGCCTGCTGGAAGCACCGACCACGGCGAGCGAGCGGGGATAAAACAGGGGCTGAAACCTTTCCTTCGGCGGAACGTTTTTCCATGCTGACATCTTGTCCCTCCTTTTGCTGCTGGTTTGCTGGTTTGCTGATTCATCGCTACCTTATCATATTTAGCTTATTCATTCACCTTTCCCACAGTTCACCTGAGAAAGAACAAACTAAACGCATTGGTTCATCACTGGTTGTCTATCCCGCTGCCGGTTTCCCCTGATGGCTAAAAAAAAAGGGAGCCGGCTGGTGATCATCAACCGGGAACCCACCTCTGCAGATCCTCACGCAGACCTGGTCATCCATGACAGCGCCGGGAGTGTCATGGATGAAGTCACGCGTCTCGCCCTCTCCTGAGAAGAATGGTTGCTCCCCCTGCGAGGGGGAGAATCATCTAATTTTTTTCAGCAACCAGGCCATGTTTTCTCCCAGCTGATCCATGGTCAAGAGGCCTTCCTCATC
>PWRN01000026.1 GCA_003556225.1 Syntrophomonadaceae bacterium
ATTTCCTCCAGGGGTTTAAAAAGGTCCGGGAAGATCGCATCGTAGGTCTGCCAGAGAACATCCTCCGGGTCCGCGACATAATAATCCACGGAACCGTGATAGGCATCGACCACCACCTTCACGGGGTTGCGCATGTAGTTGATTCCCCCGTGGGGCTCGGCGTAGGGGAAGCGGTCAGAGGTTGTATACGCATCGAGGATCCAGAAGATCCTCCCCCCGGAAAGCACCACGTACGGGTCCTGGTCATACTCCAGGAAAGGAGCAATCTCTGCCGCTCGCTCACGCACGGGCCGGTTAAACATAATGCGGCTTTCCGGTTTAATCTCTCCGGAGATCAAGATGCGGTAATCGGAAAACTTCAGCGCATAAAGCAGCCGCCGCCCCACGCTGCTGAGCTGCACACCCCCTGTGCCCTCGTAATGGGTGAAGACGTTGGTGTCTCCCCGGGGATAATTAAATTCCCGCGTCCGGGTGTTGGCGATCACGAAGCGGCTGCTCAATTCACCGTAATAGATTTCCGGTCGGTTCACCTCCAGGCCATCCGGCGAAACAGGAGGCAGATCCCGGATCACAAATTCAGGCAAACCCTGGGGGGTCACCTTGGCAACCGGGTTCATGGCCAGCCCGTAACCGTGGGTGTACTGCAGGCGCAGGTTGACCCAGGTCTGGGCCTGGTCAGGAAGCTGGCGCTGTTCCATTTCGCGGGCCGCCAGCATCACCTGGCGGTAGTCTCCATTGATATGGTAGCGATCTGTATCGACATCCTCAAACTGGTAGTACTGGCGAATCCCCTGCAGTTGGTTATAGGTCTGCTTCAGGGGCCTGTAATCCCACAGGCGGATGTTCTCCAGGGTGCCCTCGGCTTCTTCCATGTCATCCCAGCCCAGGGTCTGGCGAGCCGGGTACGGCCGCGTCACCACCTTTTCCAGGTCAAAGCCCTTGCGGGTAAATTCGATGTTTCTCTCAATGAAGGGCCGTTCCAGGACCAGTTCGTTGGGTTCAACACGAAACTGCTGGACCAGCCCCGGGTAGATGCTGCCGATCGCCAGGGAAGCAACCAGCAGGGCCCCAATACCCCAGAAAATCAGGCGGGCCTGGCGGCGAAAGACGTTATAAAAAAGCAAACCCGCGACGGCCAGGGCCAGAAACAAAAGAATCCACAGGGCTGGAAGGTTGGCGTGGAGATCGGTATACCCCACCCCCGTAACATACCCCCGGGGAGAAAAAAGCAGTTCATACATCTGCAGTCGGTAGTCCCAGGCCTTGAGCAGAAAAGCGCCTGCCAGGAGCAGGGAGAGGTGCCCCTGTCCCTTGTAGGGTAAAAACATGATGCGCCGACCCACCTGTACAGGGGGGTTAACGAGGAAATAGAGCCCTCCTACGATCAGGATTGTCATCACCAGCATGGTCTGTAAAAACACATACAGGGAGCGTAAAAAGGGCAGCTGAAAGAGGTAAAACGAAGCGTCTCGCTGAAAAACCGGTTCAATAACCCCGGAAGCCACCCCCTGGAAATACTGGCGCACTTCCAGCCAGAGGGCACCCGTATATGCGGTCACCAGGAAAGAAAGCACCAGGGTGCCCAGCAGGAAAAATACCGTGATTTTACGCGGCGTCAGCAAGCTGCCCAGGGGACTGGCCATGATCTTCTCCCGGAGCTCCGGGTTGGGCAAATTCAAAAGGGCATCCCGGGTGAACCGAACATTGATGAACAAAAAACAAAAGAAAACAGCCCAGGCGAGCAGGCGCACCCCCCACCGGGAGAAAAACACCGTCAAGAAGACCGAACTGTAGCCCAGGGCATCAAACCAGAGGTAATCCGTATACAACCCCGCAGCCCAGATCACCAGGAAAAGCAAACCAAGTATACCTAGCACAACAACTGTTCTCATCCTCATAAACAAACCCGGAATAACGCCGGGCCCGCCTCCCTTCATCTTGGATCCCCCTATAAACGGAGAGACCCCTGTTCATTCGCCCTGCTCCCGGTCAAGCCTCGAGGGAAGGCACCATCTCCCGGGAAAAGAAACAAGACGCCAAGGCTAACCTTACTGCGTTCATCATCAGGCTCGAATGGACTCCGCAGGCCTTTCCTGCTGAGCGTGGCTGGCGGAGACTTGTATTGCTAATAGACTGTAATCTGGTCCTTGATGCTCTCCAGGGTTTTCTCTCCGATGCCGCTCACCTGAAGAATATCTTCAACCTGTTGAAATAGCCCGTGTTGTTCCCGGTAATGGATGATGCTCCGGGCTTTGACCGAACCAATCCCGGGCAGACCTTCCAGTTCAGCCTGGTCTGCCGTGTTGATATTGACCTGTGAACCCTGGGGAGATATGCGCTCGGGGACGGCAGTTTGACCGTCTTCTCCTTGCGGCAGGAGAGCAGGAATATAAACCTGCTGGCCGTCAATCAGCGGCTGGGCCAAATTAACCCGCTCCAGGTCCGCGGTTTCCAGGCTGCCACCGGCCTCTTCCAGGGCATCGATTACCCGGGCGCCCTTTTCCAGGTCATAGACCCCGGGGCGCACCACGTGGCCGGTAACGTGAACAACCAGGGGCACCGTTTCCTCCGCTTCACCCTGACCGGCACCTGTTCCTTCGCTGCTGTATACCGCAGGCATTTCACTGCTGTCCCGCTCTACCCTCGCCGCTTCGTTTTCTTCAGGCAGGGCAAAGCGCAGCACAATACCCAGTAAGAGCAGTCCACCCAGCAGCACGACCAGTTTTTGTTCCCTGGGGGTGAGCTTGAACACGAAAACCACCCTTTTCGCGGCATGGAAAAATCAGAACCCGGGCAAACTTTTGCCGATGGGGATAGTTTTCCCCTGGAAAGGGATCCTGTCGCCTATACAAACCACCTGATCTGTTCGACAGTGACCTTCAATTCCCTGCCTGATGGAGAAATCCCCGGCGAGAAAAAGATCAAACCTTTGCCCCTTGGAAAAAATATAAAAGGGGTTATAATAAAAGATAGGAAACAAAAAAAGAGCGCCTGCGCCGAAACCACCGGGAGAAACCCCATGGCAAGAAGAAGGGATCACCGCCGCATCGCCGTTGTATTTGCGATTGCCTGGCTTTTACTCACCCTCTATCCCAGGCCATCGCTGCTGGGTCAAAGCCTTTACCGACTCTTTTATCCGCCGGTGGATCAAACAGCCGTGGAGCACCTGCTGGCCAGGCTGCCTGATTTTCAGGAGCCCGCCGAGCTGGAAAGATTCATTCTATCACAAATTCCCTACCAGTTTGACTGGCAAACCTACAATATGCCCTGGTACTTCCCCCGCCCGGACGAAGCACTTGCGAAAGGAACAGGTGACTGTAAAACCCGCCTGATCATCCTGGCCTCGACCTTCGAGGCCCTGGCCATTCCCTATGAACTGCACACCTCTCCCGTGCACATCTGGATACAATACGAGGGCAAGATTGAAACGTCCATCGAATATGAAGATGCCGCCTTCTATGTCCACGATGGAGACCGCTTTCGCTTTCAGCTGCCCCGCATTGATTGGGGAAGCGGCCTGAAAATGTTTTGGGAAGCTTTTTGGAAAGTGATGCCGCCAGAGAAAAAAATTGCCTTGCTCTTCGGTTTAAGTTATTCCGTATTACTCTTCTTCTCCCCATGGGACTCCTTAGTCAAAGCAACAACCACGGCAGTTACAAGAAAGAGATTTCCACCCCTGGAAAAGCTGAAATAAGTTCCCGGTAGTGTTCCCCCTGCAGGTCAAACCCCCGACGATCAAAGGGTCTTAAAGGTAAAATGACCCGATCAACATCACGGATCTTTTCCATGAGCCCCTGGAGAGCTTCCCTCAAATCAAGGACCGTGAGCAAACCCGCACAGGCAATGGTCCCGCCAAAAAAGCGGTTAACCGCGGGGTGAATGAGCAGCCGACCTGGCAACAAACCTTTTGCCTGGGCCGCCTGCCAGAGCGGCTTTGCCAGGGAAGAGGTGAGCAGGAGAGGTTTTCGCGCACTGCTTCGCCGGATTTCTTGGACTACCGCCTCCATCTCTGTGGACTCCAGGTCCCGGGTAAAAACCAGACCGGAGGCCTCCTGCCGCCCTTTTGCGAGGCGGCAGGAAAACAAGTCGTCCTTTCCGGACCCTGGACGCTGCAGCTTCAGCCGGGGCCGTAAAGATTTTTGAATCCTGGAAAACCCATCGGCGGCACTGATGACCGCTTCCCCATTCACCTCCAGGAGCAGATCCCCCCTCCGCACACCGGCGTGCCAGGCCGGCGAATCGGCCATCACCCCTTCCACCCGTGCAGCCAGTTCTTGCTTTAAGGGTGGCTCCAAGGTGACGGGATGCTGCAGTTGTTCTTTCAACCCCTCCAGAAAATCGGCGATCTCACTCCAGGTATTCCCAGGGAACTGCAAACGCTTTGCAGCCAGGCGGGTAAACCCGGGCAAGAAGACCCGGGTGGTCCTGGCACCGGATACCTCCAGGAAGTGTAAAACCCGGGCTAATTCATCCCACCCGGTGAGATGCGGCAGCGCCACCACACTCCCGTGGAAGACCACACCGTTTTCTCCCAGCTTGATCATGCTTCGCCGCGTCTCTTCCGGGCTGGTGTCTCCCATGAGCGCCATCCTTAGCCGGCTGGAAATGCAGTTCAAGGAGACAACCAGCTCCAATTTCGGCTCCCTGGACGAACCCCCGGGGTTTATCTCCTGGATCTCGCGCAGTTTCGCCACTGCGCTGCCCCGCAGGCCCATCCCGTTGGTCGTTACCTGGACAGGGGTTCCGGGGTACAATACCCGGAGCTTCTCCAGCACTTTAAAAAAAAGAGGGTGGGTAAAGGGCTCCCCCTCGCAGAGCCTGCTGGAGGATTCCCCGATGACGATTTTCCGTTTACGATCCAGGAAAAGGAGCAGTTCGTCCAGCAGTTGTTGTTCTAAGGGAGGAAACATATAGGTCCGGATGCCGGGAGGGTTCTGGCGGTGACTGCAGAAAACACAGCTGGCATTGCAGGTTGATGTGAGGGGTAAAATGTTGTCCTGGGAAACAGCTTCCAAGAGGAGCGGCATGAGCTGGTGGCGCTGCATAGATTTTCACTCCAACAATGATTGATCACGGGGGCGGTAACTCGTGATGAGCATTTCCTCTACCGGACCCCGCCCTTCTGTCCTGGAATTGATCGCCCGGGAAGCCTGCACCACCTGGATGGAATATCCCTGGTAGAGCGCCTGGATCTCCGGCGTGTACGAGTTGCTGAGCATCACCCAACATCCCCGTTGTTCCAGTTCCGCAAATAACCTGGCCAGGCGCTGCTGGTCCAACAGGGAAAAACTGTCCCGGGTGTAGGCGGTAAAGGAAGCGGTACGGGTCAACGGCTGGTATGGAGGATCCAGGTAAACGAAATCCCCCGGTCCGGCTGCCGCTAACGCTACTTCAAAATCCCGACAGGTGAGCGAAACATCCTGGAGGGCTAAGGAAACTGCCTGGAGGTTATCCCCATCCAGCACCCTGGGATTCTTGATTCTGCCGAAAGGAACGTTGAAGTAGTCACTGCGGTTCACCCTGTAGAGCCCGTTGTAACAGGTTTTGTTTAAAAACAGGGTGCGCGCCGCCCTTTTCGCCGGGGACAGTCGTGAGAACTGCCGGGGATTCCGATCCCAGTTACGCACTTCGTAGTAATAATCCCGGTTATTTTTGTGGGCTTCGTGGACCTTCAGCTCCTCCATCAGCGCGGGAAAATTGTCCCGAATCACCACGTAGAGATTGATCAATTCCGGGTTTAAATCATTTAAATACGCTTTTCCTGACCATCCCCGCCGCCTGATCGCAAAAAAAACCGCTGCCCCTCCAGCAAACGGTTCGTGGTATGCGTTAAATGCCGGCGGGAAAACGCGGCTATAACGATCTAACAACTGGCCTTTTCCCCCTGCCCATTTTACAACAGGCTGAGGAAGGGCCTTGCCCTGCTTATTTTTTCGCTGGACTAACAAGACGCCTGATCCGCTCCTTTGAACCGCCCGGGGCTGCCCCAGGGCAAAAAAACTGCCGCAACCCCTTTCACGTTTCTGCCAAAACAATTTATGCGCCTCTATCTAAACAAGTATTTCGTTTTAGCGGACCACGATATTCACCAGTTTCTGGGGCACCGTGATCGTTTTGACCACTTCTTTACCCTGGAGATACGATTTAACTCTCTCGTGCTCCCTGGCGGCTTCAAGCAGCTCATCTTCCGACAGGTCTGCGGCGACCTGGATATGGCCGCGGACCTTTCCGTTAACCTGCACAACCACTTCGACTTCTTCGACTTTTAGTGCAGCGGCGTCATAGGAAGGCCAGCTTTCCCGGTGAACACTCTCCCGGCGGCCGCACTGATGCCAGAGTTCCTCGCATAAATGCGGCGCAAAGGGAGCCAGCAAAACGATCACCGTCTCCAGCACTTCCCCCAGGAAAATGCGATGCCTCTCTACCGCTTCTTCTTCCGCTAGATTGAAGTAGCCGTAGATAGAGTTGACCAATTCCATGATGGCGCTGATAGCGGTGTTAAAGTTGAACCGCTCTTCAATATCGTAGGTGACCTTTTTGATCGCGGCATGCATGGCACGGCGAAGCTCTAACTCGGCAGGACCCGGCTCCGGCTGGGCATCCATATTACCCTGGCGGCCTTCCGGCGGTAGGGGCTGGAAAAGGCCGATGTGGAGTTGAAATAATCGCCAGGCCCGGCGTAAAAACCGGTGACAACCTTCAACCCCTCGATCACTCCAGTCCAGGTCCTTTTCCGGAGGCGAAGCAAAGAGGATAAAAAGCCGTCCCGTATCCGCTCCATATTTTTCGATAATCTCGTCGGGCGTGACCACATTGCCCTTGGACTTGGACATCTTCGCTCCGTCCTTGTAGACCATCCCCTGGGCCAGCAGCCGCTGGAAAGGCTCCTGGATCTGGACCAACCCCTGGTCGTACAGGAACTTGGTAAAAAAGCGGGAATAAAGCAGGTGAAGCACGGCATGCTCAATTCCACCGATGTACTGATCCACGGGCAGCCAGTAATCCCCTGGTTCCCGGCGAAATGGCGCCTGGTCACATTGGGGATCCACAAACCGCATATAATACCAGGAAGAACAGAAAAACGTGTCCATGGTATCGGTTTCCCGGCGGGCCTCCTGGCCGCATCGAGGACAGGTAGTATGCATGAACGATTCCATTTCCTTCAAGGGGGACTGCTGGATCCGGGAAAGGTTAAGCCCCGTAGGTAAAACGACCGGCAGATCCTCTTCAGGAACGGGCACGGTGCCGCACCGCGCACAGTAGATAATGGGGATCGGCGTCCCCCAGTAGCGCTGCCGGGAAATGAGCCAATCCCGCAAGCGGTACATGACCCGGTTAGCCCCCTGGCCCCGTTGGGCCAACCATGCCGTGAGGGCTTTTTTCCCTTCCTCGTTGTCCATGCCGTTAAAGGAACCGGAATTGACCATCATACCGGGATCTTCGTAGGCCGCCTCCAGGGGTTGGAGCGTTAAATCCTTGTCGGGCGGGTTGATCACGACGCGAATGGGCAGTTGGTATTTCCTGGCGAAGAGAAAATCCCGCTGGTCGTGGGCAGGGACACCCATCACCGCACCGGAACCGTAGCTCATCAGAACGTAGTTGCCCACCAGGATGGGGACTTCCTCCCCGTTGACAGGGTTGATCGCATGGGCTCCTGTGAAGAGGCCTACTTTCTCCGTTTCTGCTGACGTGCGGGCGATTTCGCTCTCCCGGCTCATCTTTTGTACGAACTCGCGGATTTCTTCTTCCCGGGGCGTTCCCCGCGTGAGTTTTTCCACCAGGGGATGTTCTGGAGCCAGCACCATGTAGGTAACCCCGAAAAGCGTGTCTGGCCGGGTGGTGAAAACCGGCATCTCATCCCCTGTTTCTTTCACGGTAAAGGTAATATCGGCGCCGTAGCTGCGCCCGATCCAGTTCTCCTGCATGATCTTGACCCGCTGGGGCCAACCATCCAGGAGCTTTAAATCATCCAGCAGCCGGTCGGAGTAGTCGGTAATCTTCAAAAACCACTGGTCCAGTTCCCGGGGAGAGACTTCGCTGCTGCAGCGCCAGCACAACCCGCTTTCCACCTGCTCGTTGGCCAACACCGTCACGCACCGGGGGCACCAGTTCACGGGGGCTTTTTTCTTGTAAGCCAGCCCCTGGTGATAAAAAAGCAAAAAGATCCACTGATTCCAGCGGTAGTAATCCGGGTAGCAGGTGGTTAATTCCCGCTCCCAATCATAGCTTAAACCCAGGGCGTTTTGCTGGGCCTTCATGGCAGCGATGTTGCTATCGGTCCACTCCGCCGGGTCAACACCGTGCTCCATGGCTGCGTTTTCTGCCGGTAAACCAAAGGCATCCCACCCCATGGGATGCAGCACGTTGAACCCGCGCATGCGCAAAAAACGGGCTAAAACATCTCCGATGGAATACACCCGCATGTGCCCCATGTGCAGTTTGCCGGAGGGATAGGGGAACATCTCCAGGACATAATATTTCGCTCGATCCGGTGCATCGCCGGTGCGATGGAAATTATGTTCCTGCCAGTAAGCCTGCCATTTCGGTTCCAGTTCCTTGGGATTGTACTCGTTCATGCTCATTTATCCACCTGCCAGTTTCAGTCTCGACAAACATGCATCCTCACGGCTCATCTCTTGACCCAATCCTGAGGATGATCCATCACCATTATAAGTATTCAGGAGCCAGATTGCAACAGATCCCCCGATCCTCCCAAAACATGTCGGGACAGATCATGAATGGGGCTTGCGGAAAAACAGCACCAGAATGGTAAATATCTCTAACCGGCCCAGCAGCATGTACAGGCTCAAGAAGTACTTGCCGAAAACCGGGATATCGGCGTAGTTCTCCATGGGGCCCACGACGCCAAAGCCCGGGCCGATAACACCCAGGCAGGCCAGGATCGCCGAGAGAGAGCTCTCAAAATCCAGGTCCATAAAAGACATGACCGCGGTGCCAACCCCGACCATCATAATATAAACAAAGAAAAACGCGAACGTGTGGATCAAGATGCGGTCGTCCAGCTGCACCCTGTTCACTTTGATGCCGTGCACGATGCTGGGATGACGAAAACGAAAAAGCTCTGCCGTGGTGGCTTTAAACAGAATGACAAACCGCAGCATTTTGATCCCCCCTGCGGTGGAACCCATGCTTCCACCGACGAAAAAAAGCACGAACATCACATTTCTCGCCAGGGCAGGCCAGGCATCAAAGTCTACCGTCGCATAACCGGTCGTAGTGATAATCGATACCACCTGGAACAAGGAAGTCAAAGGCAAAAAACCCTGGTCCTGTACACCTGAAAAATACAAACTGAAGAGGACCAGCAGGGTCGCCAAGACGATCACGCTGAGATAGAGTTTAAACTCTTCACTTTCCCAAAAAACCCGGAGGCTTCTTTTTTTGTGTGCATAATAAAAAAGGGAAAAGTTCGTGCCGCCGAAAGCCATGAAGACGATCAAGATCAACAGAATCATCGGGTTATCTCCAAAATGCCCGATGCTGCTGTTTTTCGTGGAAAATCCCCCGGTAGCAATGGTGGTAAAGGTATGCGCCATGGCATCGAAGAACGTCATGTCCGCAACAACCAGCAGAATGATTTGGGTTGCGGTAAAAAGCAGGTAGATTTTCCAGAGATTCTGGGCCGTGCTGCTCAGCCGCGGCGTGAGCTTTTCCACCACGGTACCCGGCGCCTCGGCGCTAAAAATCCGGTTCGCCCCTGCACCAAAGCGGAGCATCAGGGCGATGAACAGCACAACGATCCCCATCCCCCCGAGCCATTGGGTCAGGGCACGCCACATGAGCATACTCGGGGGAATAGACTCAATGTCCGTCAAAATACTGGCCCCGGTGGTTGTAAACCCGGACATGGTTTCGAAAAACGCGTCGGTAAAGCTCATGATCCCGGAAAATAAAAAAGGCAGCGCCCCAAAGAAAACCACCCCTAACCAGCTCATGGTGACGATAATATAGCCTTCAATGGGTTTAATGGGCTCCTTGGTCATGGGAAAATAGTAATACAGGCTTGCACTGCAAAGCAGGAATAAGAAAATGGTGGCAGCAAAATTAACCCACATGCCATCGTTCAAGTACAGGGACCAGGACAACGGAACCAGCATGGCAGCCCCTACGATCACCATGACCTGGGAAAGTAAAGGAAAAATGATGTTTGGTCGCAATGATCACACAACTCCTACGAGGAATACAATCCAGAACACCTGGACAACGATCATACGATTGTTTCTGGCTCACAAGCCATTTTTCGCAACTTGTCTACCTGTTCTTCCATCCCCAGCACCAGCATCTTATCCGCTGCTTCCAGCTTCTCCTGCGGGCCTGGATTGAAGCGCAGGATTTCTTCATCTTGCTTCTTGATGGCCAACACGATCAAGCCTGTTCGCTCTGGAATCCGTGCCTCTTTCAAGGTTTTTCCCGGCAAATCGGACCGTTCACAAAGCTGTACCTCTTCCAAATCCAGGGTCATTTCGTCTACATGGGTAATGATGTCTAGAAAAGAAACCACGGCAGGCCTGAGGAGTAAAGATGCCATCCGGGTGCCCCCCAGTTCGTTGGGTGAGATGGTATTATTCGCCCCTGCCTTGAGCAGCTTAGAGTGAGCATTTTTCTCAATGGCCCGGGATACAATACGCAAATCGTTATTCATCCCCCGGGCTGTCAGCACCGTAAACACATTGTCTGCATCGTTGGAAAGACAGGAAACAAGTCCTTTCGCCTCCTTGATATTGACCTTTTCCAGGGTTTCTTCATGGGTGGCATCACCGAGATATGCAAGGTTCCCTTGTTCGATCAGCTCTTCCACTTTTTCTTCGTGTTTTTCGACAACGATAAAAGGCACACGGCTTCGTTGAAAACGCTCGATCACGCTCTGACCTGTCTGCCCCGCGCCACAGAGAATATAGTGATCTTTCATTCTATTGATTTGTTTTTCCATTCTTCTCCTCCGCACGATGTTTTTAAATTCTCCCTCCAGGATGAAGGAAAAAAAGTTCGTAAACGCATAGGCAACCAGCCCCAACCCGCAAATGATTATAACCATGGTAAACAATTTGCCAGGAGGATCGAGCTCAGCCACTTCTTTGAATCCCACAGTGGAAACGGTAATAACGGTCATGTAGAGGGCGTCGAGAAACGTCATTTCCTCCAAGAACATGTAGCCGGAGGTGCCCACAACAAGTAAAACTGCGAGCGCCAAAGAAACAGCGAGTACCTTCAAGTGACGATCATCACGCATCTTTTGGTTCCTACCTGTATAAATAGTTTCGTCTCGGCAGAGCAGAAAAATTACTTATCCTGGTGACCAAGCTTGCGCTGGAAATGATCTCTTGTTTCCCCCTAACAGCTTTGACAAAAATCCCGCAGATCCTTCGTATGCCCCAAGACGACAAGCATAGCTCCTTCATGAAGCACATCATCTGCCTGGGGTAAAACATTGATTTTATCCCCGTTGCGGATGGCCAGGACATTCAGTCCGAAACGATTGCGCAGATCCGCCTCCCGCAAGGTTTTACCGGCGAAAGCATCCTTTATGATGATCTCCGCCACCTGGTAGTCCGGTGTAATTTCCAGGAATTCGATCATATTGACGGACATCAGGTTGTGAGCCAGCTTTATCCCACTGTCCTTTTCCGGATACACCACGTGGTTGACCCCGATCTTTTGCAAGGCCTTCCGATGCAGTTCCGAGCTGGCCTTGGCAACAACCTGGTCTACCTCCGATTCCATGGCCACAAGGGCTGCCAGGATGCTGGATTGAATACTGGAGCCGATAGCAATCACGATAACATCAAAGTTGCCCAACCCCAGCTGGCGGAAACTGTCTTCATGGGTAACATCCGCCTGGACAGCGTGGGTGACCTTGCTGACAATATCCTGGACCAAGTCCATCTTCTTATCGACCGCCAATACCTCGCAGCCCAGTTCCTCCAGGGTAACGGCCAGGTTAAAGCCGAATCGCCCCAAGCCAATCACGGCAATCTGACGCTTCGCTTGAGATTTTTTTTTCGCCATCCCGGTTCCCCTCCATTTGATCCTGCATGCAACGGATTGATGATTTCACAGCCTCATTTAACCGACCATAACACGCTCTTCCGGATAATGCAACCCCTTGCGCATCTCCCGATTTGCCAGGGCAAAAGCCACCGTCAAGGGCCCAACCCGGCCGGTAAACATGGTGATCATGATCATGACGCGGCCGGCAGAGCTCAATTCTGGTGTAATTCCCATACTGAGTCCAACGGTGCCAAAAGCGGAAAATACTTCAAAGGTAATCTCCAAAAAATCCGCCTCTTCGGTCAGGGTCAGCACAAAGAGCGAAACCAAAACAATCGTCAGGGAAACAAAAATCACACCGAACGTTCGCATAATAATCGCCATTGGGATCTTCCGCTCAAAAACCGCCACTTCACTTTGCCCCTTGATCAGATTGACCACAGACAACAGCAGCGTGCCGAAGGTGGTGGTTTTGATCCCCCCGCCAGTTGATGCCGGAGAAGCTCCGATAAACATCAGCAGCATGATCAAGAACAAGGTAGTGGGACGCAACAAATCCGTAGGCACCACATTAAAACCGGCTGTTCGGGGTGTTGCGGCAGTAAAAATGGCCGCCAGCACCTTGTTCATTCCCTGCAAGCCACCCAGGGTCTCCGGGTTATGATATTCCAGGAACAAAACAGCCAGGGCCCCAGCGGCAAGGAGCGCCCCCGTGATGCTGAGAACCAACTTGCTGTGAAGCGACAATTTTTGAAAACGCCGCTTTTGAGAAAATTCCAGGATAACCGTGAACCCCAGGCCCCCGACAATGAACAAACCGGC
>PWRN01000068.1 GCA_003556225.1 Syntrophomonadaceae bacterium
CGGTTCATCCTGATCTTTTTTAACGTTTTTCTCAATACCGGGTTGCTGGGATCGCAGAAATAACCGACCAGGTGGATTTCTTTGCGTTCGTAATCCGCGCTTAGTTCTACGCCCGGCACAATGTCCACCCCGTATTTTCTGCCCGCGGCTTCCGCATAGGGCAGGCCCTGCATGGTATCGTGATCCGTAATGCCGATGGCGGAAAGACCCCTCTGGCTGGCCTCAAAAACAACCTGGTGGGGGGTTAGCATGCCATCGGACACCGTCGTGTGCACGTGCAAATCTACTCGGCTCATGACGCAGCTACTTCCTGTTCTGACTTTTTTCCTGGCTTGATACTCTTCTGTAAGAATATACAACAAATCAAGCTTGGTTTCAAATAGATCTTTTCCCCGCGCGAATGAACAAACATAAAAAAACCTGGTGATTAAACTTGCCAGGAATGATTTTTCCCCCCTGCTTGCCCTCGACTCACTGGATTTGCGACAAATTTTGTTTCGGTGCTCGGGCTTTCAGACCGCCTCAAAAACTCCCTCGCTACGCTCGTTCAAACAGTTTGAGGCGGCTTTGCTGAAACCCCTGCGCTCCTTCTCATGGGGGCAAATCCGCTGTTCGCTGAGGGTAGGCAGAGAAAAAGCACTGTGAGTTGGCTAAAATTATCGTCAGAAAAAAACACCCTAGAACAAGGTGCCAGGATCAGTCGCGAGTCGCGGACGGTCTCTGCAAGTATTTATGCCGCGACGGGGTCCCCGGGGGATACGGGGGATCGCCTATGACTCGAAAAACACGTTAACGCACGGGTTTTATCAGCGCGGCTCAACGATGAGCTTGATCGCGGTTCTTTCCTCCCCATCAATTTGGATGTCCGTAAACGCGGGAATACAGATTAAGTCCATGCCACTGGGTGCAACAAAACCCCTGGCGATGGCTACAGCCTTCACTGCCTGGTTCAGGGCTCCGGCCCCGATTGCCTGGATTTCAGCCCCCCCTCGCTCTCGTAAGACGCCTGCCAGCGCACCGGCGACAGAATTGGGATTGGATTTTGCTGAAACTTTTAATACTTCCATGGATGATTGGTACCTCCTTTGGGGAATCCTCTGCTGGGGAACCCGCTGTGCTGTATTTATTTTAATATACTAATATTCTGCAAGGAAAAAAGAGATCCTTCTTTATTTTTAAAAATCTTTATATTCACTTAACTTGAAAGTTTTTCATAGTTTTTCGCAAAAAAAATAGTGCCGGAGGCACTATTTTTGATTGCGGGTCCTACATGCTAAGAAAGCCATTTGTTATTTACCTGTTGCATGATCGCGCTCTTTCTTATTTCGCGTATTCCACGGCCCGGGTTTCTCGAATCACGGTAACCTTAATTTGTCCCGGATATTCCAATTCGTTTTCGATTTTTTTCACAATATCCCGGGCCACCCGGTTCGCGGTAATGTCGTCAATCTTATCCGGCTTAACCATGATGCGGATTTCTCTCCCGGCCTGGATGGCAAAGGCTTTATCGACACCGTCAAAGGAATCGGCGATATCTTCCAGCTTCTCCAGCCTCTTGATGTACGCCTCCAGGGTTTCTCGCCTGGCGCCCGGCCTGGCCGCGGAGATGGCATCCGAGGCCTGGATCAAGACTGCTTCCATGGTCTGGGGCTCAACATCCCCGTGGTGGGCGGCAATGGCGTTGGTGACCTGGGGCGTTTCACGATACTTTTTCGCCAGCTCGGCCCCGTTAAACACGTGCGGCCCTTCCGTTTCCTGGTCCAGCGCTTTCCCGATATCGTGAAGCAAGCCGGAGCGCTTGGACATCTTCACATCGAGGCCCAGTTCGGAGGCCATGATGCCGGCCAGGTGCGCCACTTCCACGGAGTGCTTCAAGACATTCTGCCCGTAGCTGGTGCGAAACTTCAGCCTGCCCAGCAAGCGGATCAGCTCGGGATGAAGCCCGTGGACGCCCACTTCAAACGCCGCCTGTTCCCCTTCTTCGCGAATTTGCACTTCGACTTCCTGCCGGGCCTTCTCGACCATTTCTTCGATGCGGGCAGGGTGTATGCGTCCATCCACGATAAGTTTTTCCAGGGATATCCTGGCGATTTCTCTCCTGATAGGATCAAAGCCCGACAGGATCACGGCTTCCGGCGTATCATCAATGATCAGGTCGATCCCGGTCAGCGTTTCCAGCGTGCGGATGTTCCTGCCTTCCCGTCCGATGATCCGACCCTTCATTTCGTCGTTGGGGAGGTTCACCACGGAAACGGTGGACTCGGAGACATGGTCAGCGGCACACCGCTGGATGGCCTGGGTGATAATATCCCGGGCTTTCCTCTCTCCTTCTTCCTTGGCCCGCTGTTCCACGTCTTTGATCATTTGCGCAATTTCATGCTGGATTTCGTTCTCGACCCTTTTCAAGATAATGTCCTTGGCCTCTTCCGTGGTCAGGCCAGAAATCCGCTCCAGTTCTGCCAGCTGGTCCTTCAGGTTGTCGTGCAGTTTTTGCTGGATCCGGCTGGTTTCTTCGTCGCGCGCTTTCAGCTCTTCTTCTTTCTTCTCCAGGTAGGCCGTTTTTTTGTCAAGGGATTCTTCTTTCTGCTGGATGCGTCGATCCATACGCTGCAGCTCTGAACGCCTTTCCTTGGTTTCCCTTTCCAGCTCGTTCCGCAAGCGATGCGCTTCGTCTTTGGCTTCAATAATCGTTTCTTTTTTTAAGGATTTCGCCTTCTCCTCGGCCTCCTGCAGCACTTTTTTCGCCGCTGCTTCGGCCGATGCAGTTTTAGCCTCGGCAAGATATTTACGGATGAAATATCCGGCGCCTAAACCAATGAGTATGCCAATCATTACCGAAATGACTGTTATTGCTTCCAACTTTTCAACTTCACCTCCTTGGCGTAATTCCTTTCTATGGATACAGCAAAATTGAACAAAAATAAGCTGTGAGAACACAGCTTAAAATAGAAACGCCCATATTTATCCCCGCAAACAGGGATAAAATTTTTAATTTATTATAAAAGCCAAAAAACAAGAACACCTGGCCTGTATAAAACAAACTTCACGGGACTGCTCTATTTTAAACGGGAAGTCTCACATTTGACGAATTTTTACTTTTCCCAAGTCAATTGTATCCATTCGCGTTCCAGATGTCAAGCAATAAAATCGCCCATGTCATCCCGCCCCGGGACGAGATATTGCCGGGACGGGAGCACACGGTAAAAAAGTCTTACTCGGCTTCCACGGGCCTGGTTTTCCCCTCTTCCGCCTCCGGGTCAGATCCCTGTGCGGTTTGGCTGCGGCCCGCGATCCCCGGTAGGTTAAAGTGTGCGCGGATCTTTGCTTCGATGTTGTTGCGGATATCCGGGTTTTCTTTAAAAAATTCCCGTACATTTTCCCGACCCTGGCCCAACCGCTCTTCGCCAAAAGAATACCAGGCGCCGCTTTTCTTCACCAGGTCCAGTTCCAGGGCCATATCCAGGATGCATCCCTCGTTGGAAATACCCTGACCATAAATGATATCGAAATCCGCCTGCTTAAAGGGCGGCGCCACCTTGTTTTTGACCACCTTGGCCCGGGTGCGGTTGCCGACGATTTCATTGCCCTGTTTGAGAGTTTCCATGCGGCGAATATCCAGGCGGACCGAGGCGTAGAACTTCAACGCCCGCCCCCCGGGAGTCGTTTCCGGGTTTCCAAACATGATGCCCACCTTTTCCCGGATCTGGTTAATGAAAATGGCCGAGGTGTGGGACTTGCTGATGGCGCCGGACAGTTTTCTCAGGGCCTGGGACATGAGGCGGGCCTGCAGCCCCACGTGGGCATCACCCATTTCGCCTTCGATTTCGGCCCTGGGCACCAGCGCCGCCACGGAATCAATGACCAGGATATCGATGGCCCCGCTTCTCACCAACGCTTCCGCGATTTCCAGCGCCTGCTCTCCCGTATCCGGTTGGGAGACCAGGAGTTCCTCCACGTTCACGCCCAGGTTCTTGGCATAGACAGGGTCCAGGGCATGCTCCGCATCAATAAAAGCGGCATAGCCCCCACTTTTCTGGGCCTCTGCGACGGCATGCAGCGCCACGGTTGTTTTCCCCGAGGATTCCGGCCCAAAAATTTCAATCACCCGGCCCCGGGGGATCCCCCCTACGCCTAGCGCGAGATCCAGGGGCAGCGCGCCCGTGGGGATCACGGCTATGTTTGTCCTGGAGTCTGATCCCAGCTTCATGATTGATCCTTTGCCAAATTGCTTTTCGATCTGGAGTAAGGCAATGTCTAGCGCTTTTTTCTTTTCCATCACCGCTCAAACGCCTCCTTTTCCGGTGTAACCCGGCCCTTATAGAACGCATGTTTGCTTCCTGATCTATGTATTCTCGACATCCTGCCTAAATCCTGCAAGAATTTTATGGTTTTAAGAAATATTCCTGGAGGGATTCATAAACCGGACCGGCGGGGGGCAGGGTACTTTTCATCAAGTGGAAACGGTCAACCCACTGCTTGCCCGGGCAGCTAATCTCGTCGGACAGGAGTCCGGCATCCAGGTGCAGCCCGGCATTTTTTTTGCGGCGCCCCAGGGTCACATGGGGGCTGAAGCGCCGTTCTCTTTCCTTGTAGGGCAGCGCCTCCTGGATCAGCGCATGGATCTGGCGCAGCTCCTTCTTGCCTTCATCCACGCCCAGCCAGAGGACCCGGGGGTTTTTCAGGTTGGGGAAAACACCGGCACCTCGAAAGGAAAGAGAAAACGCCGTCAATTTACCGGCCGGACCCGCCAGGGCCCGGGACAGCCGATCCACCCGGTCTTCCTCAATTTCTCCCAAAAAAGCCAGGGTGATGTGCATCCTCTCCGGGTGCACCCACCGGATGCCTTCCAGGTGTCGAAACCGGTTTTGAATCTCCCGGATCTCCGCTAAAATCCTGGTTTCCAGGTTCACGGCAAAAAAAGCCCTCAAATGATCGCTCCTTTCCGGCAATCCCGGCTACACCTGCTACCGGAGTTTAATTAAATGCTTGTTTTGATAAAAATAATAAAACCCCGAATAGATTGTTAAGGCCACGGCCGCCAGCAGGGAAGAATACGCGATGAAGGAAGCCGGGTACAGATCGATCACCCACTGCAGCCAGCCTGCGTTGGGGTAAATCCCTGTCGTTAAGGCCATCTCCAGGATAATGGCCACGATCATGACGATCTGGGCAATGGTTTTTGCCTTGCCCCAGTTGTTCGCTGAAATCATCACGCCTTCCACGGCAGCGATCAATCGCAGCCCGGTGACCGCAAATTCCCGTCCGATGATCAGAAAGGCCACCCAGGGGCTCAACGTGCCCAGCGCCACCAGGGAGATCATGGCCGCCGTGATCAAAAGTTTGTCTGCCAGGGGATCGATTAGTTTGCCCAGGCGCGTGACATCCTTGTTCTTCCGGGCGACATACCCATCCAGGCTGTCGGTAATGGCCGCGAAGATAAAAACCGTCGCGGCCCACACTTCCCCGTACGGAATCACGCGAACCAGCAAGAAGATCATGAACACGGGGACTAAAATGATGCGTAAAAGGGTGATTTTATTGGCCAAATTCATTATAAACGTTCCCCCATAAAGTCATAGCTTCCCACACCTGTAATGCGCACGGGCACCAGCTTTCCCGGACGCAGGCTCCGGGGGCCCGGGATGATGATCTTGCCGTCTACCTCCGGGGCCTGCGCATAGATTCTGCCGTACGCCTTTCTTTTCCCGGGATCGTAGCTCTCAACCAGGGCCGGGGTCCGGGTTCCCAGCAGGGACCGGTTCTGTTCCCGGGAGATGGTTTTCTGCTGTTCCATGACCATATGCTGGCGCGCCGCGGCGATCTCCGGGCGAACCCGCCCTGGGCTGGCATATGCCCGGGTGCCTGTTTCTGGCGAGTAAGCAAAGCTGCCCAGCCTCTCAAAGGGATACGCGCGCAAAAATTCCAGCAGCTCCTGGAAAGCGGCTTCACTTTCCCCGGGATAGCCCGTCATAACCGTGGTCCGCAGGGCGATGTTGGGAACCCCGGCACGCAACAGCTCATAGACCTTGATCAAGTCTTCACGGGTAGTCCTGCGACCCATCAGGTTGAGCAAACGGGTATTCACGTGCTGGATGGGTAAGTCCAGGTACTTGCAGAGCAGGGGCTCGCGGGCCATAAAATCCACCAGCCGGCGGTCAACGCGGGCGGGATGAACATAGAGCAGTCTAACCCATGAGACACTGGAGATGGAAGTGACCAGGCGCTGCAGCAGCTGCAGCAGTGCGGGTTTTCCGTAGCGATCGGCCCCGAACAGAGAAATATCCTGACCGATCAAGTTGATTTCCCTGGCACCGAGTTTTTCCACCGCCTGGACTTCCGCGACAACTTCTTCTACCGCCTTGCTTTTCAGCGGACCGCGAAGGGCGGGGATCAAGCAGTAGGAACAGAAGTTTTCGCAACCCTCGGTGATCTTGATATTCACGCTGTAGGGCGCGGTTGTTAAAAAACGGCGATACGAAGGGCCCGCCGGGTTGGAAGTGTTTCCTTTCCAGGGCAGGCCCAGCAAGGAGCCGATGCGTTCAGGCATCTCGTGGGCTTCATCCAGGGAAACCGTGGCATCAACCTCTTTGAGCACCCCCGACTCCAGGCCAAAACCCTTCACATACTGGGCCAGGCAGCCCATGACAACCACGTGCTGGAGGCGGCGCTGCCCGGACTTTTTGGCCTTGATGCACTGCTTCACCGTGTCCAGGGCTTCCTGCCGCGCTTCCTGTAAGAAAGCGCAGGTATTAATGATCACCAGCAGAGCATCCTCTTCCAGCGGGACCAGCTGCAGCCCGCGGTGGATGAGCTCGCCGATCACCGTCTCTGCATCAACGCGATTTTTTGCACATCCCAGGGAAATGAAGCTGAATGTATGCATAAGAAAACGGCCAAATTCCTTTACAATCGGATGAAATCAAACTCCTGGAGAGCTCAAGTGCCCAGGATTAAACGTTTATTTCCCTGCTTGACTTCAGCCACGGGATTTGTGAAAAGGAGCGAAACCTGACGCAACTTCATTGCCATCATATAAAATCCTGGTGAGCTCACGTGCCCGGGGATCAATCTTTTGTGACCACGACGTAGACGGGAGAAGCCAGGTCCCTGGTACTTTCCACTTCCATCCCGTTGACGAAAATGCGCGCCCCCGCCGGGTAGCCCAGGCGGATCCGGGTCTCTTCTCCATCGCCCAGGCGGAAGGTTTCTCCGGGGTTAAAATTCTTCTCCTGGACATTCCGGCCATCCTGGATCACCTGCACCCAGCAGCGAGCCGTGAACTCAAAGCGGATTTCCTTCTCATCTGCGTGCTGCAGCGCATAGGCATGTTCCCCGCCATTCCGGGAAACGAGGATCAGTTCTTCCGCGGGGGGCTCCACAGCGGGGCGCTCATTTTCATCCTCGTTCGGATCCCCTATCGCGTTGCGATCCGGATCCTCTGGAGGATCCGGTTCATCCTCACCGACGAACTCATTGTTATAAGGAAGCGCCCGGTCGGGATCGGCGTCATCCTGGTAGAGGTACCAGATGCTGCCGGCAGCAATGATGCCCAGCAGCAGCAGCCAAACAAAGGCAACCATGGGAAACGGTTTCTTCTCTTTGCTGATGAAGCGGGGTTTCGCCTCCTCGGCCGCGGTGACCGGTTGTTTTTTCCCGTCGCCCACCACCTGGGCTTGCTTCTCCACTTCATGATAAAGATGGAGCACTTCCTGGGGATCCATGCCGATGGCTTCCGCGTAATTTTTCAACGCCCCCCGGACATAAACCTTGCCCGCAAAGGGCGAGAAGTCTCCTTCTTCCAGGGACCCCAGGTATCTTTCCTGGATTTTCGTTTTTTCACTGACTTCCTCCAGGCTTATTCCCTTTTGTTCCCGCGCTTCTCGCAACAAGTTCCCAATTTCTTTCAAGATACTCCCCCCTTCTTGCCAAACGAACCCGGGCCAGGTAACTGGCTCTTTCTAGCTTAACGGAAAGCTTAAGCCCCGTCAAATTTTTCTTTGATGATCTCCGCGGCCCGCTCCTGGGTGACCAGGACCTGGCGGGGCTTACTACCTTCGTAGGGGCCCACGATGCCCAGCCTCTCCATGTCATCCATCAAGCGCGCAGCCCGGGTGTAACCTACGCGAAATCTCCGCTGGATCAAGGAGATGGAGGCCTGGCCGGAGAGCAGGATCAGTTCCACCACTTCGGGGAGCAGCGGATCCAGTTCTTCCCTGGGGGCCAGCTCTTCCCTGCCCTCTTCGGCGAAGAAGGACTGCTCCGCCACCGGGCCCTGCTGCTGCTTAATGTGTTCGACCACCTTAAAAATGTCCTGCTCGCTGATAAACGCTCCCTGGATCCGCTGGGGCTTGCTGGAACCTACCGGGTAGTAGAGCATATCCCCCCGCCCCAGCAGTTTTTCCGCGCCGCCCAGGTCGAGGATCGTCCTGGAATCCGTGGCGGATGAGACCGCAAAGGCGACCCGCGAGGTGATATTGGCCTTGATCAGCCCGGTAATCACATCGACAGAAGGACGCTGGGTGGCGATCACCAGGTGGATGCCCGCGGCCCTGGACATCTGGGAAAGCCGCACAATGGAATCTTCGACTTCCGCAGGGGCCACCATCATCAAGTCTGCCAGTTCATCAATTAAGACGACAATAAAAGGCAGGGGGCTTCCTTCCACATCCCCGTTATTGTTGTCCCCGTTATTTCTGATCAGCTCATTGTATTTTAAGATATCGCGCACGCCTTCTTGGGCGAAGAGGCCGTAGCGCCGCTCCATTTCTTTCGTCATGCTTTTCAAGGCCAGGGATGCTTTCTTCGGCTGGGTGATCACGGGCGAGATGAGGTGGGGAATACCGTTGTAGACGTTTAATTCTACCACTTTCGGATCGATCATCAAAAATTTGATATCCCCGGGGTGCGCCCGCAGCAAAATGCTGCAGATAATGGCGTTGATGCACACACTCTTCCCTGAACCCGTGGAGCCGGCGATCAAGAGGTGGGGCATCTTGAGCAGGTCGGCGAAGACGGGGATCCCGGTGATGTCCTTGCCCAAACCCGCCACCAGGGGCGAAGAAAAGTTGTAAAAATCGGAGTTCTCCAGGACCTCCCGCAGGTAAACCAGGGAAACGATCTTGTTGGGCACCTCGATGCCAATGGCTTGTTTACCGGGGATGGGCGCTTCGATCCGCACATCGGAAGCAGCCAGGTTTAAGGCCAGGTCGTCGCTCAAACTCAGGATTTTGCTGACCTTGACACCGGTTTCCGGCTGGATCTCAAAGCGAGTCACGGCGGGACCGGATTGCACGTCTTTGATCTTAACCTTGACACCAAAGCTGGCAAAGGTTGCTTCCAGGGCCTTGGCTCTTTCCTGGGTGATCTTGTGCTGCTGCTGATCCCGCAGGCGGTGCACCCGGGCGAGCAGCTCCAGAGGCGGGGGTTCATAGGCATCGAAAGAGGCGCTCGCCGCGGCCAACTGCTCCAACTGCGCGGAGGAGCCACCGTTGTTCTCCTCTGCCGGGGCAACCTCGGCCCGGGGGGTTGACCCTTTCTCAGAAACCGGTTCTTCCGGTGGTGCAGCGCCCCTGTAAGCCGAAGGAGCAATTTGCTGCTGCTGCGGGTTAGCGTGGTTGTGTTCCTGGGGTTTCTCCGGCCGCTCTCTCCCCCGGTACGGGGGCAAGATTTCTTCGGTCTGGACGGTTATCTCCAGGGGTTCATGATCCAGGGCCACGCGGGTCGGGGTTTTCGTTCTTCGTTTCGTGACACGGTGGGTAGACAAACCCTGCATGATTGAGCCCAGTTTTTGAGAGAGGGATTTCACCGCATCCAGCCCCGCGGTTAAGACCTGGGCCATGGAGCGGTTGGTGATCATTAAAAAAGCGACCAGCGCCAGCACGACTGCCACGATGTAGCTGCCCACGTCGCGAAAAAGAAAGTAGAAACTGCTGAATAAGAGGGCGCCGACCAGTCCTCCACCCGCACCACCCAATCCCAGGAGCAGCATCTGGGTATACGGCCCGGTGCCACCAAGTCCTGCGATCTCGGGCATGGCTGCTCTTAAATGCAGGATCATCGTGACCAGGAGAAAGATCATAGACAGGCCCAGCAGGCGCCTGCCCATGTTTTTGATCTTGCGGGGCCATAGATAAGCGGCGGAAGCGAGAACAAGGAAAAAAGGCAAAAGGATGGCGGCGTCACCCAGCAGGACGCGAAAGACCAGGTCCAGCAGGTATCCGATCAGGCCGGTTTGCTCCGTCAACTTTAAACCGGCAAAGAGGAACACGGAAACCCCCATGACCACGATGGCTTTGATCTGCTGCTCCATGTAGAGGTCCTGTTTATATTTCCTGGTTTTCTTGGTGGTGCGCCTGGAAGCCATCCCGGCATTTCTCCCTCGGGAAGTTTACTTCTCCCTCCGTGCCAGGCCAGCGCCCATTGCCGGTACAGCAAAAAGCATTGCAAGTCAGGCAGGCCTTTTCGAGGCGCCACGCCTGGACTTGAATCTTCGGCCGGGTTGCCAGGGGAAGAGCAAACCTTGTATTTCTGCTATCATAGCTAATGTTCTTGATATATCAAATTTTTCCTTCTCATCACAAAAATAATCTCGTGCCTGCCCGGTTGCGGGATCATGCAAAGCGAGCAGTATAAACACAAACTTGCTGATCAGGCCCACCCTATTTCCCTGCTTGCCCTCTGGGAACATCGGATTTGCCTGAATCAAAAGGCGCGCGATGCATGATCTTGGCCAGAAAAGCAAAATTCCACGAGCGTGGAATTTTTGCTATTTCGTCTTCCCGGGAATTCTGAGCTTATATCTCCATGATAACGGGCAAAATCATGGGTTTTCGCCCGGTCTTTTCCCAGAGAAACTTGTTCAAGGAATCTCGCACGTTGTTTTTGATCGTGGACCAATCGCTGATATTCTTGCGCATGAGCCCGTCCAAGGCGCTGACGACCTGTTCCTTGGCTTCTTCCAGCAGTTCTTCAGATTCTTTGACGTAGACAAATCCCCGGGAAACAATGTCCGGGCCGGAGACGACCTTCATGGTCTCCGTGTCGATGGTCAACACGACGATGAAGATGCCGTCCTTGGAGAGCACCTGCCGGTCCCGCAGCACCACGTTGCCCACGTCGCCAATGCCGAGCCCGTCCACAAAAACGTAGCCCGCCTGGATCGAGGGCAATACGCGGGCCTGGGAGGGGCTAAATTCGATCACATTGCCGTTTTCCACGATAAAAATGTTCTCTTTGTCCATGCCGACCTCTTCAGCAATCTTCCCGTGATGAACCAGGTGGCGGTATTCACCGTGCACGGGGATCAAGTACTGGGGACGGAGCAGGTTTAGCATCATCTTCAGGTCTTCGCGACTCCCGTGCCCCGAGACGTGCACGCCGGACTGGATTTCATGGATCACTTTCGCGCCACGGCGGTAGAGGTTGTCGATGGTCCGGGAAACCAGTTTTTCGTTGCCGGGGATGGGAGAAGCCGCCATCACAACGGTATCCCCGCGGAGAATCTCAAATTTACGGTGGGTGCCGTTGGCCAAGCGTGTCAAGGCAGACATGGGTTCACCCTGTGTTCCCGTGGTCAACAGGGCGGTTTGATGCCCGGGCACTTTTTTGATATCTTCGATTTCGATCAAGGTTTTCGACGGGATAGAAAGGAAACCCAGCTCCCTGGCGATCTCCACTTTATTGACCATGCTCCAGCCGTCGATGGCCAGCTTGCGGCCGCTATCGGCGGCTGCATGCACGATCTGCTGGATCCGGTCGATGTTGGAGGCAAAGGTGACGATGATCACCCTTCCTTCCGCGGCATGGAAGATTTCGTTCAAGGTCTGCCCGACTTCTTTCTCCGAGTGGGTATAGCCCGGGCGCCCCGCGTTTGTGCTGTCAGAAAGGACGACCAGCACCCCCTCCCTGCCGATTTCTGCCAGCTTATAGAAATCCATAATTTCCCCGCTGACCGGTGTATGGTCAAATTTGAAATCGCTGGTGTAGACGATATTTCCCACGGGTGTTTTGACGATCATTCCTACCGAGTTGGGAATGCTGTGGTTGGTGGCAAAAAAATTCACCTGGAAAGAGCCGATCTGCAGCTCTTGACCCGCCCCGATTTCATGGAGCTCCACATCTCCGAGGATCCCTTTTTCCTCCAGCTTGTAGCGCAGCAAACCCAGGGTTAGTTTCGTCCCATAGACGGGCACGTTTAAACGGGGGAGGATAAAAGGCAGCGCGCCAATGTGATCTTCATGGCCGTGGGAAAGGATAATCGCTTTGACTTTATCCTTGTGCTCGAGCACGTAGGAAATATCCGGTATGACAATATCGACTCCCAGCATTTCTTCTTCCGGGAACATCAAGCCGGCATCCAGGATGATGATTTCCTGCTGGTAGTGCACGACAAACATGTTCTTCCCGATCTCCCCTATGCCTCCCAGGGGGATGATGGACAGCTTCTTTTGCTTCTCTTTATTTTTTCCTTTGGGTCGCAAAAAAAAATAACACCTCTTTCTTTGATTATTTTCCGGATTAGATTGATCTAATTATAAAGCATATTCACGGAAAGCGCAAATAAATCGA
>PWRN01000045.1 GCA_003556225.1 Syntrophomonadaceae bacterium
CCAGGGCATCTTTGAAGAGATAGTTTTCTCCAACTCCCAGTCTGCCGTATTTTTCACCCATCCTAGAGGCCTTAAGCCGGTTCCACGACCAGCAGGAGCTGGCCTTCCTGCACGGTGTCGTTTACCCTGGCACAGATTTCGACAACCTGGCCGCCGAAGGGAGCGCTCACGGCATTCTCCATCTTCATCGCTTCGATGTTGGCCACTTCTTCCCCCTTGCGCACGATGTCGCCAACTTTCAGGGCGCCTCTCTCCCGGCTGCCGATTCTCCAGAGGTTGCCGTTAATCGGCGAGCCTATTTCCCCGGGTTTTACAGCCATGCGGAGTGGTTTTTTTGCAGCCTTGCCGGTTTCAATGGCATACACCTTGGTCTTGCTGTTCACTTTCATCAGCACGTGGATATAACCGTCGTGTTCACCGCCCACCGAGACCAGCTCAATACAGCAGGGTTTTCCCCAGAAGCTAAACTCTACCTTGCTCCCCGGATGGAGCAGGCCCTTTCGCCAAACATCGGTCGGCAGGACCAGGGGGGCGTCGCTGTATTTTTCCCGGAATTGAATATACTCGACAGCATCTTGCGGGTGCATCAGGTAGATGATGAATTCCTCTTCGTTGGGTTTCCGGCCCAGGGCATCCGCCAGCGCTTGTCTTGTTTTCCCCATGTTTTCATCAGTTAGAAGATCCAGGGGGGAGAGCTCATTGCGGCCCTGTTGCGATTCTTCCCAGGTGCTGCCGAATGTGCTCTTGTAGACCCATTCTGCCGGCCAGCCTGCCGGGAGTCGGCCGTACTTGCCCAGGAGCAGGTTTTTGAAATCGCTGGAGGCGCCGGAAAAAAGCTCCAGTAATTCCTCCTGCTCTTCCGGTTCCATCGCTTCAAAGACCTGGTTCTTTTCCTGCACAAACTTTCTGACCAGGCTGATCACGTGTTTCACGCCGGCTTCCCCTTGCTCCTTCTTGTAGCGGTTCACGATGCCGCTGCAGGTGGCCCAGGTAATCTGGGAGCCGGGAGTCACATCAAAGTACCTGATCATTTGGTTGTAGAGGGACATCAGGGTTAATATTTCCGGCATCAGGTCCAGAAAGTTCCCTTTTTCTGCTTGTTCAAAGGAACTGGGGAAAGCCCCGCCCGGCATGCGGTGCCGGGTAACGCCGTGGTCAAAGCCTTTAAAGGGGGACTCCGCCCAGTCGTATTCCCTGATCCAGCCGCGCACGCGCTCTACGGCCGCCTCTGCCTGCGGCCGGTTTAGGCGGACTGCAATACCCGCTTCCTCCAGGGCTGCCTGGAGGCTTAAGATGGGAGCCTGACCGTAAAAACGGGCCAGTGAGTCTTCCTGGACATCCAGGATCTTAGCCCCGGCTTTCGCTGCGGCTATCAAGGCCGGCAGGGCCAACCCGTCGGTGGTGTGCCGGTGGTACTGAATGATCAGTTCGGGGTATTTTTGTTTGAGCGCATCGACCAAACTGCTGATGCGGGCCGGGCTGCCCACGCCGGCCATGTCCTTGATGCAGAGAATGATCTCGTCGGTCCCGGAGCAGAGGTTGACAATTTCGCCGGCAACCCCCAGGTAGTACGCATTTGTAGCCCAGTCGGCCTGGGTGAAGCAGATTGCCGGCTCGAAGAGCAGGCCCCGGCCCATGACGATCTCGGCAACCGCTTTCATGTTCCGGATATCGTTGAGAAAGGAAAAACAGCGCCAGACATCGATGTCAACATTGGCAACCACGTGCCTGATCACGTTGGGGGGGTACGGGCGGTAGCCCCAGAGGTTGGTTTCCCGAACCAGGGTTTGCAGCATCACGTTGGGCATGAGCTGGCGCAGGCGGGCGGTTTCCTCAAAGGGGCTTTCTTTCCTGTTCATCACGCCGACGTGCCACCGGGCCCCGCCGTGACACTCCACGCTGAAAAGACCCATCTCGTTGTAATAGGGAGCCAGGGTTATAAGGTCGTGCATGCGCAGGCGGTTCTTGTAGTCGGACTGACCGGCATCGCGCATCGAGGTTGATGTCAGGCATACCCCTTCTAAACTGCGAACCTGTGCAACGATTTCTCCGGGCGGCAGGCCCGGCTTAAATAAATTGTTCTTATCCATGTCGATCCCTCAAATCCACTTTGGAATGCCCAGGGCCGATACTTCAGCGACGTAGCGGGCGATTTTCAGCAATTCATCTTCACTGTCTTTTTCCTTGAACATGGAAACCAGCTCTTCCATGTTTTCGTCGATAAAACGGGTCGAGTATTCCCCGGCGATGAAGCGGGGATGCCGGATAATGCTGAGGAGCAGGGGAGCCAGGGTTTTGACCCCCTCGATGCGCAAGTTCCGGCTGATGGAGCGGTCCATGACCCGGATGGCCCCTTCGCGGTCCGCCCCGGTGGCCTTGATCAGCATGATTAATGAATCGTAGAAGGGGGGTATTTCCGCCCCTTCGTAGTAGCCGGGGGAGATGCGCACGGCCGGTCCCTGGGGAGAATATAGACGGGTCAGGGTGCCGTATGAAGGATTGAAGGTAACCGGGTCTTCAGCATTCAGGCGGGCTTCCAGCGCCCAGCGGTTGGGGTGGACCTGTGACTGTTGGAAGGGCAGCGGTTTGCCCCTGGCGATATCGATCATCAGGGATACAATATCCAGACCGGTTAAAAGCTCTGTGATGCCGTGTTCCACCTGCAGGCGGGTATTCACTTCCAAAAAGTAATATTGGCGCGTCCTGGTGTCGAAAAGAAATTCTACCGTGCCTGCCGAGGAGTAGTTGATTGTTTTCATCAGGCGGAGAGCGGCGGCATAGAGCTGCTGCCTCAGCTCGTCATCCAGGGTCGGGGCCGGGGCTTCTTCGATAATCTTCTGGTTTCGCCTCTGGATCGTGCATTCCCGTTCAAACAGGTGCACAATGTTGCCGTGTTGATCGGCGACGATCTGGACCTCCAGGTGGCGCCCCCGTTCAATATACTGTTCGATGAGAATTGAATCGTCGCCGAAGAATTTTACGCCCTCGGAGCGGACCCGGTCGATGGCCGGCACGATTTCATCGTCCCGTTCAACCTTCAGCATCCCTTTGCCACCGCCGCTGACGGAGGATTTTATCATCAGCGGGTACGGAATCTTTTCTTTTTTCATCCAGGCTTTGATAGCTTCCGGATCGGTGACATCTTGGATGCCCGGGATCAGCGGGACGTCCGCTGCAGCGGCCATCTTCTTGGCTTCCCGTTTATCACCCATGACCCGGATGACTTCGGGAGGGGGGCCGATCCAGGCCAGGCCGGCATTGATGACCGCTTCTGCAAAGCGTGGGTTTTCAGCCAGGAACCCCCAGCCCGGGTGGACGGCATCGGCGCCGGTTTCCAGGGCGGCTTGAACGATGCGGTCTATGTTGAGGTAAGATTCCCCGGGCGGTGCTTCACCGATATGTACCGCGGTATCGGCCATGATCACGTGCTGGGCCAAACGGTCCGGCGTGCTGTACACGGCAACGGTTTTTATTTTTCGATCCCGGCAGGTGTGCAGGATGCGCACAGCCGGCACAGCGCGGTTGGCGACGAGAATTTTTTCAATCTTCCGGGTTTCCATCTAGGCTCATTCCTTTTTAAGTTTTCTGTTCCGCAGGGTGGGATGGCTTTTTCCCGTGACGATGGAGAGGGAGGGTCTGTTTCAAGCCGCCCCGGGCAAAGGATATTTTCGCTGTACTTGACTTGACTAACGAGATTATCATACCATGTATTTCTGCGGCAATTCAAGCGGCCCCGGGGGCAGTTACAATAATTATTTTTCATTGCGACCCGTTCGCATCCCTCTGGTGACGCTGGTGGTATCGGGGGGAGGGGTGTCAGTATTGTCAGGGGGCGGTCCGGCCGGGCTGTAGGATAGCTAGGACGAAAGGATAGCGTATGTAGCGTAGCGAACCCTTGTTAAAGAAAATTCGCAGGTTGATTAAGCAAAACGGGAGGCGATAGTGATGAACCCTGCCAGGAGAGTTTACGTGAACGTTGCCGCATTAGTGGTTGTCTTTGTATTCAATTATTTATCCAACGCTTTACCCTTGAACAATCTTACCCAAGGAGAAATTAGCTACGAACTCTATCCGGTCTTATTAACCCCTGCTCCCTATGTGTTTTCTATCTGGGGCCCTATTTATCTGCTATTGAGCGGTTTTGTTATTTACCAGCTGCTCCCGAAGTACAGAGAAGGTCCGTATATCAACGCAGTCGGTCTCTTGTTCGCAGTGTCCAGCCTTTTTAGCATTTTCTGGCTGCTGGCCTGGCACTACCTGCAAATCCCACTTTCTCTTGTCTTCATGGTTTTACTGCTGATTACACTCGTGGTCGTGTACCTGAGAATCAACCGCGTGGTTACGGCGGGCAGCCCCTGGGACAAAATATTCATTAAGCTGTCATTCAATCTGTATCTGGCCTGGATCAGCGCTGCTACCCTGGTCAATTTAAATGTATTCTTGTATCATCAGGGCTGGTTGGGATTGGGTTTCGGTGCCATCCTCTTTACAATGCTGATGATCTTAATCGGCGCTGGTATCGCCTTGGTCATGTTATTTCTGCGGGGAGATTATGTTTTTGTTCTTGTTTTCGCCTGGGCCTTTATCGGCATCGCGGTGCGCCACGGAAACGAGATCTTTACCCTTACGACCGTGGCTGCATTAGTCGGGGCCGTGCTTCTGTTCTGCACGGGTTGGTTTGCGAATCGCCAGGGCCTTATCAAGCAAGGCAGGTTCAGGTAGGGGGAGCGCAGGGCAGCAGTATCCCGGTCCGGCTCCTCAGTGCTCCTTGACAAAGAAGGCGGAGGAAGCTATGATGGATGTGTAATGTGTAGCAACCATTTTGTTATTGGGAGTGTCTTAATCATGCGGAGAATTCAAGTTATCGTGGAAGACTGGCAATATCAGTACCTGCGCAACCTGGCAGAACGAAAAAAAACAGCAATATCGGCGGAACTTCGCAACATGATCGATCAGGTGGCTCTAAAGTCCTGTTCGGACGATGACCCTCTTTTTCAAGCAACCGGAATAGCAGAAAAACCCAATGAGTCCTTTGCCAATAGTGAAACGATTGACCAGCGATTATATCGGGGTAAAGAATAATGCGATTAATATTTGCAGATACAAGCTTTTTTTACGCGCTGTCTTATAAAAATGATCTGCACCATCAAGCAGCGAGAAAATTTCTGGGCACGATAAAGGTCCCATTGATTACGACGAATTATGTATTTGATGAGCTTATAACGATTTTACGCTATGATTTTAGTCACAAAGTTGCAGTACAATATGGAGAAAAACTCCGTTCAAGCAAATTATGTCCAATTTCAATGATTTCCCAAGAAGATGAAGAAGCAGCCTGGCAGTATTTTTTAAAATATGCTGACCAGGCTTTCAGCTTTACTGACTGCACCAGCTTTGCCATGATGACGCGTCTTGGGATAAAAGAGGCTGCCTGCTTCGATTCTCACTTTGACACAGCTGGATTTATTCGGCTACCCCAGGTTCCTCTGCAGCGCAAGACTTAAACTGGGGTGGGTCAACGACCCTGTCCTCTTGACACTTCACCGTTTGACACGCCGCCGTCCACTCCAGAGAAGAAAGTTGTCAACAACCCCGTCCCTTTGGCACGCCCGTGTCACGCCGCGTTAAAACAGCTTGTGCTTCAGGGCGAAGAGGACTGCCTGGGTACGGTCGTTGATGCCCAACTTGCCGTAAATGCTGCTGATGTAATTCTTCGCGGTTCCTTCACTGATGAAAAGCTTTGCGGAAATCTCCGCATTATTCAGCCCCTGGGACATGAGGCTTAGAATCTCCTTCTCCCGCCTGGTCAGGGGCTCGGGCAGCATGCCTTCCCCCTGGCCCGGGGGATCCTTGGCACCTTCGGCCACCCTTCCCACCAGCTTGGCGGCGATCTCCGGCTGCAGAACGATGTCACCCCGGTGGGTGGCACGGATGATCTCCGCCAGTCGATCCGAGGGCAGGTCCTTCAGGAGGTAGGTTTTTGCCCCGGCCTTGAGCCCCTGGATGATCAATTCGTCGTCATCAAAGGTGGTCAGGATGATGACTTTGACCTGGGGCAGCCGGGCGGCGATCAAGCCCGTGGCTTCCACTCCGTCCATCTCGGGCATGCGGATATCCATGAGCACGATATCCGGGGGGGGGTCAGCCTGGCAAAGTTCCAGGGCCTCCTTGCCGTTGGCAGCAATCCCCAGCACGGAAAAATCCTCTTCCAGCTCCAGGATGGTTTTCAGCCCTTCCCGCATCAATCTCTGGTCATCCACGATGATCAGCCGGATCATGAAAAGACCTCCTCGATGGTGGATATGACAGCAAATCCGGCCTTGCCATCCTGGCCCCGGGGCAGGAACTCCACCCGGCCGCCCACGGCCTCCAAACGCTCCCGGATCCCCTGCAAACCGCTTCCTTCCACCAGGGATGCACACCCCGAGCCGCTGTCTTCTACTTCCAGGGCCAGGGAGCTCCCCACCCTGCGCAGGGAAACCAGAACCCGGGAGGCCCCGCCGTGGCGAAGGCTATTGGTTGCACACTCCTGGATCACGCGGAAGAGGGGCAGTTCGTATTGCTCGGCAATCTTGAGGTCCCTGTCCATCTGGACGTCTACCTGGACCCCCTGTGCTGCGAAATCCCGGCTCAAGGCCCGCAGCGCATCGCTGAAACCCTGTTCTTCCAGGGCCCTGGGCCGCAAGGCCTTGACCGAGCGCCGCACATCGTCCAGACCCCGCCTGGCCTGCTCCTGGCTCTTATCCAATTCCAGGCGAGCACGCTCCAGGTCCCTGTCCATCAATTTTTTTGCGGCTTCCATCCCCACGATGATGGTTGTAAGGGAATGGGCCAGGGTGTCGTGGATTTCCCGGGCGATGCGGTTTCTCTCCTCGACCAGCAGCATCCGTTCCTTCTCTTTACCGTGTTGGAGGAGCTGAAGGTGGGCGTTTTCCAGCTCGCTGCGGGAAGTTTCCAGCTTTACCAGGGCATCTTCCGCCCGCTTTTTTTCATCAAACTGCCTTTTGGCCATGTAGCCGATCCCGAAGGCAAAAACCAGGACCATGCTGTTGATGGCGCTGATACTCAGAACATCCAGGACAGGGCGGCCCGCTTCCAGGCCAAAGTAAATGCTGCTCAAGGCAAAGCTTCCCAGGGAGAGGAGGAACACCTGCCGCCCCACCGGCAGGGGGAAGGTGATCAGGGAGTCCGTGATAATGATGATGTAGAGGACCACCGCGATCCCGCTGCGGTCCAGGAAGGTAAACGCCAGGATGAAGCCGAATTGCAGGTAAAGGCTGTAGCGGGACAAAGCTGGCTGGCGGCTTTCCAGGTAGAAATTCCGGATGCTGTCCAGGGCGAAGGCCAGCATGTAGGTCGACAGCACCGCAGTGCCGGGAGTGCCAAAATTGATGATGATAAAAAGGGTGATCAGATAGCCGCCATATTTTGCGATGAGTAAGGGGGTCGAGGTTTTCCGGTCCATGTGCCTTCCTCGCTTTCTATTCCCTTTATAATACAGGCCTCCGGCAAAGTCAATGCAGGAGGGCGAAAGGTGGCGCCGGCAGGGCAGAGGCAGGGGGCGGGGGTGGGAAGTGAAAGATGTAGAAAGGGCTGCTTTCCCGGTCGGGGGCGGCAGCCCGATCATCCACTACTTTTTGCCGGAGATCGGTTTTTTCAGGATAATCCAGATCCCCACCCCGATCAGGGCTACCACCCAAATGTAATTCCACATTTCCAGGCTTCTAAGGCTCCACTGCCACTGCAGGACTTCGGCACCGTAAAGCAGGAAGAAGAACAGGAACAGGCCCGAGGCCGGATAGATGGGCCAAAAGCGCTCGCCGTGCTGCAGGCTGCGGAAGTGAAAGGTGTGCAGGCCGAAAACCAGCCAGAAAGACCCGCTCAGGGCCAGGAAGAAAAAGGAACCGCTGGCACCCGGGAAGAAAGTGAAGGCGCTGATGGCCAGCAGGATCACGCCCGGGATCAGGAACCCCACGTTGCCGTAATCCTTGCGCCCGCCCAGCAAAACATAAACCCCAACAAACCCCGCCCCCAGGATCAGCAGAAACATTTCTCCCACCAGGACTCCCGCCGTGCTCAAGAGCAGCAAAAATCCCATTGTCAGGAGTAAAATTCCGATCTTGACATTCTTGTTCATGATGGCCAACTCCTCGTGCTCGTTTTCTTTAGTATATCTTTTGGGAAGGGGACGGGGCAGTCACCGGGGTAATGGTTTAGTCACGTAAAAACCATGACCGGGGTCATGTTTTGGCGGGGATTATGCTATAATACTAAGCGTGTCAACAACCCTGTTCCCTTGACACCCTTGACATGAAGGGCCGCGGTCCATATCGGGATGAAGGATGAAAAAGATGAATGTGTTGGTTTTTGTTTTGGTCGCATTAAATATTTTTTGTTTCTTCCTGGTTAAAATTGATAAGATAAAGGCGAAACGCCATCAATGGAGAATCCCTGAAAGAACTTTTTTCATCCTTGCTTTTTTGGGTGGGGCCCTCGGGGTGTATTCAGGGATGAGGCTCTTCCGGCATAAAACGAAGCACATTTATTTTTCCTGGGGAATGGTGCTTTTGATCGTGTTTCATGGAGCCATCATTTATTATTTGCTCCCGGGCTGAACGATACAAAGAGTCTTACTAAACGGAGTGGCTTATTTGTCTATTTGGTTCCAAATCTTGATCTTCGGGATCACAGGGTTGCTGATCTATCTCGGTGTATTTTACGGCGTCCCCGGCCTGGCGAAAAGAGGCGTGCCGGTGGTCTATTCATTTTTCGGATTTCTCTGGACCCCTGTGATTCTGCTGTTTCCGCTTTCTCTGTATTTGTTTGCCGCAGTGGAAGGAGGAGTTATCTCAGTGGGTGCTGTAGCTGAACGGTTTCGTTTTGTTCCTATAAACGGCCAAGACTGGTTATGGATTGGCGGCGCCGTATTGCTCACGGTATTTTCAGAACAGGCCCTGGAGCCAATCGGCAAGTATTTTGCCAAGAAAAAGGCCTTCGCACCCCCTGGTTACTTGCCTGCTCCTTTCAATCCCCTGAAAACATTTACTTTCCCTCCGCGTGAATTTTTCGGGGTGAAGTTAAAGGGGAACTGGAAACTGCTTGTCCTCTTTGTTTTCTTTCACTCGATCGCCATGTTTATTGAAGAGATGATGTGGCGGGGTTATCTCCTGCCGCTGCAGGAGGCCGTCTTTGGCAACCTGGCTTGGGTCATTAACGGCATGCTTTGGGCCTGGCTGGTTCATGCAGTATTAAAATGGCACTTTATCGGAATGATTCCTGGTATGCTGGCTGCACCTTTCATCGCTCAACATACCCAATCCACATGGGCTTCTTTCATCGTCCACGCTGTGCCGAATGCCCTGTTGTGGGTATTACTGCTGGTGGGGGTCCTCGATTTAGGCAAGAAAGTAGATCGTGGGGGGAAGGAGGAGATCAAAAAATAAGATCAGGGCCATGACGGGGACCCGCTCAGGTTAGTGTGCAGGAGAAAAGGATTACACCGGGAGTGTCAGAGGGGCTGTCAGTGGGGTGGGGGGGACGGGGTTGTTGACAACTTTTTCCGTGTGGCATAGATTCACTGCCGGAGGTGTCGTAATGGCCAAGGAAAGTTCGTCCAAAATGTGAAAGTTGGTTTTAACTATGAAAAAACTGACCAGAAATGCATGGATAAATGCCGGGATATAGAAGAAGTAAAACGCATTACCGACCATGCAGTATTACATATGATTAAACGAGGATGCAAGATAAACAGCACGGATGAAATTTAATTATTTGATCAAAAGGGCGGGGACAATTGCCTGGATGTTTATTGCACAATGTTTTAACGAATTGCAGAGTGGAATTCCTTGAAGTTGCAGAGAAAAAATCCCTGTGATTACAGGAAGGCAGTTTGAAAGGTAAACAGATACCAATAGGTAGTCAGGAGGGGATGGCTATACAGAAAGCATAAAAGGTTGTTGTCAACAACCCCGTCCCTCTGACATTGTAACCGAAGAGCCGGGTGCCCACAGAAAAGAGTGACCAGGAAAGTGAGTCCGGGTTAAACGATCCCGCCTTAATAACGAAACAGCTGCAGTAACCAGCCATCCCTGTCCTTGTTGACAGGGATTTTTTTATGGTGCTGAAAAAGTAAAGCGCCCTGATGATGGGAGGGGCAGGCCGGGCGCCTGTCGCGAAACGAAGGCGATGAAACAAGTGACATGTTTGACGGGGCTTCCTTTAAAATAAATTCGGCCGCAGGCAGGGGGAAACGCATCCAATAAAGAATTATTAGTATCGGGTAAGTATTTTTCAATTATTGTGCACCAGATTAAAGATGAAGGGGGCAAACAGCTTTTTCTGCAAGTCAATATTTGACGTAAGAATGCTGTGAATCGTGATGAAACGAAAATTGATTCTTCTGGCTGTGGTCGTTGTTGTCATTGGCGTTGGAATAGCCTTGTGGACTGTGCTTTCGGTGGCTACTTCCAATTATGTGCAAGCAGAAAAGATAGATTCCTTGGAAACCGTGCTGGCCGCCGGAAAAGTGACCGGTAAGCAGGTCATTCCCCTGGGGTTTACAGTGGCGGGTGTCTTGGAAGGTGTGTCGGTAGAGGAGGGGGAAGAGGTTAACGAAGGCCAGGTGCTGGCGTTTGTGGAAAATCAAGAGGAGAAGAACCGCGTGCTTCAGCGCGCCAATGCCCTGGAAATCGCTCAAACACAGCTGGGGAAAATTCAGACCACCGACTATCAACAGGCCCTGGAAAATTTAAAGCAAGCCGAGGTCCAGGAAAAGTATGCCCGGCTGGAATACGAACGAACTCTCAATAACCTGGAAGTACAGCCGGAAGAACGGCTCAGGCAGGCGGAAATCAATCATGAGGCGGCTCAAACCATTTACCAGCGCACTTTGGAATTGTTCAATGCAGGGATTACCAGTGCAGCTGAACTGGAAGAAGCGGAAAAGAACCTGGATCTGGCCACATCAACCCTTGCCCTGGCAGAAAGTGACTTTGAAGGACGCTTCCGGGAAACGGAGCAAGCTGAACGCAGCCTGGAAGTTGCCCGCTCAAATATATCTTTGGCCCAGGGTGCACTGGACAGCCTGACGGGAGAGATGTTGAAGCTGGCCAGGTTGGACGCGGTGCAGGCTGAAATCCTGCTGGAAGAAGCGGAACTTGCTTATGCAAAGACTTACTTAAAGTCTCCTACGGATGGAAGTATTACAAGGGTTCAGGCAAGTCCGGGAGAATTTGTGCAGCCGGGACGGGAGATCCTGACCTTTATTCCTTTCGCCGACGTAACCTACGTGGAGGTCCAGGTAGACGAAGATTTGACGGGGAGAATTGTCCTGGGGCAAGAAGCGATCATCACCTCCACGGCGTTTCCCGGGGAAACTTTTCCTGCATCGATTTCCCAGGTCTCGCCCGGAATTGATGCTGCCCGGGGCACATTTAGAGTCCGGTTGGCCCTGGAACGGCTGGTGCCTGAACTGGTGCCGGACCTGGCCGTTTTTGCTGAAATCATCATTGAAAGAAGAGAGCCGTCTATTGTCCTGGAGCAGCGGTTTGTTTTCCGCCAGGAAGGGAAGACCTTTGTGAATACAATCAGGCAGGAACGGGTGTATCCCCTGGAAATCCAGGTCGACAACCTGGGCAACGGTTTAGTCCTGGTCCGGGAAGGGCTGGAACCGGGAGATGTTGTCCTGACGAATATGGATTTACGGGAAGGGCAGCGGGTGCGGCTGGCCGCTGAAGAAAGGTGAGGGGTTAACCATGTTTGAACTCCAGGTTGCCCTTCGTTTCCTTAAAGAAGGGCGCATGCAGACGCTGCTGATTATGGTGGGCATTGCCATCGGCATTGCCGTTTTAATCTTTTTAAACGCCCTGATAGGCGGCCTTCAAAGGGACCTGGTGAACAGCACAGTGGGCACATCTCCCCATATTGTTGGCACTTCTATGGATAAGATGCCTCCCGGCCGGCTAGCTGACCTTGACGAGGAAACCCGGGTGTTCACCCGGGTAACGGTCACCGGTGAGGGCGAGCGCCCGCTTCGCAACTGGGTTCCCGTCGTGGAACAGTTGGAAAAACTGGAGGGGCTGACGGCTGTCTCCCCCGTTGTCAACGGATCCGGTTTTATTACCCAGGGAGCCACATCCTTACCTGTGGTCGTCCGGAGTTTCCCCCTGGACAGCGCCGATGATATCTATAATATTCAAGAACGCCTGGTGAGCGGAGAATTTGCTGCCTCGGGGAACCGGGTCCTGCTGGGTAAGAGCCTGGCTGAAGAGCTGCGGGCTGACCCGGGAAGCATTATTCGTCTTTCCACGCCGGAAGGCGTTGACGGCACTTTTACGGTCAACGGCATTTTCGAGCTGGGCTCCCAGGCGATTAACGAAAGTTGGGTGCTGCTCTCTCTCCCCGGGGGTCAAACGCTGTACGGCCTGGAGGGGGGGATCAACGGCATCGAACTCCAGGTGAGCGATGTATTTAATGCCGAGCGAACGGCGCGTGCCCTGGAAGATCGCTTTCCTGACTTGCAGTGGACCAGCTGGCAGGCGGAAAATGCCGAC
>PWRN01000037.1 GCA_003556225.1 Syntrophomonadaceae bacterium
GGGAAAAAGCTGATCGAGGAGATCGCCCGGGCGCAGTTTAAAATCCTCATCTTCAGCGGGGGCGAACCGCTGTTGCGCGAGGATATCTTTGAACTGGTGGCGCATGCCCGGCATGTCGGCCTGCATCCTGTCCTGGGAACGACGGGGACCACCATCACGGCCGAGGTGGCCCGGGAATTACGGGCGGCCGGGGCTCAACGGGTCGGGATCAGCCTGGATAGCGCCGGGGCCTCCCTGCACGACGAATTTCGCCGGGTTCCCGGTGCTTTCGAGGACGCCATCCGGGGCATCGAGGCATGCCGCACCGCAGGCCTGCCCTTCCAGGTGCATACGACTGTCGTGGAGCAAAATTACGCGGAGCTGGAAAAGATTACGGATCTGGCGGTGGAGCTGGGCGCGCAGGCGCACCACGTTTTTTTCCTGGTCCCCACCGGCCGGGCCCAGACCATGGAAGATGAGGCCCTGCGGGAAAAGCAGTATGAACGGCTTTTGCACCGTATCTTAAAAAAGCAAAAGCGCGTGGATCTGGAGCTGAAACCTACCTGCGCCCCGCAGTTCATGCGGATCGCCAGGCAGATGGAGCTCCCTGTGCGCTTTACCCGCGGCTGCCTGGCCGGGACGGCTTACTGCTGCGTGCTGCCCAATGGCGTGGTCCACCCCTGCCCCTACCTGCCCTTGCAAGTGGGGGATGTCCGCCAGGTGCCCTTTGACCGCATCTGGGAAGAAGCGGAGGTCTTCCAGGTTTTGCGCGGCCAAAAGCTGGGCGGCAAATGCGGCGACTGCGCGTACGAGGACATCTGCGGCGGTTGCCGGGCCCGCGCGTTCTACTACAGCTCCGGCGACTACATGGCTGAAGATCCCTGGTGTCTGTACAGGAAAGGGGTTGTCTACAACGGTGAACGTTGAGGAAGAGGGCGCGCGGCGCGAAGCGGGGGGCGAAGCGTGGAGCGAAGCGCTGGGCGAAGCGCTGGGCGAACTGGATAAAGCGATCTTAAATATCATCCAGGAAGATTTTCCCCTGGCTGCTCGTCCCTTCCGTGAAATCGCTTCCACCATTGGGGCTACGGAAGAGGAAGTTCTTTTGCGGGTCCAGGAGCTGCGCAGCAAAGGGATCATCAGGCGCCTGGGAGGGGTTTTCGACTCCAGGCAGCTGGGCTTTGTCTCCACCCTGGTGGCCCTGCAGGTTGCGCCCGAGAAACTGGGGGACGTAGGCAAAAAGATTAGCTCGTTCCCGGAGGTCACCCATAATTACCAGAGAAATCATGCTTTTAATTTGTGGTTTACCCTGACCGCTGAAACCGAAGAAAAGCTAAGGGAAATGTTGGAGACAGTGCAAAGGCTGCCGGGCGTGGAAAAGCTGCGGAACCTTCCCGCAGAACGCCGCTTTAAAATTCATGTTCATTTCCCGCTTTGAACGTGTTTTATTTCCTTGGGGTGATGGATCAGGGGAGTCGTGAAGTCCAGGGGAAGGCCTGGCCAGGCGCGATACGCATGGCAGGGGAGAGGGTCAGAGCTTAAGCTTGGGTTGAGAGAGGTTTAAGAAGCAAGACTGATGGCATAAGGAGGGAGCCCGTTGTTAACTTCCCTGGATAAACGCGTGATTGCCCGGCTCCAGGAAGACCTACCTCTGACCCGCACTCCCTATGCTGACCTGGCGAAAGAGCTCGGCATGACAGAGGATGAACTTCTTTCCAGGCTGCAATGGTTTAAAGAAACAGGGATGCTGCGCAGGGTGGGGGCGGTCCTTTCCCATCGCCGTGCCGGTTATACGGGGAATGTCCTGTGTGCCTGGCGGGTCCCGGCAGATCAGGTAGAGGAGGCGGGCCGGCTCATGGCTTCCTTTCCCCAGGCCAGCCATGTCTACCAGCGGCCCGTTTACCCCGACTGGCCCTACAACATATATACGATGATCCACGGCCGCAGCCGCCAGGAGTGCGAGGCTGTTGTGGAGGAGATCGCGCAGAAAACAGGGATCAAGGAGTATGCTCTTTTATACAGCGTCAAGGAGTTTAAGAAATCCAGCATGAAATACTTTTAACCCCGGCTTAGACGGGGCGATCCACGGGGACGGTTCCTGCGGATCGCTTGCTGCCCCAAGAGGTGCAAACAGGGGGCGGTTCTCTGTTCCGTAGGCGGGGTACGTTTCCCATTTTGAGTAAGGAAAGGGGACACACCTCTAAAAACCAGAGGAATGTCCCCGATCAACTTACCCCTAAAAACCAGAGGAATGTCCCCGATTTCAGCGGCGCGGTTCACTCCGTCTCACTGCCCTGCCCTATGAATATAGATGATTTAATCTCCACATTCTTGTGTTTTGGCGATTAGACCATCCATTTTGCACAACGATGGAGCAGATTATATTCAATTCTGAACAAGAAAGGCGCCACATCAGCAGGAATTTAAGCTGCCTTCGTGGCGCTTTTATAAAATGCAGGGTTTGTTTCCCGTTCTACTGTGTCTTTCCAGGATTTTTTGCGGGAATAAGTGTAAACCCTTCCTGTTGGAAACAGTCCCAAAGCCTGGCATCCCAGCAGCCGACGAGCATGTCTTCATGCATAAAACGCTTTGAAAGGGTCATGGCGCTGGCCAGGTGCAAGGCAGCAAAACCGCGGAGAGGGTATTTTTCTATGATTGTATCAAGTCGTTGAAGCACAGAATCTGATACATCCAGAGCAAAATAGGTGGGCCACTCTTCCTTGAAATATGAAACGGCTTCCCGGTAGTTTGATGTCTCCAGGACATCTTCCCGCCAGGCCCGTGCAAAGGCAGCTCGAGCCTCGGCATAAGCGACCATCGATGTAGCCACCAGCAAGCTTTTTTGCGCATAATCCTTCACCTGCTTACTGCCTGCTTCTTTTACATAGAGTTTAACCAGCGCGCTGGTATCCAAGTAGCAGATCATCGTCGATCTTCACTCACCATCTCTGCCAGACTCTTCCCCTTTGAAGCTTTTCTGGATACCGGCATCCCTTGCCCTGGCCTGCTTCCTTTCCATGAAGCAAGGCCTTCATGCACCATTTCGTACGCTTCATCAGGAATTCTTCCGTGAATAGGAGAAAGCCTGGCGATGGGGACTCCTCTTTCAGTAATCGTAATGGTTTCACCCATCTTGACTTTTCGCAGGTATCGGCTCAATGATTTTTTTACTTCACGTATGCCTGCACTTTCCACTTTGCAA
>PWRN01000075.1 GCA_003556225.1 Syntrophomonadaceae bacterium
CCCAGGTTGGTCAGGGTGAAAATGGCCAGCCCGGCCCAGATCAGGCAGAAGCTGATGAAATGAACCAGGGAAAAAGGCTCTTTGAAGATCACCACCCCGATAAACAACATGAGCGAAGGGGCGATGTACTGCAGGAAGCCCATCATGGAAAAGGTGGTATTTTCCACGCCCCGGGTAAAAAGCAAAAGCGGCGTAGCCGTAACGGCCCCCGTGCCGGCCAGGATGAGCACCGTCCAGAGGGAAGCGGTACCTACCGCCCCCGCTCCGCCAGCTTCCAGGTGGATGAGATAGGCCAGGGCCGCGGGCATGATGATGAAGGTTTCCACGGTCAAACCGGTGATCGGCCCCACGCCGATGATCTTTTTGATCAAGGCATAAAGGGCAAATGTGCCGGCCAGGAACAGGGCGATCCAGGGAAACCTGCCGTATTGCACGGCGACAATGAAAACTCCCGCTGCAGCCAGGATGATGGCCAGCACCTGCCAGCGGGTGAGGGTTTCCTTGAAGACGATCACCCCGAGCAGCACGATCACCAGGGGATTGATGAAATACCCCATGCTGGCCTCGACAACCTGGTCGGTATTGACCGCCATGATGTAGACAAACCAGTTGGCGCTGATCAAAAAGCCGCAGGAAAACATGAGCAGCCGTTTGCGCCGGTGGGAAAGGGCTTCGCGCAGGGCCTTCCAGCCGCCGGAGATCGCCAGCGCCACGGCCATAAAAATAAAGGACCAGAAGATCCGGTGCCCGAGGATTTCCAGCGGGGGCACGGCCTGCAGAAGCTTCCAGTAGAGGGGCAAGATACCCCAGAGGACAAAAGATAACGTGCCGTATCCCATGCCTACCCGGTTGCGAACTATGGAATCTGGTGATTCGATCATCTGTGCAAACTCCTCGGTCAGGCTTCTGAAAGGTCAAAGGAATAACTTAAGTTTATAACGTAAAACTGTGGCTGACAAGCACGATTTCGCTGCAGGGGATCCTGAATCCTTCTTCGGTGGGACACGTACCCCGTCCCCTAGTCCCACGTCCCCTAGACAATAAAAAGGCCTGCAGCTGTTGGTTCACTGCAGGTGTTCTGCCAGGGTAAGAACGCAGCCGCGACGGGTACGGATCCGGGACAGCCTCCGGGGTGCTGATCCTCCCTGCGCCTACTTGCTTCTTGCTTGCCAGCTGCCCGCTTCGAGCAAGCATTTTATTTCCTGCCCCGTTGATGGAATGCCCGCTGCAGCTGCTGCAGCAGCTTCTGGGCGAAGCCTGGGCTTGAGGAGGCCTTTTCGGTTGATCTTCCCTGCTCCTGGACTCTTTCCCACTCCGCTTCCAGCTCCTGGCGAGCCAGTTTTTCATCCCCGGCCAGATCCTCCACGTGATGCAGCAGTTCATGCTTGATGGTTTCCTTGATGTTTTCTTCCCAGGACGTCCGGGGCTCATCGCCGAGAATTTCCACAAAAGATCCGTAGTAGAGGACGATGTAGCTGCCCAACTCCTCCGTCACGTATTCCCCCATGATGTAGAACTCCCCTTCCTCCTTTGCTTCCGGGAGCACCATGATGCCCAGGTTGAGATCGCGCAGCAGGGGCGGGGGCACCTCGTCATTCACGAAGCGATCGGCGAAAGCGGTGAACTGGTCCAGGTCCATCTTCAAGCTGCTTGCCCCCTAATTATTGTACTGCTTCCGTTTGTCTTCGATCATCTTTCTTTTTAAGCTCCATAATTTAAAGGAAAGGTCCACGTAGTATTCCTGGGGATTGCTTTTTCTTTTTTGTTCGTCCCACAGCAGCTCCAGGGAGGCTTCCCGGTGTTTCCGGATCTGCTCCAGGGTGCGTGGAGAGCCGCACCACTTGCCGCGGTCAATCACCTGTTCCTGCAGCTCCATAGCCCGGTAGGCAAGGACCGTTTTCTGCTTCCAGGGTTGGAAGGGGTCAAAAAGAAGCAGGTTTTCTCCTTCCTCCGGCAGTTCCTCGTCGTAGCGGGTAATGTAGTCGGCCTCGGCTTTCCCCGTGCTGCGGTTCACGATGCGGTAGAGCTTTTTCCTGCCGGGCAGCACGATTTTTTCGATGTTGTCCGAGACCTTGATCTTGGGGATCCTCACCCCCTCGGAGTCGATCACCTCCACCAGCTTGTAGACGCCGCCGAGCGCCGGTTGGTCAAAGGCGGTAATCACCCGGGTTCCTACGGCATACATGTCTATTTCCGCGCCCTGGTGCTTCAGATCGTGGATCACGTTTTCGTCCAGGTCGCTGGAGGCGACAATCTTGATTTCCTGCAGGCCGTTTTCATCCAGCATTCGCCGGGACTCCTTGGAGAGGTAGGCCAGGTCCCCGCTGTCCAGCCTGATCCCTTTCACCTTGACACCCTGTTTTTCCAGCTCTCTGGCAACCTTGATCGCATTGGGAACCCCGCTTTTCAAAGTATTAAAGGTGTCCACCAGCAGGATGATGTTGTCCTTGTTTTCTTCTGAGTAGGCCCGGAAAGCCTCGATCTCGTTGTCAAAGCTCTGGATAAACGCGTGGGACATCGTCCCCACCACGGGGATATCGAACCTTTTTCCGGCTTCCACCAGGGAGGTGCCGTCGAAACCGCCGATATAGGTGGCCCGGGTCCCGTAGAGGGAGGCGCACAAGCCGTGTCCCCTTCTCGCTCCGAACTCCACCAACCGCTTGTCACCCGCCACGTGCCTGATCCGGGCGGCTTTCGTGGCGATTAATGTTTCATGGTTGAAGATGTTCAACAGCGCGGTTTCCACCAGCAGCGCCTCGATCATCCGCGTTTCCACGGTAAGGATAGGCTCGTTGGGGAAAATCACCTCCCCTTCCTTCACGCAGAAGACGTCGCCGCTGAACCGAAAATTTTTTAATTCCTCCAGGAATTCGGCGTTGAAGGAGCCCAATGAGGCGAGATACTCCAGGTCCTCGCTGGTGAACTCCAGCCCCGTGAGGTAGGCGATGATGTTTTCCAGGCCAGCGAATACCGCATAGCCATTGCCAAAGGGTAGTTTCCGGAAAAACATATCGAAGACCACCCGTTTATTCTTCAGGCCCTTGTTCACATAGGTCTGCATCATGTTCAATTGGTACAGGTCGGTGTGCAGGGCATTGACGCGAGCCCTTTCCATGTTTGCCGCTCCTTCCTTTGGGTGGCTGTTACGTCCAGCCCTGGATCTCGATGATATTTCCTTCCAGGTCCCGGGCGTACACCGCGGTCAGCCGGCCCACCCCCTGGATCTCTTTCTCGATGGTTTGGCCGACCTTCGCCCCTCCGTGCTGCAGCAGTTTTTCCAGGTAATGATGGACATTGTCGACCTGGAAGGCGATGTGGGCCAGGCCGGGCCGGTTAATCGCGGGCGGAGAATTTGCGGCTGCGGCAGCATCCCCGGACCTCTGCTTGTATTGAAAAATCTCCAGGGTCGGGCCGTTTTCGTGGCCCGGCAGGCGCAGGTGCATCCCCTGGAGATGGGCACCCTGGAGGTTCGTGAGCGCATCGAGCCAGGCCCCGGAATAATCCCGCTCGGGATACTGCGGTTCGCAGCCGAAAACCGCTTCGTAAAACTTCGCCAGTTTTTGATAATCCCTGGCCACGATGTTCACGTGGGTGAACTTGATATCCATGATCTATCGCTTCCTCCCCGTGATCAAAATATACTGCAGCTCGCCCCGCTTCCGTGCTACCCGGCGGAAAAAGCCCTTCCCCCTCGCCGCCCTGCGCGGGCTTGCTGATGTTTACCTCACGATGAGCACGCTGGTTTTCACATTTTGCACCACGGCATGGCTCACGCTGCCCAGGAGCAGCCGGTTTACGCCTCCCCAGCCCCGGCTGCCCATGACAAGCAGATCAAACTGTCCTTCGTCCGCGAGCTGGATAATGGTATCCGCGGCATGTCCTTTTTCAATTAACATCTTGATCTCCACGCTTTCCGCCTCAAAGATCTCCCGGACATCCGCCGTGATCTTTTCCCTGTCCTCTTCCCTGCGGGATTCATAATGCTTTAACGAATCTTCGGAAAAGTAAAGGCCCTTTTCGCTGGGGTGGGGCACCGGGTCTTCCACGTAGATCACGGTTACTTCCGCTTTTGTTTTGCCGGCGATCAAAGCCGCCTCGCGCAGCGCTTTGTAGCTCAACTCGGAACCGTCAGTGCTGGCCAGTATCTTCACGCGCTTCACCTCGTTTTCGGAAATCGTAAAAATAATTGTACTGGAAAACCGGCCTTGATGCAAGCCCCGGTCATTGCCCGATTCGTTATTCACTTTGTCGTGTGTGTGGCTCAGCTTTCCCGGAGTTTTTCCACGATGGCCTGCAGGTGCGCGGAAGTCGCCCCGCAGCAGCCGGAAATAATGGCCGCGCCTTGATTTTTCCAATCGGGGACATGGGCGGCCATTTCCCGGGGTAACACCGGATAAACCGTTTCGCCGTGGATCAATCGCGGCATGCCCGCGTTGGGCTTGACTGCGAGCCAGCCGGGGAAAGCCTGCCGAAAGATACCCAGGATCTCGGTGGTTTCTTCCATGCTTAAGCTGCCGCAGTTTACCCCGAAGACATCGACCTGCAGGTCTTTCATGAAGCGCGCCGCCTCGGCTGCTTCCACGCCCATGAAGGTCCGGTACCCCCGGCGCCGGGTGGCATCGAAGGCCATGGTAACTGCGACGGGCAGGGAGCAGGTATCCCGCATGGCCTGCACGGCCAGTTCAATTTCCTGCAGCTCGACCATGGTGAAAAGCCAAAATAAATCGACCCCCGCCTGCTCCAGGGCAGCAGCGTGTTCCCGATAAGCGGCATATACTTCCTGGCGTTTTAGGGGGCCGTGGGGCACCAAAAAGCGACCTGTGCTCAGGCTTACGGCCTGCAGGTCGCCTCCCAGGCAAACAGACCGGCCAGCCGCTTTCCTGGCGGCTTGGACGAGCCGGGCACAGACGTCTTTACAGGAAATGGCGGCACCGGTTTGTTTTAAGACCAGGGGGTTGGCTTCGCTGGTCAGGGGAAAAATCACCCGGCAGCCCAATTCAACCCACTGCTGCAGGGCTTTTTGCAGATACCCCGGGTTTTGCATGCACCACAGCGATGTATTTTCTGTTGTTTTCAGCAAGTCCTGCTGCTGAAAGTGAGCCCCCAGCGGGCCCATGGCGACCAGCGGTCCGTTGGAAAGCGCATTGAGTAAGGGATTCACAGCTTCTAGCCCTTTCGTCATGAAGTGGGCTCAATCATCATTCGGGACGTGCGCCACCCTTTCACCACACGCGGAAAGAAAAAGGAGAACGGCGTTCTGCGTGGCGCATGGCGATCTCCACCAGCACGGGCTTCTCCTCCAGGCCTGACAGCGGGTAGGTTTGCCCGTGCAGGGTGAGGGTTTCCCCGGTGAGAGGCGTGACCCAGAGCCTCAGGCTTTCGCGGGGCGGCTCGTCGTGGTAGACGATGATCTGCCCCTCCTCCACAATATGGACCACGCTGTCGTCCAGCCAGGGCAGGCCGGGACCGAAGGAACTAAAGGTCGTGGTCCGGGGCTGGATAAACCCCTCCTCCGTGAGTTCAAAGGTCCCGTAGACCATGGAATTGCTGACGGAATGACGGTAGGAAAGGGTGAAAACATCCGCCGGTTGCGCGGAGATGCAGTGGTAGACCACCTCGCTGCGCGGATCGGCCACGACCAGTTCCCAGTCAGCGCTTTTTTCCACGAAAACCCCGTTGTAAACCAGCAGGATGAAGGCCATGATCAGCAAGATCGTGCCGGTCAACGTTTTCCGGGTCCGTAAATTTATGTTTCTCCGCATGGCAGGCCGTGGAGCAGCGACCCCTCCTTTACCTGGTATTGCTGGTGCGTTGCGGCAACCCGGCAACCTGCCCGGCAGAACAGCAAAACCAGCCTTTCTGTCTCTGCCGGGTCTACACTTCTTCGATGGGCAGCGTTCCCTCCCGGTCTTGCCGGGCTTTCACGGCCCGCTGGTGCACGTAGATCAAGGTGAAGACCGTGACACCGATGACATCGCTGATCCAGGTAGGCCAGATCATGGACAGCGCAATGCCCAGGAGCAGCACCTGCTCCCACAGTTTCAAGCGCGTAAAGAGCCAGCGCTGGATTACGGCCGAAAAACAGTAAATGCCGAAGATGGAGGTCAACGCTACCATGACCGCTTTATACCACGTCGTGTCGATCAGGAGAAATTCGCTGTTGTAAATAAACATGAAGGGCAGCAAGAAAGCCCCCAGGTCGAACTTAAAGCCCAGGAGACCCGTTTTTATTGGATCGGACCGGGCGATGGCTGCGGCTGCATAGGCGGCCACGCCCACAGGCGGTGTATCGTCGGCCAAAATGGCGTAATAGAGAATGAAGAGGTGAACCGCCACCACGGGCAGGGTGGGATCAACCATCAAGATGGCCGGCGCAACCAGGGTGGCCATGACCACGTACTTGGCCGTGGTGGGCAGTCCCATACCCAGGATAATGGAAATCCCCGCGGCCACCACCAGCAGGACAAACAGCCTGTCTCCCGCCAAAACTGAAAGCAGCAAAATCATGCTCTGCCCCAACCCGGTAAGGGTGACGACCCCGACGATGATCCCGGCACAGGCGCAGGCCACGGCAATCCCGGCCATGCTCTTGGCGGAAGTATCCAGGCCCTGCAAAATATCATCCCACAGCCCCCGCAGGTGCTTGCGAAGGATGGCCGGCAGGGACATTTCCCCCTTCCGGTTGTCCAGGATGGACCAGATGGCCCGGATCACTACCATCATGGCCAAAACAGCCAGGATGGCAAAGTAGCCGGCGGTAATGGGGGTAAGCCTGGCGATAATCAGGTAATAGACCAGGATACAGATGGGAAACCAGTAGAAGATGCCCTTGATAAAAGTTTTAAAAAAGGGCGGGATCTCGGCCTTGGGCATGGGCTGCATCCCCGTCTTGGCGGCCTGCAGGTGCACGATACAGAGCAGCGCCACGTAGCTGATCACGGCAGGAAGGGCCGCATGAATGGTGATTTGCCAGTAGGGGATGCCGGTGAACTCTGCCATCACGAAGGCCGCCGCGCCCATGATGGGAGGCAGGAACTGGCCGTCCGTGGAGGCTGCCGTTTCCACCCCACCGGCTACCTCGGGGCTGAAGCCGGCCCTCTTCATCACGGGAATGGTCAGCGAACCCGTCACCACGGTATTGGCCACGGAACTGCCGGCGATGCTGCCCATGAAACCGCTGGCCAGCACCGACGCCTTGGCTGGCCCGCCTTTGAAGCGGCCCAGGGCCGCAAAGGCCAGCTGCACCACGTACATTCCCGCCCCGGAGGCCTGGAAAAAGGAACCGAAGAGCACGAAGGCAAAGACAAAGGTCGATGTCACCCCGATGGGAATGCCAAAAATTCCCGTATTGGTGAGATAGAGGTCCTGGATGACCCGCACAACGCGGTAACCCCGGTGACCGATGAGGTCAGGCAGATACGGCCCCAGGAACGGATACGCCAGGAAAACCATGGTCACAATGGGCAGGATCAGGCTGAAGGCCCGGTGGGCCGCCAGTAAAATCAACACGATGGCCGCCCCGCCCATGATGAGGTCCATGCTCGTGGGACTGCCGACACGCCAGATGAGGTCTTCAAAATAAATGAAAACATAAAAGATCGAGATAAAACCGGCCAGGGCCAGTAGGAGATCATACCAGGGGATTTTGTCGTACGCGCCTTCTTTCTTTTTGTTAAAAGGAAAATACAGAAAACAAAGGGCCAGCCCGACAGACAGGTGGGCCGAGCGCTGCAGCGAGGCCGTCAGCAAACCGGCGCCGGCCGTGTAGAGGTGAAACAGGGACCAGGCGATGCCCACCGCGAAGATCACAAATGCCAGTATCCCCCCGGGGTCCCGGACTATCCCTTCATCGCTAATTTTTGACAGATCAATTTCTTCGCCGTTTTTGATGATCTCTTTGATGCTCACTGGTTTTCACCCCAAAGCAACCGGTGCAGGACGACAAATCCGCTAACGCCTGCACCGGTTGAAGGTATCATCCTTTGCAGTGATGATGTTTAAAGCATCCCGGCTTCCTCGAAGAACTTCTCGGCGCCCGGGTGCAGGGGAATCGACATGCCGTCCAGGGCTGTTTCCAGGTTGACATACTGCCCGGCCACATCATGGGCGGATTGCATCGTCCCGATGTTGTCGAAGATCCCCTTGACAAAATCGTACATGAGGTCTTCAGAAAGATCCTCCCGGGCAACAACCATGGCCAGCACCGCGATCGTATTGACTTCGGGCACGCCGGAATAGGTCTCCGCGGGAATGGTCGCCACGGCGTAGAAGGGTTCCAGGTCCATGAGTTCCTGTGCCTTGTCATCATCGATATTCACCAGCACGATGTCCTTCACGATGGCCAGGTCGGCGATCACAGAAGCGCCCGCGCCCACGGTGAAGAACGCGGCATCGATGCGGCCGTCCCGCAGGTAGTCGGCTGCTTCACCCGCTTCCAGGCGTTCCACGGCATCAAAGTCGTCTTCCGTCATACCGTAGACTTCGATAAGCTGCAGTGCATTGACTTCCGCGCCGCTGCCCAGGGGACCGACAGCTATTCTCTTGCCCTCCAGGTCCGCGGGTGTATTGATACCCGCATCGGCGGCGGCCACCAGCTGCACGGGTTCAGGGTGCAGCGTGAACATGCCCCGCATGTTGGTGATGGGGTCTTCCTTGAAATCATCCCGGAATAAACCGTTGTAGGCATAGTACGCCACATCGTTTTGCACGATGGCCAGGTCCAGGTCGCCACTACCAATTAGTTTCACATTGACCACGGAGGCCCCCGATGATTCCACGGTCAGGGTAATGTTGTCCATTTCCGCATAGGCGATGCGGGACATGGCTCCCGCCAGGGGGTAATACACGCCGGTCACCCAACCCGAACCCATGTTTAAACGGGTTACCGCAGGCGGAGCCTCATCATCCGGTGCCGGTGCCTCCGGCTCCGGAGCGGCGCAGCCCGCAAAGGAAATGATGCTTACCACGAACAAACACAACAGTAACCATACCCAGGTGTTTCTTTTCTTCTTCATGTGACCCTCCCTGAAATTGTTGTTTTTGCTCCACTCGAGTCTCCAACTTTTCAACTCATTAAAGCACGAACCGACCTGCATAAATTTGCCGTTCTGTCCTTCCCCCCTTTCCCCGGCAAAAATCCTGGAAAACCATGCAAATAATAATTGTTACCAGAAAAGGTAGTCTCCGGGAAAAGCAATAACAAGATGAAGTACTTGTTATTATTGGACACGGAAACGAGATTTTCCTGCTTTATGTTTGGAAATGTCTTGATCTTCCCACGAGTTGACAGGCAGCAGGGCTAAACGAACCAGGGGCCCGGTCAGAAAACATACCGGGCCCCTGTGCTCAAATAATTTCCTGGTTAGCAAGCTTGCCCAGACAAATCCGATGTTCGCTGAGGGCAAGCAGGCAAACGACGGCGAAATCTGGCCGTAACCAAATATCCATTTATTGTTTGAAAGATAATTTGCCGTTTAGCAACTCCAGGATCGTGTTTACTTCTTCTTTTGTTTTGCGGGAGTTTTTTCTTCCTTTTTCTCTCCCGAGCGCTCCATCAACCAGCGGGCGATCGCCGGGGCCACTTCTTTCTGGGACTTGGTACTGACGTAGATGCCGATGTGCCCCCCGGGAAAGGAGATCATTTCCTTGTCCCGGCTGCCCACGGCTTCGTTGAGCGGCCTGCTGGAGGCAGGCGGGACCAGGTGATCCTGTTCGGCGAAGACGTTGAGCAGCGGCATGGTGATCTGCTTCAAATCCACTTCCCGGCCCCCCAGCTTGAACCGGTTCTGGATGAGCAGGTTCTCCTGGAAGAGGTCGGTGATGAACTGCTGAAAAGCTCCCCCCGCTTGCCCCGGGCTGTCGAAAATCCACTTTTCCATGCGCAAAAAGTTCTGCACCACGTCGGGATTGTCCAGATTTTCCATGAAGCCGACGTACTTGTCCAGCGCCAGCTGGAAGGGGCGCAGCATGAGAAAGCCCATATTCAGCAAATCCCCCGGGATCACGCCGTGGGCTGCCACCAGGGCACCGGGATCTACGTGTTTGCTCCAGACATTCAACAACCCCTCTTCCACGCTGAAATCAACCGGTGTGACCATGGTCACCAGGCTGTTCACTTTCTCCGGGTAGAGGGCCGCGTAGATGACACTGAACGTGCCCCCCTGGCAAACGCCCAGCAGGTTGATTTGGTCGCAGCCGCTTTTTTTCCGCACCACGTCCACGGCCGTGTTCATGTAGCCATCGATATAGTCCTCCATGGTTAAATACTTATCCAGCTGGTCGGGATAACCCCAGTCGATAATATAGAGGTCCAGCCCCTGGTCCAGCCAGTTGCGGATCACGCTGCGGTCCTGCTGCAAGTCCATCATGTACTGCCGGTTCACCAGGGCGTAGGTGATGAGCGTGGGAATCGGGCATATTTTTTTCTTGCTCGTGGAAACATAGTGATAGAGCTTCATCTTGTCTTCTGCGTAGACCAGCTCCTTGGGAGTAACATCCACATCCACTTCTTCAATGGAAAGCATGGTTTCCATCCCCTGGAGCAGCTTTTTCTGGTAATCCAGCGCCTCTTCCATGGTTTTTACCGGGTCCATCGCCATCATGCCGAAACCCCTCCTTTCACCGTTTCTTGCTGTGCTGTTGCTTTGTCCAGCGCTTCCAGCTTCGCCGTCAGCTGGACCACCTGGCTTTGCAGCGCTTCCACCTGGCTTCTCTGCTCCCGGTGCGACCGCTTCAACTGCAAAATGGCCTGGTAGACGCTGTCCATTTCCCGGTTGGTCGGGATGGGAAGCGCAGCGGTTAAGACCCCCGCCAGATAATCGTCATAGCGTTTTTTAAACCGCGCCCCGGCATTGACCATCTTCCCCAGCAGCCGCGAAAAGCTTTCCGTTTTAAAGATCTCCAGGAAGGTCTCTTCGTTGGTCTGCCACCAGAGGCGGTAGAAGCCGCGGAAGGTGGTCGGCGCCTGTTCTTCTTCCGCCAGGCGGGCGTATCTCTGCAGCAAGCTATCCATGGCCTCGAAGCCGGCACGGTAGAGCAGTGCAGAGAATTCGTTCATGGCCATGAAATACTGCTGGTAGGCGTCCATGCTGGCATTAAATTTCTCCATGCTTTCCCGGGTCATGCCCAGGGAGGGAACCTTGAATAGTTTCCCGAAGGACTGTTGGTACGCGTCCTGCCAGGTTTTCAGTATCTCCGGGTAGGCCTCCCGGTCGCCTTCCATGGCTTGCAGCATCTTCTGCTGCAGTTCACCCGTGGCGTCAAGCCAGGGGGCAAAGAAGCTAAAGAAGTTCTGCTGGGACATCTGCGCCAGTTCGAGCGGGCTTTTGACCAACCCCTGCAGCGGCTCGGGAAGCCACGAGGCGAAATAGGTTTCCAGCACCCGGGCATACCCCTCTAACCATTCCCGGGCAAATTGCTGCCACTGCTCCGCCTCCTGGCCAGCCGGCAGCCTGGGGGCAAATTGCTGCCAAAATTCCAGGAGGGCAGCGTGCACCCCGAAAGAGTCCATCATTTTTTGCATGGTTTCCTGCCCCACGCGGGTAGGGATCAGCTTCATCCACTCCTGCATGCTCCCCGCCGCCATTTTCGACCATTCCTGCTGCAAGCGGGCGAATACCTCGGGGGAGTAGAGCTGCCCCGGTTGAAACAGGGCGGCAAATTGATCCGGCTTGAACAATTCCATCATTTTTTGCGGGTCGAAAAGGTTCACTGCAGTCCCGGGTTGGACGCTCTCCAGCATTTTTTTCCAGGCGTCGAAAGCCTGCTCCTGCATTTTCATCCAGCTGTACCAGCTTTCAAAGGGCAGCCGGGATAACGCGGCCGGCCCCTCGCCGGGCGGTTGAAAAGATGAAATAGCTTGCTTCCACGCCTCCAGGTACTTGTCTTGCATCTCCCACCAGTTCTTGAAAAAATCTTTTTCTTCTGTGGCCAAAACTCAACTCTCCTTTATGTTTTGTTGCTATTTTTGCCGCGCAAAAAACAGCATTACCATCAAGATAACGACAAAACAATCCTCCCTTCCTAAGAATTAAAAAGGCTGCCTGGCGCACGATCGGCGCTGGCAACCTTCATTAACACGATCATCCCTATGTCCACGAACAACTGGAAGTGCGACCTGTACAACCCTGTCA
>PWRN01000090.1 GCA_003556225.1 Syntrophomonadaceae bacterium
ATCGCCTGTTTTCCACATCAGTCGGCGCAGCGAGGCTCAAGGCGAAAACGGAAAAGGTTTTGCTGTTTGAGAATACGACAAAACCTTTTTCTCTTTCAGCCGTCATAATAATACAGGAATCCTGTTGTAAGAAGGTCTGAAGGAGTCGATTTTGATGAAAGGGTATCTATATTGCTTCCTGGTTTTATTCATGATCGGGAACCTGGCAGTGGGCTGCCAATCCCCTGAGGTGCAATTTTTTGAAGATCTCTACCGGGGCACGCCGACAGAGGTAAGCATCCTCGATGGCTCCAGGGGGCTTGCCTACTCCACGGAGGATGAAGATACAATCCGCGCTTTCATGGAGCAGCTGCGTCCGTTGTCCCTGTCGAAGTCGGAGGATCAAGAACCCCGCGCCGGGTACCTATACTACGTGGATTTTTTTGAAAATGGTGTCCACGCCCTGCGCATGACCGTTTTGGGCGACAAGATCGGGGTGAACCAGACCTACTACCGGCTGGAGCGGGATATTAGTTCTCTCGTGGAGCAGTATTACGAGCAGCTCGCCGCCCGCGCGTTGGCCCGGGGCCCCGGCACCGAAGGGCACCTCTATGTGATGACCGGGGAAGGGATCATGTTTTATGAACTTCCTGGCTGCATGGCCGGCCAGTACTGGGGTGACGTAAAAGACGATTTTCCCCACGGCCAGGGAAGGTGGACTTCTCTAGAGGGCGGAGAATATAACGGCCAGTGGAAAGAAGGACAGTTTCACGGCCAGGGGGCGTATACCTGGCCGGACGGCCAGCGGTACGAAGGAACGTGGGAAGAGGGATTTCCCCATGGTGAGGGCACCATGTATTTCCCGGATGGAACATCCCTGAGAGGCACATGGTCGGGTGGGCGGATTATCAGTTCACCTGACGATCAAGATCTTCCTGGTGAACCAGATTAACCAGGTTTTTCTCTGCGGTCCTGCCAAGATCTTCGATTTGCCTGTTAGATACCCATGATTTAACTTTTTCCGGGGACCTGGTTTTACTAGAAAAAAATCTGAACCGGGCTGCTACTTCTTCGTCTTAATCTTAAGGGCGGTTTTAGGACCGGCCTTTTAAATTTATTCCAGGAGGGATAGCGTGTCTTTTAGAAAGTGGTGCGCAGCGCTGCTGGTGCTTATGCTGGCCGCGGCGCTGGTGGGATGTGGAGATGCTGAAACGGAGGAAGAAACGGACAGAGGTGAGAACGGTGAAGCGGTGGCCATCGTAAACGGGGAAACGATTCCCAGGAATGAATTTGATGAACTGCTCTCCATGCGGATGGAGATGTATGAGATGCAGGAGATGGAGCAGGATGAGGAAGAGGCTGCCGAGATGGAGGAGATGCTCAAGCAGCAGACGCTGGACGAACTGATTACCCGCAAGGTCCTGGTGCAAAAAGCGGAAGCGGCGGGCATCGTTGCCGATGAGGCAACCGTGGACCAGGAATACCAGCTGGTCAAGGACCAGTACGAAGAGGAAGAATTCCAACATGCCCTGGAGGCGCAAAATCTAACGCCGGAAAGTTTTAAAGAACAAATTGCCCTGCAGCTGGTGATTGTGCAATTTGTCGAAGAAAAGGTAGATGAAAAGATGGGTGAAGATGCCCTGGAAGCTTCAGAAGAAGAGCTGCAAGCCCTCTATGAACAACACAGCATGCAGATGGAAGACCCCCCGGAATTTGAAGAAGTGAAGCCCCAGCTGGAGGAAATGCTGCGGCAGGAGAAAATGCAAGAAGTGACTGCGGAAGTTGTAGACGACCTCGTTACAGCAAGCGAGATCGAGATCTTGCTCTAACAGGCCAGAGCAGCGCCACTTACGAGCCCCTTCGCCTGACCAGGTTGGAGGGGCTTTGTTTGTTGATGGTTTTGAGAAATTAACTGTTTTGGATTATAATGGAGAAAGTTGTGAAGCGTTTCGAGCGGCGAGCTGAGTATGTGCTCGCCCTGGCCATGATCTTGTTGCAGGTCGAGGAGGCGGCAGAAATTGTACCAGGGCTGGAAAGTAACCCTTGCCGGCGCCGGGGTAAATTTCCTGGTGGGCATTACCTATGCCTGGAGTATTATCGCGGCCGGCTTGACCCGGGAATTTGGCTGGACCCAGACCCAGACAGCGCTGCCGTACACGGTTTTCATCTTGTGCTATTCCCTGGCCATGGTGGCGGCCGGTCGCCTGCAGGATAAAGCGGGGCCTAAAGTCATGGTGGTTTGGGGAGGTATCATGGTCGGGGGGGCATTTCTTTTAAGTTCCCTGTTCATAACACCCCTGGGTGTTGCTGTTTTCTGGGGGTTGTTGTTTGGCATCGGCCTGGCCTGCTGTTTCGCCTCGGTTACCCCGGCGGCAATCAAGTGGTTTCCGCCGTCCAGGCGAGGAATGATTGCGGGCATTGTTGTGACGGGAATCGGTGTCTCGGCGCTGCTCCTCTCACCGGCTTTACACCTCCTGGTTCAGCTCGGCGTGCGCACCGCGTTTGTCGTCACGGGCCTGGTCCTGCTGGTGGGCGTTGTTTTCCTGGCCCAATTCATTCAAAACCCTCCTCCAGCCATAAAAGAAACCAGGGAAATTGAAGCTATTTCCAGCAAACCCTGGCACCACATTTTTAAACAAACCCATTTTTATATCCTTTGGGTCATGTTTTGTATTACTACGGGAATTGGGCTTACCTTTACCGCCCACATGCACACCATCGCCCAGACCATGGCATCTTATGAACAGGGCTATGTCATGGTCATTATCTTTTCGTTTTTCAACGCTGCCGGGCGGATCACTTCCGGCGTCCTCTCGGACCGGTTGGGCCGCGGCAAAGCCATGACCCTGGTCTTTATCGTGATCACCTTCTCCCTGCTGCTGATCTTAACCATTCGCTCGCCGCTGATGATGGGCATGGCCGCCATGTTTTTAGGCCTGACCTACGGGGGGCTGTTCAGCCTTTTCCCCGCGGCAACCGCCAGCTATTTCGGGGTGGAGGACTTTGGTTTTTACTACGGGCTGGTTTTCACCGGCCTGGGCGCGGGCGGGCTTTTCCCCCTGCTGGCCGGGCGTTTATATGACTTATACGGCACCTTCAGCGCGGTCTTTTCCGGGCTGCTCCTCCTTTGTCTCCTGGTTATTGTGTTGTCGATTTATTTGGGCCGCCGGGAAAAGGAAATCATGAGATCCAACAAACCGGCAGCTCTTTAAACGGGAAAAAACGGGACGAACTGCAAAAAAGGCTTGCGGCGCGGGTTGCTGTTTTTCGGTATTTACAGCTCCCTTGGACTGGTTGCCAGTACCAAAATTCTCTGCTGGTTATCCGCAAGTTTATTTGCTATGATCAAAAGGGATGCAGAATAGAAACTCATGCGGGGGTGGCCCTGTGGTCGCAGAGGATTTTACGGGCAGTTTCAAGGTTTACATTGAACTGGAAGCAGAAAAAAGACTTTCCGGCGATGCGCTTTTTACCTTGCTGGATCATATTGCTACGACCGGTTCGATCAGCCAGGCCTCGACCCGGGCGGGGGTTTCTTATCGCTACTCCTGGGGGCTGCTCCAAAGAGCGGAAAAAGCCCTGGGGTTGAAGCTCGTTGAAACGCAAGCCGGAGGTGCGGCAGGAGGGGGCACCTTTTTAACCCGGGAAGGGCGGGACCTTTTGCTGCAGTACCGCGCTTTTCAACGGGAGGTCAGCGAACAAATGAAACGCTATCTTCCGGGAATGGAAGTAGCAAAAGAACCTTTCCAACCGAACCAGCAGCAGGACCAACAGGATCTACATGGACAACCCCTGATTCTGGCCAGCACCATGGAGCCGGTGGAGACGGGGTTGTTGGACGTCCTGGAACAGGCTTTTTACCGCTGCAGCGGGATCCTGGTGCGTCACATTGCCGCGGGAAGCGGGCGGGCCCTGGAAATAGCCCGCGGCGGCCGGGTGGACATGGTTTTATCTCATGCCCCAGAGCTGGAAGAGCAGTTTATGCAGGAAGGATGGGGGGCGCTGCAAGTTCATGTCATGTCCAATCCCTTCGCGGTAGTGGGTCCTCATGCGGATCCTGCTGGCATCGGCACTTTCACCGGCAGGGAAGGTGTTGCGGAGGCTTTTCAACGGATCGCCGCGGTAAGGGCTCCTTTTATCAGCCGGGCCGACCGCTCTGGAACCCACCTGCGGGAGCAGGAGTTTTGGAAATCTGCCGGGGTGGAACCGCAGGGAGATTGGTATGTGCAGTCCAGCGGACTGGCAGGGAACCTTGGCATTCTGCGCCTGGCCCAGGGAAAAAAGGCCTACGCCCTGGTTGATCGAGCCAGTCATATCCTCTCTCGCCTGGCTCTCCGGGTTTTTCTCCTGCCAGAAGAAAAGACAGGAAGATACCCGGAGCTAACCAATCATTTTGCCTTGACCCTGGTAAACCCTGAACGAGTTGCTGCGGTGCGCTTTACAGAGGCCCTGACCTTTGCCCGGTGGTTACAGGGGAATAAAGCCAGGGAAATGATCCAAGACTTTGGAATGGAAAATTTCGGCAAAGCCCTATTTTCTGTTATTACCTAACCTGGACAAGCCAGAACCAAAAAGTTGGATTTCAAAATGCCCCCTTCTAAGCATCGAGTACATCGGCGTTCGCGGGATCGCTTAAAAAATTTCTGCCAAAAGTACACAAAACTTAAGAACTAAGGGCCTAAAGAGATAGTTTTCCACAGGATCAGCAAAGTTCGGTTAAAATAGTAATACAGATAATGTATAAACGAGATCAAGAAACGAATCTCCAGAACAGAAACATATCGACTATTTTACCATTGACATGAGAATTATTGAAAAGTTATAATGAGGATGACACGTAAACAGCACTCATAAAAGGCAGGTGTTGCCTATAAAATTGCGGCGGTTTATTTTTTTACCATCGCTATGCATGCTTGTGCATAGCGAGTCCCCTTAAATATGTCAATGGAGGTTACTCGAGGTGAAGAAAAATTTTTCTAAGAACGGTAAAAATGTAATTACCCTGGTTCTGTTGGTAGGTATTTTACTCTTCACTGTTGGAGGGTGCGCCCCGGAACCGGCTGTTGAACCGACTCCTGAACCGGAAGAGGCCCCTAAATTGGCAGAAAATGATGTTGAAGAAGCCGGGGAACCAGAAGAAGCCGTGGAACCAATCGATGATTTTATCACCCTGGCCACGACAACCAGCACTTACGACTCGGGACTGCTTGATTTTCTTAATCCAATCTTCACCGAGGAAACAGGACTGGAAGTACGGGTAGTTTCCCAGGGAACCGGGGCCGCTTTGGAAACCGGCTCCCGTGGTGATGCTGATGTGTTGCTGGTGCACGATCGGGCTTCAGAATTGAGATTGGTTGAAGAAGGGGCCTTTGTCGATCGCTACGATGTGATGTATAATGATTTTATCATCGTCGGTCCCGAGGATGACCCGGCTGGCGTTATGGACGTTGACAGCGTTGTTGATGCTTTCAACTTGATCGCCGATGAAGGGTTTACTCTTGTTTCGCGTGGCGATGACTCGGGAACCCACCGGATGGAAATGCGACTGTGGGAAAGTGCAGGTATTAGCCCGGAAGGGCAGGACTGGTATCGTTCCATCGGTCAGGGTATGGGGAATACCCTGAATATGGCTAATGAACTACTGGGTTATTCCATGACCGACCGTGGAACTTACGTATCTATGAAGGAAAAACTTGACCTCTTGATCGTCCTGGAAGGTGATCCGGTGCTTTTCAACCAGTATGGGGTTATGGCCATTAATCCTGATGAACATCCCCACGTGAAATACGATTATGCCTTGATGTATGTTGAATTCTTGATGTCTGATGGAGGGCAGGAACTGATCAACTCCTACCAGGTCAATGGGGAAACTCTGTTTTTCCCTGGCTACGGGTTAGAATAAACGATAACTTGACTAGTTGGGTGCAGCGGTGTTGGTTTGAAAAGCGAAGCTTTATCCGAAATAAAAATTTAAGATCTTAAAAGTTGCTGCGATGCACTCGTTGTTCATCATTTGCTTGGAGGTAAGCCTTTGTCTCGACTTTTGGAAGGATTCGTTGAAGCTTTTCAACTCATCATCGCTTTGGACCCTGCCTTGCTGCAGATAGTCTTTCTTTCTCTCCGAGTTTCTATTCTTGCGATTATTATTTCCACCCTGCTGGGAGTCCCACTGGGAACCCTGCTGGGTCTGAAACCGGAAAGGAAAACTCGTTTTGTCAATAAAATCATCTTTACTTTTATGGGCATGCCCCCCGTGGTCGCCGGGCTGGTTATCTACCTGTTCCTCTCCAGGCAGGGACCGTTGGGCGTGCTTGGGCTATTGTATACCCCGACAGCCATGATCATCGCCCAGGTTTTTCTTTCTTTCCCGATCGTTACCGGTTTAACCATGGTCGGGATCCGGGCAAAGGGAAGTGAAGTGGAAGAGATTGCCCGCTCTCTCGGAGCCGGCTCCGCCCTGGCTGCCTGGACTGTCGTGCGGGAATTGCGCATTGCCATCCTGGGCGCGATCATCACCGGGTTCAGTCGCGTCGTGGCCGAGGTCGGCGCGGTGATGATCGTCGGGGGCAACATTGCCGGTCACACCCGGGTGATGACCACGGCCATTGTCCTGGAAACCAGAAGAGGCAACTTTGAGCTTGCCATTGGGCTGGGAATTGTTCTCTTGATGTTATCCTTTATCGTCAATTCGGTGCTTTATAACATACAGAGGGGAGGGGAATAATAATCAGCCAGGGAAACGTGTTGGTTGAGCTTACCGACATAAGAAAAAAATACGACAAGGAAGTACTCAAAGTTGATAAGCTCTTGTTTCAAAAGGGGTTGATTTACGGCATCATTGGGCCAAGCGGCGCCGGTAAAAGCACTTTGCTGCGCATTATTAACCTGTTAACACCATTTAATAGTGGCACCTATCAGTTCATGGGGCGCCCTTTACCAAGCAATGGGCAGGAACGCCTCAAGCTGCAGCGCAAAATGGCCCTGGTTTTTCAGAAAACTTTGCTTTTTAAGGACAGTGTCTGGAATAATGTTGCTTACGGTTTAAAAGCCCGCGGGTTCAGCCGCAGCGAAATTACCCAACGTGTCGGTGAGCTCCTGGAGCAGGTCGGCCTTCAGGAGCTGGCTTTCCGCCGGGCTGATACCCTGTCAGGAGGAGAAGCCCAGAGAATAGCTATCGCCAGGGCCGTGGCCTTTGAACCACACCTCTTGCTGCTTGACGAGCCGACAGCCAACCTCGATCCCGGCAACATTGAACTAATCGAGAAGATGATTCGCCAACTGAACCGCACAAAATCGATCACCGTGGTCATGGTGACCCACAATGTTTTCCAGGCCCACCGCATTGCCCAGGAAGTAATATTTATCCACGAAGGGCGTATCGTGGAGTCAGGGCCAACGGAGCAAATATTCGAAGAACCCTTAGATCCCCGCACAAAAGCGTTTGTGGAGGGACGTATGATTTATTAATTATCAACATCAGCTGTCCGTAACCAGGCCCATCTCCGAACCTGCACTACCCAAAGGCTTCTTCTGCGGATACAGACTGACAGGGCATTTTGGGAAACGACAGTACCTCCCATGTTTTTGAAAAGGAGACCGGCAGGAATAAGGATTTTGCCGCTTTTTCGTCTCCTGGAAGCGTTTTTTCATGAGACATGGTGATGAGAGAGATAGTGATGAGCAGGGGAATGACGGGCGGTCTACTTTAGGGAGGATGTTCCTTGAAGATTGGTTCTTTTGAGTTTAACCTGCGTGAAATGGCTGGTGCCACAGGGGATTTCGGAGTGCTTTTCCCCCTGGCGGTGGGGTACTTCGCTGTTTGCGGGTTGAACCCGGCGGGCTTACTGGTCATGATGGGGATTGCGAATATTCTCACCGGGTTGGTCTACAGGCTTCCCCTTCCCATTGAACCCATGAAAGTGCTGGCTGTTGTCGCCATCGCCCAGCAGTGGTCCCCTTCCATGGTTTATGCTTCGGCCTTTGCTATGGGGGTTGTCTGGTTTGTTTTTGCCCTGACCGGAGTCATGGGTTGGATCGCCCAGATCACACCGCACGCGGTCATCCGGGGGATCCAGGTTGCCCTGGGGCTCATGCTGGCCATGCAAGCGATAAGAATGCTTTCCACCTGGTGGCTGGCGGGGCTTATTGCGGTCGGGATTATTCTGGGTTTACGCCGGAACCCTTATGCACCCGGGGCCATTGTCGTCATTCTCGCCGGCATTGCCCTCATGCATTTTCAAGGAGAATTGAGGGGGATAGAAGTCCTCGGCTTTCGCTGGCCGGAGATAACGATGTTCTCCCTGCATGAAGTTTGGACAGTGATGCTATTGGCGGGTTTTGCCCAGATACCTTTAACGGCCACCAATGCCGTGATATCAACCTCCTCCCTGATCAGCACCTACTGGCCGGACCGGTACGTCGGGGAAAAACAATTGTCCTTAAATATGGGGATCATGAATTTAATCGCTCCTTTTTTCGGTGGAATGCCCATGTGCCACGGAGCCGGGGGGTTGGCCGGACAGTACTATTTCGGGGCCAGGACTGGAGGGACCAATATCATTGAGGGTACTCTGTGGATTATCCTGGGGTTGTTTTTTGCCACGTCGATCGCCACCATTTTTGCCACCTTCCCCATGGCCATCATCGGCGCCATGATGCTGCTGGTTGGCCTGGAAATGATCAAATTTGTGCGCGACGTGAAGCCGGGACGACAGTGGGTTCCCCTGGCCGCAACAGTCCTGGTATCGTTGTTTGCGAACATGGCCTATGGTTTCCTGGCGGGGCTGCTGGTCTACTATTTGTTTTGCAAGCAGCGGGGGGAAAACAGTCCGGAACACCTGGAACCAGGCGACACAAAAAAACAGCCCACAAACTATGGGAAAGGATGCTAGTCAGGTGAATTCCATTGTCTTAGAGCCCGTGGGTTTCGTGATCTCTCATGTTTCTGAAATCAACCAGGTGCCTCCCGGGGGCGTGCGGGGAGCCATTCAACTCCGGGAGCAATTTCTTCCCGCCCTGCACCGCATTGAAGAAAATTCACACCTCTGGGTCATCTGCTGGTTTGACCGTGCCAGGCGGGATGTTTTGTCAACGACTCCTTATCATGTCGATCAGCATGCCAGGAGTTTCGGGGTTTTTGCCCTGCGGTGTCGTTCTCGTCCCAACCCCATTGCGATCACGCTGGTGGAACTGGAGAAAGTGCAGGAAAACTATCTTTTTGTTAAAGGCCTTGATGCCGTATCCGGCACACCGGTTTTGGATATTAAGCCATACTTTGAACAGGACAGCATCTTCTCCCCGCAGACCAGCTACATTAGACCCACCTCCTCGGCGATGCGTCACAGGTTATTTAACAAGATGGCAGTACGCCATCACGGCCAGGAGTCTCCCTGGGTATCCACGGGACTCCACCTCGCGCTGCAGGCAGAAGAAATTTTGGGCGACTTGAAAGATCCCTCACTTTTCCTCCTCTTTCCAGAAATCTTTTCATAGCGAGAGCGCTAGATTGCTGCTTTGTGATGGACTGGTGGTCGATTTTTTGCGTTCTATGATGGAATTCGGATCGAATTAGCGACGCAGCGTGGCGACGATGCGCCGGGGATGGAGCAATAGCTCCAGGGCGTCATCGATACTGCGCACAACCAGGTCTGCCTTGCAGAGAAGATCTGCCGCGGCGCCTTCCTCTTCCAGCACGGCGAGGCCTAGCACGGCTTCTTCCAGCATGCCGGCATCATTGGCGCCGTTGCCCACGGCCACCGTGCTCTCCGGGCCCAGTTTCTGGATGAAAGCTCGTTTGGCCTCAGTGGTATTCTCCCCCTGGAGCACCTGCACCTCAACTTTATCACCGAGGATTTCCCGGACCCGGGAAGCCGAGTCGTGTGTATCCGCCGTGAGCACGTAAACGCATACGTTTTCGACCAGCTGGCTCAGCAGTTCCCGAGTGCTGGGGCGCAGGTTTCCATCTACCGCCAGGGTGCCGTTTAAGTCGAAAACAATGGCCTTAACCTGGTAGGCTTGCCTGCCCGGCACATCAAATTTTATCCCCATGCTCAGCCCACCTTTCTTGCGGTTTTCACTAAAAATAATAAATCGAGTATGCAGACCGCTTAACTCTATCTTACACGATTATTGCAAATCCGGGTAGTTTGCACTGCCGCCAGCTTTTCAGGCAACCGGGTTCTGTATGAACATACAAATCATGCGAACTACATAAATCCCCATAAAAAAGGCAGGCGGCTATCTTGCCGCCCGCCCTGCCTTCAAGATGAATGATACACATAGAGGATAAAGTGTTATTGGATGGCTAACAAGGCGGCCCCCAAAGCTCCGGTGAACTGGCAGTCCTCCAGGACCACCACCGGGCAGCCCAGTTCTTCCACCAGGGCTCTTCCCACGCCTTTGTTCAGGGCAACACCGCCTGTAAAGGCCACTTGCTCTTGTACGCCCAGCCTCCGGGCCATGGCGGCCACGCGCTTGCCCACGGACTGGTGCAGCCCGGCGACAATGCCTCCCTTGGGCAACCCCCGGGCCAGCAGCCCGATGATTTCCGATTCTGCAAACACCGTGCACATGCTGTTGACCGCAACTGTTTCTTGGGGTGCTTCCAGCTCTCCCAACTGGCTGACATCCATGCCCAGGGTGTTGGCCATCACCTCCAGGAAACGTCCTGTCCCGGCGGCACACTTGTCGTTCATGGCAAAGTTCAGCACCTTGCCCTGTTCGTTGATGCGGATTGCCTTGCTGTCTTGCCCGCCGATATCCACAATGGTGCCGGCTGCAGGCAATAAGTGGGCGACCCCCCGCGCATGGCAGCTGATTTCCGTGACCTTGCGATCCGCTTGTTCAAAGGCCACCCGGCCATATCCCGTGGCAACAATACCGTCCACCTGCGAGCGCGAGAGACCCGCCTGGTCTAGCAGGTTGTGCAATAACTGCTCGCCGGCGTCCCGGGGGCTCCACCCCGTGGGGATCACGATTTTATGAATACTTTTCCCGTTGAGCAGGACGCCCTTAGCAGCAACGGAACCCAGGTCGATACCCACTGCGATCATCGTTGATCATCTCCAACATGGATTCTATCCGCACTTTGAGGTTCTCTTCATCGGAAGAAGAGTAGTCGGTTTCCAGCTGCAGGTAAGGCAGACCTTTTTCTTCCGTGAGCTTCTTCACGTCGTGGGCCTCGATGTTGTACGTGTGGCAGGCCTGCCAGGTTAAATCGATCACGCCATCTGCCTGAAACTCGTCCAGCATGCGACCCAGCAGGTCGAGGCGATAGGGGTTGGGGCTCATGCAAGAACAGGGGATCTGGATGTATTTGTGGGCCAGGGCCAAGATGGGATCTTCCGTCCCTGTGTCCGTGAAGAGTTCCAGTGTCTTGTAGCCGGTGCAATTTTCCAGGGCCACCACGTGGGCGCCCAGCTCTTCTGTGATGCGGATAACTTTTTCAGAACCCAGGCCCACGGGGCATCCGGTCAGGATGATACGCGGTCCCGGGGAATTTCCCAGTTCTTTTTGAGCGAGGTCTTCTTTCATGGTTTGTAGCTTTTCCACGATTTCTTCTTTGTCGTAGCTGAAGCCTGCAGACCAGACCACCGTTAACAGTTCCATGCCGCTCAGCACGGGCGGATGGGATTTATTCAGATCACTGATTTCCTTGAGCATTTTCTTTTCATTATTCACGAGCTCAATAGCTTTCCAGATATCTTCATCCTTGATTTCCAGTTCTAAATCGTTTTCGATGCGGCGACGAAGTTGACGAATTTCATCCACCCACAGGTCCAGGGAGGCGCCTTCTTTCCCCAGGTGGGGCAGCTGCATGACATGTACCGGCTTCAGATCCTGCATGATCTCAAACATTTTCTTTTTTCCGTCACAGGTTGTTTCCCCGATCACCAGGTCGGAAAGGGAGAAAAAAGGGCAGGTATCTGTCGCGGCAAAACCGTAGGATGACTTGATCAGGGGGCACAGATTACGGGGAAGGACCTCCTCTGCGGCGG
>PWRN01000088.1 GCA_003556225.1 Syntrophomonadaceae bacterium
AGCAGCGTGGCGATGCCAGCTTCAGGCACGGTTTGACTCCCTGTTAAAGGTTTTCACCACCAGGCAGGCATTGGTGCCGCCGAAACCAAAGGAGTTGGAGACGGCAACATGGATATCCATGGGGCGCGACTTGTTGGGTGTATAATCCAGGTCACAGGTGGGATCCGGAAATTCATAATTGATCGTGGGCAGAACCACACCTTTTTGCATGCTAAGCAAAGTCGCCACCAGCTCCACCCCGCCTGCGGCGCCTAACAAGTGGCCGATCATGGACTTGGTAGAGCTCAGGGCCAGCCTGGGTGCATGTTCCTGGAAAAGCCGCTTTATTGCCAGGGTTTCAATCTTGTCGTTATATTCTGTAGACGTTCCATGGGTGTTAATGTAGTCCACTTCCGTGGGCTGCAGATCCGCATCCTGCAGCGCTCTTTGCATGCAGAGGTACGCCCCCTGTCCCTCGGGGTCGGGAGCCGTAACGTGATGCGCGTCTCCTGACATCCCGTATCCCACGATTTCCGCGTAAACCGGCGCTTTTCGCTGCAGGGCATGTTCTGCCGTCTCCATGATGAGCAAGCCGGCACCTTCTCCCATGACAAAACCGTCTCGCTTCAAGTCGAAAGGCCGGGAGGCCTTTTCCGGCTCATCGTTGCGCGTCGACATGGCCCGGGCGGCACAGAAACCAGCGAAGGCAATGGAGGTAACGGGGGCTTCCGCTCCGCCGGCGATCATCACGTCGGCTTCCCCTCGCTGTAAAATCCGGTACGCTTCACCGATGGAATGGGTGCCGCTGGCACAAGCGGTCACCAGCGTGGTATTGGGCCCCCTCAGCCCATAGGTAATGGAAATATACCCCGAGGCCATATTGGCGATCAGCATGGGAACGAGAAAAGGACTAACACGGCGCGGTCCCTTATCCAGGAGAATCTTGAACTGTTTTTCAATGGTATCCAGACCCCCGATCCCCGAACCGACAATGACCCCGATTCTCTCCCGGTCTTCCCTGGAGAGGTCCAGTTCCGAGTCTTCGAGCGCCATATGAGCGGCTGCCTGGGCGAAATGGGTAAAACGATCCATCTTTTTTACATCTCGTTTTTCCATAAAATCCTGGGGTTCAAAATGATCAATCGTTGCCGCCATGTAAGTGGGGAAATCTCGCAGGTGGTCGATGGTTTTCACACCGCTCTTCCCCTTGGCCAGGTTTCCCCAAAACTCGTCTTTACCAATTCCGATGGGTGTTACGGCACCGACCCCGGTGACAACCACTCTTTTATACACTCACTTCACCTCACCTGAACGCGCGATTATCGAATCAACCCGGGAGTCCTGCCGGCCAGGGCAGAACGCCACGAAGCGTATTTATGCTGTTTTCCCCTCTATGTAACTGACGATGTCGCCCACGGTTTTGATGTTTTCCACTTCTTCATCTGCGATTTCCAGGTCAAATTCTTCCTCCAGGGCCATCACCAACTCTACAACATCGAGGGAATCAGCATCAATGTCTTCAAAGGTTGTTTCCAGGTTGATTTTTCCTTCTTCAACATCGAGTTGCTCTACGATCAGTGCTTTGATCTTAGAAAATATATCCATGATTCCACCTCCTTCCGGTAAAATAAGACCACCTTATAGTGATAATCCACCGTCAATAGAAATAACCGTTCCCGTAATATAGTTTGCGCCCACAGCGAGAAAGAGCACCGCTTCGGCCACATCGGCCGGTGTCCCAAAGGCGCCAAGCGCAATGCGATTTTTTGCTTCCGCTTTTAAGTTCTCCGGCAGATCATCTGTCATCTCTGTTTCAATAAACCCGGGTGCCAGGGCGTTTACCGTGATTCCCCGCTTGCCAACTTCTTTCGCCAGGGACTTGGTAAAAGCGATCACGCCGGCTTTTGCCGCGGCGTAATTCGCCTGCCCGCTGTTCCCGACCAGGCCCGCTACCGAGGCGATGTTGATGATCCGTCCCCCGCTTTTTTGTTTAAGTAAAGGGCGCAAAACAGCTTTGCAGCAGTTAAAAACGCCTTTCAGATTGGTAGCCACGACGACATCCCAGTCTTCTTCCTTCAAGAGGGCCAGCAGGTTATCCCGCCGCACACCGGCATTATTCACTAGTATATCAATTCTGCCGAAATGGTCAATAGCTGCTTTGATCATGCTTTCACATTCTTCCAGGACCGTCACATCCGCCCTGTAGAGCATTCCTTCTCCACCCGCACGCTTGATTTCCTCCAGGGCTTGCTCCGCGGCAGCTGCGTTTTGCTGGTAATTAATCACCACTTTTGCGCCGGCACCGGCCAACGCCAGGACAATCGCCTTGCCAATACCCCTGGATCCGCCGGTAACCAGCGCCACCTTGCCTGCCAAATTCACATCAATTGCCCCCTTCCATCAACTTCAGTATTCTGTGTAGTGTTTCCATGTCCTCTACGTGGTGGGATTCCACCTCGTGTGCTATTTTCCTCATAAAACCGGTGAGAACCCGCCCCGGCCCCACTTCAATGAATAGATCATACCCGTCTGCCAGGAGCCTTTTCATCGAAGCCTCCCACAGCACCGGGTGAGAAACCTGTCGCACCAGGGACTCCCGGATATCATCGGCATTTTCTAAATAGCGGGCATGGACATTGGCAACCACGGGAAAATGCGGGGTTTTGATCTCGATGCGCTGCAAAAGGTCATTCATTTTTTCCTCGACGGGCTGGAGCAGTTTGCAGTGAAAGGGCGCGCTGACAGAGAGCATCATCGCCCGCGCTTTTTTCTCTTTCGCCAACCGGCATACTTCCTCCACGGCCTCCCGGTCACCCGAAACCACGATCTGACCGGGACAATTATAGTTTGCCGGTTCCGCGTACCCGGAGTCGGCCGCCTCCGCGCACAATGCTTCCACATCCCCGGCGCTTAACCCCAAAACTGCGGCCATGCCTCCCTGCCAGTGGGGGACCGTTGTCTGCATGTAATGACCCCTCATTTTGACCAGCGGCAGGGCATCTTCAAAGCGAATTGATGTCGCACAAACCAGCCCGCTGTACTCCCCCAGGCTCAAGCCGGCAGCAGCCTCGGGCTGCAACCCTTTTTTCTGCAGCACGGCCAAAATAGCCATGCTCACCGTCAGGATCGCCGGTTGGGTTACCTCCGTACGCCGCAAATCATCCTCGCTGCCGTGAAAAATAAGCTGGCTCAGGGGGTAGCCGAGAATCTCGTCGGCGAGCTTGAAACAGTCCATGGCTTCCGGAAAGGACTCCGCAATATCTTTCCCCATCCCCACATGCTGGGAGCCTTGCCCCGGGAAAAGAAAAGCACATTTCGTCATGGTCAGGTATTCACCTCTCAACGCTTACCAGCGAAGGACAGCGGCACCCCAGGTTAACCCGGCGCCAAAGGCAACCAGGGCCAGGAGATGACCTTCTTTGATTTTCCCGCTTTCCACCGCTTCATCCAGGGCAACGGGGATCGACGCCGAGGACATGTTGCCAAATCGTTCAATATTCACAATGACCTGTTCCGGAAGCAACCCCAACTTTTTTGACGCCGACTCAATAATGCGGATATTGGCCTGGTGGGGGATTAAATAGTCCAGGTTTGTCGGGCTCAACTCGCAGATATTGAGGACTTCCAACGTGGATTCGGTCATTACCTTCACAGCGAATTTAAAGATTTCCTTCCCGTTCATCCGTACATAGTGCATACGATCCTCCACCGTCCCGTAATTCGCCGGGTTTTTTGTGCCCCCGGCCGGGGTGTACAGAAGCTCTGCCTTGTCTCCATCGGCGTATAATTTCGAGGCCATGAGTCCCCGTTCTGCTTCCACGCGGGTGATCACGGCCGCCCCGGCGCCGTCCCCGAACAAGACGCAGGTATTGCGATCCTGCCAGTCCATGATCGGCGTTAACACGTCCACGCCAACCAGGAGAACATTTTTTACGGTTCCCGCCTGGATAAACTTTTCCGCCACGGTTAACCCGTAAAGAAAGCCCGAGCATCCCGCAACCAGGTCAAAAACAAAGGCATTGCGGGCCTGTAACTTGGATTGAACCAGGCAGGAAGCCGAAGGAAGGGTTAAATCCGGGGTCACCGTGGAAACAATCAGGAGGTCAACTTCCTCCGCTTTCAGCCCGGCCCTCTCCAGGGCAATCCGAGAAGCGGTGACACAGAGGTCCGAGTTGGTTTCATCCCCGGTAACCATGCGGCGCTCCCGGATCCCCGTGCGGGTTTGAATCCAGTCATCGCTGGTTTCCAGGATTGTTTCCAGGTCGGCATTTGTAATTTTTCCAATGGGTAATGCCCGCCCCGTGGAGATAATCCCCGCGTTGTACTGCCCCAAATTGCTCATCCTTTCAGCTTGCTCAGACGAAGCGTCTCTGCAATTTTTTCATTCGTCTTGTTGTTTACCGTGACCATAGCCTGCCTGAAAATTGCCTGGCTGATGGCTTTCCCCTGGGAGGAGCCGTGGCATTTAATGCAGACCCCTTTCACGCCGATCAACAGAGCTCCGCCGTGCTCTGAATCATCCAGTGAAGTGCGAACCCGCCTGAAGACAGAAAGCAACAACGTGGACGCCAGGCGCGCCTTGATATCCTTTTTGATCTCTTCTTTCAGCAGGGCAAAAATATCCCTGGAAACCCCTTCGATGGTCTTCAAGAGAACATTGCCGACGAAGCCGTCACAGACCAGCACATCGGCTTTATTCTGGAACATTTCTTTCGGTTCCACATTTCCCACGAAATTGTTGAGGTGCTCTCCCAGGAGGCCGTACGCCAATTTTACCTGCTGGTTGCCTTTATTTTGTTCGCTTCCCACGTTCAGCAGCCCAACCCGGGGGTTCTTTTTTCCCAGCACTTGCGAAGCATAAATATTGCCCATGAGGGCATATTGGATCATGTGATCGGCCTTGGCATCCATGTTTGCACCCACATCCAGGACGACAATTCCGCCCCCCTCGAAAGTGGGAATTACCGTGAGCAGTGCCGGCCGTTTGATGCCCGGAATCCGCCCTAGAAATAACAACCCCCCGGCCATCAACGCCCCCGTATTCCCCGCGCTCACGACAGCATCTGCCTGTCCGCTGCGAACCAACTGCATGGCGGCAACCATGGAGGCTTTTTTCTTGCGACGAATGGCCAGGCCAGGGTCTTCGTCATTCCCAATGGCCTCATCGGTATGCATGATCCGGATGCGAGATGAGTTGATCTTCTGTGTAGTGCTCCGGAGAATGGCTTCTTCCGCACCTACAAGTGTGACTTCAAGCTCCGGGGATTTTTCGACAGCCATGATCGCCCCCTTGACAATCTCACCGGGGGCATGGTCCCCTCCCATGGCATCAACCGCTACGCGCAACAAGCACTCCAACTCCCTTAAAAACTTATGATCCACCTTGATGCTCAAGTTTGCCAGGAAAACACCTCTTATATTCCTGGATACGAATTTCCGTACAAATAAAAGAATCCCCGGGTAACGTCATGAGAAAAAAGTTCAATCCCTACCCAGGCACTTTAGGCTACTGCTCTGAAACAACTTTCTTGTCTTTGTAGTACCCACAGCTGGGGCATACCCTGTGCGCCAGCTTGGCTTCACGGCAGTGTGAACATTTTACAAGTCCAGGCAGGGCCAGCTTCCAGTGTGCCCTGCGTTTATTCCTCCTGGTTTTCGATGTGCGTCTCTTGGGAACAGCCATCTTAACACCTCCTTAAACAGGTCAGCATGGGGTCTTTTGCTCGAGTTTTGATCCTAAAGTATGGAAAAAAGAAGACTTCTGAAGCGGAAATTTAACCCTCCCCCGGCAACCGGTTTCCTGGCCTTCCGGGTTTCTTCCGCTGTTGGAATTTGTCACGGAGTCCGCGGCGATCTCCGGGGTCCAGGGTAAATGAAACAGGTACGGGCGCCGTTGGCGCAAGCCGTATCCTGGAATCTCAAAAGTTTTCCTTGTATAGGTCCAGGGCAGACCAGCGGGGATCGATACGGTTCTGCTCACATGAGCAGTTTTCAAGATTTCGATTCACCCCACAAGCGCTGCAAAGCCCTTGACAGTCATCCCGACAGATCACTTTAAGGGGTTGGCTCATGTAGAACAGCTGGGTAAAATAATCATCCAGTTCAAGCAGATCGCCCTCGAAAGCAAAATGCTCTCCATCTCGCATCGCTACCTCGGCGTCAGCCGGGTATCCCGACCCTGTGCCCTTTGACAGGTGGGTGAATTCGTCGTAAATCATTTCACCGAGCTGCAGGGTCACGGGTGCCAGGCAGCGATGGCAAGAAACGAGAACTTCCGTTTGCCACATCCCTTTCAATAAAACCCGGTTCTGCACATAGGCCGCTTTTACATCAACATGAAGCTGCACGACCTGGGGCTGGTAGATATCTTGTCGGACAGAGGAAAGCTCAACGGTTCCAGAATAAGATAAAAAGTCTCCATCTCCTTTTTTAAGCTCGGGAACATAGAGCCTCATCGTTATCCCTCCTCAAAACTAAACTTAATTATAATGAGATTTACCGGTGTTGTCAAGAATATGCCCCTTCCCGTTCTTGTCCGTTTCCCCGGGGGATCAATAGGTCACAGCATCGACATCTTCCACGCTGGCGTCGGAAAAACCCACCACAATTCGGTTGGGGACGCACACAATGCTCTGGTAACCGCGGTCAATCCAACCCGTGTGGGAGCATATCCCCCGCGGGCATAATTCATCGTCGATGGGCAGCATGCGCACTTTTCCATTTACAATTTCCACCACGGCCTCGTGTTGATTTTTCGATCCGAAGGCGATGGGGACCTCCTGGTCGGTGATCTCGTTAAAGGAAATCTCCTTGACCAGCTCGTTGTCCACGTGAATGGTAATATACCGCTGCTCCATTCCCGTATCGAAGGTGAAATTGACGTAAAAACCGAGCAGGCTGAGGCCTAATATGATCACGATAAAGGCCTTGTCGTAGAGAGTCAACAGTTTCACCGTGTCTACTCCTCGTTAGAAAATAAGTTGAACTGCAGTTCACAAAGTTTTTGCTTCGTTCCTTCATTATAAAGCAGTGCGCTGCGGAAGACAACAGGCTCTTGCCCGGAGGATGGCCGGAACCCGCTGTGCCGCACCGGGAGCTCCAAGGCCGGCTGGAAGTGCTTTCACCTGCTGATCAGGACGATTCCGCACAAGACGAGGAGCACCCCCAGGTACTGGTCCGCGTAGAGCACTTCTCCAAAGAAGAGAAAAGCAAAAACGATGGCGGCAACAGGCTCAAGTGCCACGGCAATGCTGGCTTTTCCCGCTTCGAGGTAGGATAAAGCCAGGATATAAAGGGTGTACGCCAGGAACGTGGCAACCAAAACCAGCCCGGCCAGGGCAAAAGCCGATATAAAGGAAATATCATGGGAAAACAACCGCCAGGGGGGATGAAACAGTGCAAAGAAGAAAGAGCCGAAAAGAAACATGTAGAACATCTTCGTTAATTGTGCCGCCTTGACCAGGGGTATTTTCCCGAACACACTGAGCAGTCCAAAGGTAAACCCCGCTCCCAGTCCCAGCAGCACACCGGTAGAATTGATCCTCAACAGGGCCACCTGGTACGCTTGCACGACAAAAATGGTGCCGGAGAGAAGCAGGCCGATGGAGATTAGCTTTACCCGGGTGATGGGTTCTCCCAGGACCACAGAAGAGAAAAAAACAACGAACAAGGGAGACGTATAGAGCAGAACAACCGCAACCGAGATCCCGACCTGCTGCACCGCCTGCAGGTAAAAATAATTGAAGAGAGTGACGCCGATGAAGCTGAAGATAGCCAGGAAGGCCAGCTCTTTTGTAGAGATGGCCAGGCGGGAAACTCGCCCCGGGAGAAAAAAAAACAGGAAAACCAGGGTCGTAAAGAAGATGCGGGCCGAGGCGACCGATAAGGGATCAAAGCCCTGCTGAAACAACATCGTGCTGAACAAGCCCGTTGTTCCCCAGCAGATTCCCGCGCCCATGGCCATGAACAAGCCTTTTCGAAAATTTCCCTGGTCCATGAAGAGGGACCTCCTCCTGGATATGATCGCGCGCTGCAGACCGCCGCTTTATTGTAGTGCAAATGCAGAGAAAAAATCAAGCCTGAATTACAAGAAATTGTATTGAATATTTGGACTAATTCGATTACAATAACTCTAGACACCATTTAAGACCACACAAAGGAGGATGATCCCTTGGAGGCTACACTTCTTCACCACTACCTGGAAAAAGCAGCAGACCTGCACCCTGAAAAAGAGGCTTTAACAACCGGAGCAGCACGCGTTACGTATGCAGAGTTTTTAGACACGTCAAAAAATTTGGCCAGGGCCTTGCTTGAACTGGGCGTAGAGAAAGGAGACCGGGTTGCCGTTTTGATGCCAACCTCCATCGAGTACATTTATACCTACATGGCCGCATCCATGGTTGGCGCCATCCTGGTTGGAATCAATCCCAATTACAAGGGCCCGGAAATCGCTTATATTTTAAACAATTCGCTGCCCCGGGTCCTGATCATGAAGGATAAACACCGCGATGTTGATCTGCAAAAGGTCATCCGAGAACATATTTTCCCAGGGGTAATTCCCTACATCGTGATCCAAAACACCCAACAGAAGAAGAAATTCCTGATCCGCAGGGCCATTGACTTTGAGACGTTGATGGACATAGAAAGCCAGTTTGATGAAGAGGCCCTGTCAGAGCGAAAAGAGACCGTCGCCCCCGGTGATGGTGTGCTGGTCATCTACACGGCGGGAATCATGGGTAAACCGAAAGGTGTGGTTTTAACGCATCAAAACATTCTCACCACCACCCGCGTTCAGGCGCAATACTGGGAAATTGTGCCTGAGGATCGCATTCTCCTGCACCTGCCCATGAGCCATATCGGGGGAGCCGTTGAACTTTTTATTACCGGACTTACGGCAGGAGCAACCCAGGATGTGATGAGCCACTTCAATCCCCTGGAGGCGATGAAACGTATTGAAAATGAAAAGATCACGGTTTTGGGGCAGGTTCCCACCATGTACGTAATGATGTTTCATGCGCCCGGGTTTGAACATTACGATCTTTCCAGCCTCCGCATGCTTGCCGTGGCAGGCGCTCCGTCCACCCGGGAAATCATCGAAAAAATGTCCCAGATCGTCGACGGGCCGGTCAGAACCGGATACGGCCTTTCAGAAACAGCGGGGTTTGTCACCCACAGTTTAACCGAGGACCCTCCCACCAAGCTGTATGAAACCGTGGGGAAGCCGGTTCCAGATTTCCAGTTTAAGATTGTGGACGAAGAGCGAAAGGAACTACCGGAGGGCGAAACCGGCGAAGTTGCCATCAAGGGCGATTGCGTGTTCAAGGAATACTTTGAACAGCCCACAGAAACGGAAAAGAGCATCGACCCGGAGGGCTGGTTTTATACCGGGGACATGGGATTTTTTGATCAAGACGGTTACCTGGTACTCCGGGGACGTAAAAAGGATATGATGATCACGGGTGGGTTTACGGTTTTCCCCCAGGAGATCGAGGATAAGTTAAACCGGCATCCCCAGATTCAAATGGCCGCGGTTTGCGGCGTTCCGGACCCGGTTCTCGGCGAAATCGGCAGGGCCTTCGTCGTGCCGCAACCGGGCAAGATCTTCAAGCAGTCGGAAATCATTGACTACCTGGGCCAGTACCTGGCGGATTTTAAAATCCCCCAGCAATTTTCATTTCGAGATTCTTTGCCGCTCACCCCCACGGGAGAAGTGGAAAAGCGGATCCTGCAGGAAGAAATCGCCAACCAGGGTTAAAAACTACCAGGGGCGTTCATATATTTAAATTTTCAGATAGAAGGATTATTTGTTTGCGTAAAGAATTAATACTTGACACGGTAGCACGGCAAGAACGCAGCAGCGCTTTCATCATGAACTTCGTTTATCCGCCATAGTAGAATGGAAACACGGTAGCATATTCAGTAGATTCTTGCTGATGTCTTGATCTTCTTACCGGCATTCCTATGGAATGCCGTTTTTTAATTTACCCATCACACCACAGGAGGCTGGCTGAAATGAAAAAAAATTTGAGGCATGGACTGGTTTGGGTTGGTATTGTCGTGCTGGTACTGGGCCTGGCAGCATGCGGGAACCCGGATCCCCAGGAGGAAGAAGCACCGGTGTCGGAAGAACCGATCAAATTTAACCTGGCCCACTTTTTCCCGGCTACCCATCCCGTCGAAACGGAACTCGTCCAGGCATGGATCGGAACCGTAGAGGAAGAGACCGGGGGCAGGATCCAGATCGAGTCCTACCCGGGTGAAACCCTTTCAGGAGCAGCAGATACCTATGAAGGTGTCGTTTCGGGCATCGCGGATATCGGCCTTTCTTGTTTTACCTACACCCGCGGACGATTTCCCGTGCTGGAAGCTTTTGAATTGCCCGGGATCGTCTACAATAATTCGAAAGTGGCCAGCAAGGTGGCCTGGGAGGGCATCAAGGCGTTAAACCCCGAGGAAATCCAGGATACAAAACTATTGATGGTCTTTGCTACCGGCCCTGGCGATCTTTTTACCCGGGTTCCCGTGGAGAGCCTGGATGATCTTCGCAACCTGGAGATACGCGCCACCGGTTTAAGTGCCCGTACCCTGCAGGCCCTGGGTGCAATCCCCGTGGGCATGTCCCAGCCCGAAACCTATGAAGCCCTTTCCCGGGGAATCGTGGAAGGGAACCTGGCGCCGGTGGAAGTCCTGCAGGGGTGGCGGCACGCGGAAGTAACCGATTATATTACCCAGACTCCGTTTTTATACAACACGCTCTTTTTCATTACCATGAACCTGGAGAAATTGAACAGTCTTTCGCCTGAACTGCAGGATTCTTTGCAGTCCGTAAGCGAGCAGGTTTTTGAGGGTAAGGCAATGAATCTCTGGGACTGGCAGAACGAATCCGCGCTGCAGTGGGCCGTGGAAGAAACCGGTCAAGAGATTATCACCTTGAGTGAAGCCGAAGCAGCGCGCTGGATCGAACTGGTGATGCCGCTGCAAACCGACTTTATTGACAGCATGAACGAAAAAGGGCTCCCCGGGGAGGAGATCATGGAAACCGTGCAATCCCTGGCGGATCAGTACAATGAAACCTATCCGCAATAGCGCAAAAAGAGTGCAAGGACGACGATGACGATGCAGTTGCAGGAGGCTCCGAATATTGATGTTTGCATTTAAGAAAAGCGTAGAACGTCTCAGCCGGGTTTTTGATCAGCTTGCGGGTTGGTGCCTGGTTGCAGCCGTGGCTTTGATCATCGGCAACATCCTGCTGCGGGTGTTGTTCTCGCGGCCATTTATGGGGACGTACGAGTTCGTCGGGTACATCGTTTCCGTTGTCATCGCTTTTTCCCTGGCCCACTGCGCCTTCAGGGGGGGGCATATCGCCGTCGGTTTTATCTTTGAACGCTTTCCCGGTCAAGTTAAAAAAATACTGGGAATCGCCATCCATGGCATTTCTTTCCTTTTTATCACCTTCCTGTCCTGGAGCGTGTTCCGTTACGCCGGGAGCATGGCAAAAAGCGGCGAGGTTTCTTCCACCACGGAGATCCCGTATTTTCCCTTTGTCTTCCTGGTATCCTGCGGCCTGCTGATGCTGGGCCTGGTCATCCTGGATAAACTGATCGACGCCCTTAAAGGAGCTGGGGAACGGTGAGCCCCTTACTGGCCGGCGTAACAGGAATTGCCGTTTTTTTTGTGTTTTTGATCTTAAAAATGCCCATTGCTTATGCCATGGCCCTGGTGGGGTTTGCGGGCTTTAGCTACCTCATTTCACCGGCTGCCGCCTGGAGAATGTCGTCCATTGAAATCTATGCGACCTTTTCTAATTATTCCCTGAGTGTGATTCCCATGTTCGTCTGGATGGGGTTTTTGGCTTTTCACGCCGGGATTGGCTCCCGGCTGTACCTTTTCGCCTACAAGTTGCTGGGTCACCTGCCCGGCGGCCTGGCCATTGCAACCCAGGCTACCTGCGCGTTTTTCGGGGCCGTCTGCGGCTCCAATACGGCCACGGCGGCAACCATCGGGGCCATCGCCCTGCCGGAAATGAAAAAATACCGCTATGACGATTCCCTCTCCACGGCCAGCGTGGCCGCGGGAGGGGCCCTGGGCGTTTTGATCCCGCCCAGCGTGATCTTTATCATTTACGGCATCGCCACGGAGCAGTCCATCGGAAAATTGTTTATTGCCGGCATCCTCCCCGGTTTCTTGCTGATGGCCCTGTACATGATCACCATCTTTTTCCTGGCCCACCGGAACCAGGCCCTGGCCCCCCCGGGTGCCAGGGCAAGTTGGGGCGAGCGCTTCAAGGCCCTGCGAGGCGGCCTGCTGGAAGTGCTGATCGTTTTTTCCATTTCCCTCTGCGGACTGTTTGCCGGCTGGTTCTCGCCCACGGAGGCCGGCGCCGTGGGTGCCAGCGGCGTGTTACTGGTTTCACTGGTCGAAAGAAAATTAAGCTGGCAGGGGTTTAAGCATTCCTTGATCGATACCACGAGAACTTCGGCCATGATCATGTTCCTGGTCACAGGCGCCATCATCTTCGGCCGCTTCATTGCCATCAGCCGGCTGCCCTTTGAGCTGGCAGGCTGGGCCGGTTCCCTGGATCTGCCGAATTACGTGGTCCTCTTGATCGTGCTCGGCATCTATTTTATCCTGGGATGTTTTATCGACGCCCTGGCCCTGGTCTTGCTGACCATTCCCATTTTTTACCCCGTGATCGTCACTACCCTCGGGTATGACCCCATCTGGTTCGGTGTAATCATTGTGCTCATCGTGGCCATGGGGGTGATCACCCCACCGGTGGGGATGAATGTCTACATTATCAAGGGCGTCGCCCCGACGATCCCGCTGGAAGTGATCTTCAAAGGCATCTGGCCCTTTATTTTCGCCCTGGCATTCTGCATCCTCCTTTTGACCGTATTTCCCCAGATTACCACCTTTCTTCCCGGCCTGCTGACCTATTAGCCAGGGAGACCCGGACCGGCAGTGCCGGTGCCAGGTTGGTATCTCGATTGCTGCCTGCGCCGGGCCACCCTCGGCTGCAGCGGGAAAGCGGGAGGGCTCCATCGCCCAGGCAGGGGTCCGGGGAGAGATACCCGCGCTTGACGCAAAGCAAAAAACCGGCGAGCAGGTTTCTGACGCCGGATTTTTACACGTTTTCATGATTATTCCGCTGGTTACTTCACGATCAGCACAGAAGTATGGGCACAGTGAGCCACCTTGTTGCTCACACTCCCCAGGATAAACTCTTTGAGACCGCCCAGCCCGCGACTGCCAAGGATCACCATGTTATAGTCACCGCTGGTGGCCTCGTCGCAGATCACGTTGGCGGGCTGACCTTTCTTCAGCATCGTGCGCACTTCCATGCCGTGGTCTGCAAATACTTTTTTCGTATTCTCCAACACTTCCTGTGCCGCTTTCTCCATACCTTCCACCATGTTCTTCTGTAAAGCCACGGCCTGATCGTAGGATAAACCTTCCTGCCCCTTGAAAACCGGAACGTCCTGGGCGACAGACAATACCGTGAGATCGGCCTCCAGGGGCTTGGCAATTTCAATAGCCTTCTCTACCGCTTTAAACGAGTTCTCCGAGCCATCTGTTGCTAACAAAATTTTATACACCTCGATTACCTCCGTTCGCTTATTGATTTTCTCCGGGGGATAGACCATTTCTGCTTATCAGGCCGAAAACCCTTCTTTCCGTGAAATTTTACCAGGAAACCGCTATCCTTTTTTTGCCAGGTTCAACAGGGCGCGCTCAAAGACCAGGTAGTCGTTTTCTCCGAAGAGCACAAAGCGAACCCACCGGGGCTGTCCATGCTCCTTCAAGAACGCGATCACGGTCTGCAAAGCAATATCGGCCGCGGCTGCCACGGGATAGCCAAAAACCCCGGTGCTGATGGCGGGAAACGCGATGCTTTCAATATCATGGTTCTTGGCCAACAGAAGGCTTTCATGGTAACAGCTGGCCAGGTCGATGGCATTTTGGGGTGTGTTGCTGTAGACCGGGCCCACGGTGTGAATGACGTATTCTGCGGGCAGCTGGTACCCCCGGGTGATCTTGGCCTGGCCTGTCTTGCATCCCCCCAGGGTCCGGCACTCCTCCCACAGCTGCGGACCTGCGGCCTTGTGGATGGCGCCGGCCACACCCCCGCCGGGAGCCAGTTGTTCGTTGGCCGCATTCACAACCGCCTGGGTGTCTTGCCGGGTAATATCCCCCTGGACTACTTCAATCACCGCTGAACCGATCTTTATGCTCGTACCAGCCATGGTTAACGAGCCTCCCTTTCTGAAACGGTTTAGATTTCTAATGCTCGGTGCCGTGATTGATCGATTTTAAAAACGCGATCACTTCCCGGCAAAAAGCCGGCAGATCATCGGGTTTGCGAGAGGTGACCAGGTTTCCGTCCACGATTACTTCGGCGTCCAGGTAAAGCGCCCCGGCGTTGATCAGATCGTCTTTGATGGCATAGAATGCGGTGGCCCGACGCCCGTGCATGATCCCCGCGGAGATAAAGACCCAGGGGCCGTGGCAGATGGTAGCAACCAGCTTCCCTTCTTCATCCATCTCCCGGATAAACTGTAAAATCTCCGGGTAGCGTCTTAATTTATCCGGTGCGTAGCCGCCGGGCACAATAATGCCCTGAAAATCCACCGCCTTGATCGAAGTTGTATCCGTATCCACGGTAACCGGGTAACCATTTTTCCCCGCGTAGGTCTTTTTCTCACCCGTTCCGGCAATCACCACCTCGATTTTTTCTTCACGCAGTCGAAAGTACGGGTACCAAAGTTCCATTTCTTCGTACAGGTCCTCCGCCAGGATAACCACCCGCATGCGCAACCCCTCCTCGTGGAGTTTTTCTTCCAGGGAAACGGCAGCGAAAACTCACGATACTTGATAGCTAAATTCAGGCAAATTTGACTTTCCCTGCAGAAAAACAGGGAAACGGTCGCGAATCCTCGCTGCACTTCTTCGACAGATTTCTTTATTCTAATTTCTCTAAAGCACCGGGTTATTCCTGCAAAGATGATCTGGTCAAACACGCAGAAATGCGTTAAAATACTTATTATGAGACATTATACCCGGGAAGGCGGCAACGACGATGAAGTTCAGGAAGGCGAGAATGTCTGATGTGGAAAAAATGGCGGCCCTGATCAATAGCTACGCGAATCAAGGCCTGATGCTGCATCGGACCATTCCCTCCATGTATCAGAAAATTCGGGAGTACTCCGTGGTTGAAAAGGAGGGAACGATCGTGGGCGTGGGCGGTCTACACGTGATGTGGAAAGATCTGGCTGAAATATGTTCCCTGGCCGTTCACCCCGAACATATCAAAAATGGCCTCGGCCTGGCACTGGTGGATTGGTTGATTGTCGAAGGCCAGCAGCTGGGAATCGAGAAAATTTTTACCCTGACCTACCAGCCAACGTTTTTTGAAAGATGCGGTTTTACCCGCATTGATAAAGAACAATTGCCCCAAAAGGTCTGGACGGAATGCATTAACTGCCCCAAATTTCCCAACTGCGATGAAATCGCTCTCATCAGGGAGCTGCACTGAAACTGGATCAAAAACCTCGCCGGCAGCGAGGTTTTTTGATCCAGCGGCGCGGCGGCGGGCGGCCAGGGGTTGATTGAAATCTTGCTTCAACCTGTTTACTTTTTTATCTCAGCTGGTATACTGATTTCAAGGTGGTGAGGCTCGTGGAAAGCAGCAGGCAGAAAAGAATTTTGGCGATTGATATCGGCGGCGGCACCCAGGATATCCTGGTTTATGAAAGTTGGAAGAACCCAGAAAACCTGATCAAGCTGGTTCTTCCCTCTCCCACGGTGATCATCGGCCAGCGCATCAGGCAGGCCGCGGAAAAAAAGCTGCCCCTCTACCTTACCGGCACCGTGATGGGAGGGGGTAAAACCACCCGGGCCATCAAGGAACACCTGGGAAAAGGCCTTCCTGTCTACGCTGCACCGGGCGCGGCAAAAACCGTGTTCGATGATCTGCGCAAGGTAGAAGAACTGGGGATCATCCTTACGGAGGCGCCCCCGGAGGAACCCTTTTTTCAAGCTGAAATGAAAGACCTCAACCTGGGAGCGCTGGAGCGGGCATTTCATTTCTATGATATTGAACTTCCCCGGGACGTCGCCGTTGCGGTCCAGGATCACGGCGAAGCACCCCCGGGGGTGAGCAATCGCCTGTTTCGCTTCAACCACTGGGACACGTTTCTCCAGGAGGGAGGGATGCTGGAACAATTGGCCTACTTCACTCCGCCGGATTACCTGACCCGCATGAAAGCCGTTCAACAAGAAAAGCCAGGAGCCATGGTCATGGACACCTGCGCAGCCGCGATCCAGGGCGCCCTGCTGGATCCCGCGGTAAAACAAGAACTTTTCCGGGGCGTCGTTGTGGTGAATATCGGGAACCAGCATACCTTCGCTGCTTTGATCAAGGAACAGCGGATCTTCGGGCTTTTTGAGCATCACACCCACTTGATGACCGGGGAAAAGCTTTTTAAAATGGTCAACAAGCTGCGCAATGGCGAACTGGACCATGAGGAAGTCTTCGCCGATGGCGGGCACGGCTGCAGTATGGCCGCAGATCGGACGGGAACCTTTAAGTTTGTCAGCGTGACCGGACCGCGCCGGTGCATCGCGGCCGATTTGAACTACCACAGTGCAAATCCTTTTGGAGACATGATGATGACCGGATGCTACGGCCTGGTTAAAGCCTTCCAGGAGTTCCACAAGTAAGTTCCTCCACCACACAACCCGTTAGACTGTGCCCATGCCGGGCGCACAGCAACAGCGGCAGGGCGAAATCTTCGCCCTGCCGCTCGTTTCTGTGGATCGTAATGAACCCATTCATTTATAGCTGGTCGATAATCGCCTGAGCCATCTCCGACGTGGTAGCTTTTCCTCCCAGATCATAGGTCACACAGGTCCCCCGGGCCAGGACCTCTGCCAGGGCGCGTTCGATTTTTTCCGCCACGTTTGTTTCTCCCAGGTGGCGAAGCATCAACACCGCGGAAAGCAGGATTGCCGTGGGATTAACCTTGTTCTTGCCCGCGTACTTGGGGGCGCTGCCATGCACCGGCTCAAAGATGGCAATATCCTTTCCGATATTGGCCCCAGGGGCTACGCCCAGCCCCCCGACCAACCCGGCGCAAAGGTCGGAGATAATGTCCCCGTAAAGATTTGGCATGACCATCACGTCGTAGAGCTGGGGCTTGATCACCAGCTGCATACACATGTTATCCACAATCCGGTCTTCGAACTTCACCTGGGGATATTCCCGGGAAATTTCCTGGGCCACGTTTAAAAACAGCCCGTCGGTGCACTTCATGATGTTCGCTTTATGTACAGCCGTGACTTTTTTGCGGTTATTTCTCACCGCGTACTCAAAAGCAAAGCGCACGATTCTCTCTGAACCCTTCCGGGTAATGATCTTGATGCTTTCCGCCGCATCCTCTCCTACCATGTGCTCCACCCCGGCATACAGATCTTCCGTATTTTCACGGACAACCACCAGGTCGATATGATCATAGCGACTCTGGATGCCCTTATAGGTCTTGGCTGGTCTCAAGTTCGCATAAAGATCCAGCTCTTTGCGCAGGGCAACATTTACGCTTCGGAAACCCGTTCCAACTGGCGTGGTCAGCGGACCCTTCAAGGCAATCTTGTTGCGCTTAATGGACTCCAGGACATCTTCCGGCAGCAGGTCTCCCCCTTTCTCATACGCCTGCAAGCCTGCTTCTTTTTTCTCCCATTCAATGGGAGCGCCAGCCGCCTTCAGGACAGCAACCGTGGCATCTGCTATTTCTGGACCTGTACCATCGCCGGGAATCAATGTGACGGTATGCATGTTTTTTACCTCCCAGTCAGTTTATTTCGCTATAGAGCAGCTTGTAGCGTTCATAGGTTCGAGCCACTTTCAAGACAAACTGGCGGGTCTCGGGAAAGGGGATCTTTTCTGCATTTTCCAGCGAACCATCCCATGTGCCCGTTTTCAGCCAGCGGGAAACATGGCCCTGCCCCCCGTTATAGGCGGCCAGGGCAGCGTAAACATTGCCATCAAAGATCTGCAGCAGGTTGTTAAAATACCAGGTTCCCAGGGCGATGTTCACCCGGGGCTCCAACAGGTCTTCCACTTCCTGCAGTTCTAGCCGGGCCATCTCTGCCGCCCAGGAACCCGTTGTGGGCATGAGCTGCATTAAGCCCATGGCACCCTTGGAAGACAAGGCATGATCCTTAAAGCGGCTCTCGACCCAGATGATGGCCGCGATGAGCCGGGGATCCTGATCGTGTTTTTCGGCTTCATGTAAAATCAACTCCCGGTGATAGAAGGGGTACACCAGGCGCTGCACCGCATGGGGATGGGCAGTAAAAAAGAGCATGATCAGACATAGAAAGAGTATGATCAAAAATATCCGCTGTCTTCGCCGTTCGTTCAAGCAGCCATCACCCGTTTTTGCCCCTTTTCTTGGAAGATCATGGCAACCTTTAGACGCGCTGGAGCTGAAACTGTTTACTTTTTTTATCCAGGCAGCCCCATCACCGCTCCAGGAAGGTTAAATGACCAAAGCTTAACCTGGTTAGGCGGGGTCAACCGGTGATTTTTTCCTGCTGCGCTGGATTTCTACCAGTTTACGCCAGACTTCAGCCGTTTGCTTTTCAAGATCTTCTTCCGTACCGTTGTTGTGCAACACGAAGTCCCCTGCGTTTATTTTCTGCTCCAGGGGCAGCTGTGCGCGAATCCTGGCCAGGGCCTCGGATCTGCTGAGGCCGTCCCTTTTTTGAAGCCGCAGCAGCTGGTTTTTTTCACTGGACGCGACAACCACAACAACGTCTACCACAGACTCCATCCCGGCCTCAAACAACAGCGGCACATCCCAGACCTGGATGCTGCAGGGATGTTGTTCTTCCAGGTCACGGCTGCGGGCTTGAAAGAGTTCGCCCACGCGCCCGTGGACAATGGCGTTTAACCTGGCCCGTGCTTCCTCCTGGTGAAAGACAATGTCCGCCAGGGCTTTACGGTCCAGCGTCCCTTCTTCCGTTAAAATCCCGCGACCCAGCCAGGATACAATCTCCCGGTACGCCGGCTTGCCGGGCTCCACGGCTTCTCTGGCCAACTGATCGGCGCAGATGCGCAGCGCGCCTTTCCGCTCCAGCGACCTGGCGACGGTAGATTTTCCACAGGCAATTCCCCCGGTTAAACCGACGGTCAGCAACTTAAACCCCACCTATCTCAGCATCCCCAGCCGCAGCAGGAAGGGGCAGCATCCAGGATCGGCCTGCACGCGCTGTCCGGGAACCTCAGTCAAGTATATAAAAGAATCCGGGTAAAATCAACCACAGTGAAGCCTCTCTTTTTCCTGCGTTTCTAAATGCGATGATCAATTTTAGTCAGGTAGCACAGCTGTTTTACCCACTTGTCCTCGGCTCACTGGATTTGCGAAATAATTTGTTTCGGTGCTCGGGGTTTCTGGCCGCCTCAAAAACTCCCTCGCTACACTCGCTCAAACAGTTTGAGGCGGCTTTACTGAAACCCCTACGCGCCTTCTTATCAAGGCAAATCCAATATTCGCCGAGGGCAAGCGGGGAAAAGACTTCATTCCTGAGCAAGTTTGATCGCCAGGTTTTTAAATACCCCCAACCAGCTGCTGCAAGTTTACAATCATCTGCCCGCGGCTTCATCTATGAGACCCGGGTAGGATGAAAAACCGACCTTTACGACTGTATCGAGCCGGGAGAAAGAAGGGGCGGCTCCTGGCAGCGCAGGCACAGGTAGGTTCCCCTGCCGCTGTGCACGATCCGGGCCAGGGGATGCCCGCAGTGAAAGCACGGCTCCTGTGCTTTTTGATACACCTTGAGGTGCTCCTGGAAAACGCCCCGTTGACCCTGCAGGCCGCGGTAGTCTGAAAAGCTTGTCCCCCCCCACTGGATGCTCTCCCGGAGGAGGGCGACAATGGAGGCATGCAAGGCCCGTTTTTCAGAGTCGGAGAGGGTTTTAAGCAGCCTGGCCGGATGGATCCTGGCCCGGTGCAGCGCTTCATCCACGTAGATATTTCCCAGGCCTGCAATGTATCTCTGGTCCAACAAAAAGGATTTCAGGCGGGTATGAGGTTTTACCAATAGCTTTTCTTCGAAACGGGAAAAAGAGAAATCATCTTCCAGCGGGTCCAGGCCCAGGCAAAAAGCCGGGGAAACCTCCATTTCCCCGGCTTCCCACAGCCGAAACGTGCCGAACTTGCGGACATCCTGAAAATGAAGGGTTTCAGTTCCCAAGAAGGTAAAAACGGCCCGGGTATGCGGTCCGGCCTCCACCGGGCCCGGGTAAAATAAGAATATGCCGGTCATCCTTAAGTGAATCTCCAGCAAGTATTGATCCAGGTAAACCAGGATATATTTTCCCCTGCGCTGGAGCGCCCTGACCTTTGCCCCACGGATCTTTTCCATAAATACCGCGGGATCCACGTTTTTTACCAGCCCCGGAAACGGCAGGCTTACCTGGGCGATGGTTTTGCCGGAGATGTGCTCCATTAAACCGCGTCGGATACGCTCCACTTCGGGTAGCTCAGGCATGGTCCTACTTCCTTTCCAGGGGATACATGTGATACCAGTCCTGACCCACCCGCAGGTCCACCCGCAAGGGAACCGAGAGGGGATAAACCCCCTCCATCTCTTCCTGGATCAGGTCTGCGGCCTCTCCCAGTTCTCCAGGGATAAGCTCAAATATGAGCTCATCGTGCACCTGCAGCAGCATGGCAAGTTCCCTCGCCTCCGCTTCAATTCTGCGATCAACCGCGATCATCGCGGCCTTGATCAGATCCGCAGCAGAACCCTGGATCGGTGTATTCCGGGCCATGCGTTCCGCGAAACTGCGCTTGTTGTAATGGGGGTGGTTAATATCCACAAGGTAACGCCTGCGCTTCATGACCGTGGTCACATAGCCGTTCCTCCGGGCCAGCTTGATACATTCCTCGACGAAAGCTTGAACCCCGGGATACGTCTGAAAATAGTGTTCAATGTAATCCCTGGCCTCCGCGCGCGAAATTTTCAGGTCCTGGGCGAGGCCGTAGTCGCTGATCCCGTAGATAATGCCAAAATTAACAGCTTTCGCCCGGCTTCTCATCAGGGGCGTGACGTCTTCCAGGGGCACGCCGAACACTTCAGACGCCGTGCGGCGGTGAATATCCTGCCCCCGGTTAAACGCGTCCAGGAAGTTGGGATCCTGGGAAAGATGTGCCAGGAGACGAAGTTCGATCTGGGAATAGTCGGCAGCGAGCAGGATCCTGTCCCGGGTTGAAGGGGTAAAGGCCTGCCTCAGTTTGCGTCCCTCTTCCAATCGAACGGGAATGTTCTGCAAGTTGGGCTCGCTGCTGCTCAGCCTCCCTGTTGCCGTCACGGCCTGGTTAAAAGTGGTGTGAATTTTCCCCGTTTGCGGGTTAATCAGGGGGCGCAGCCCTTCCAGGTAGGTGTTTTTAATTTTCGATAACGTCCTGAACTTGAGGAGCCAACGGGCAATCGGGTGCAATTCGGCTAACTCTTCCAGCACCTGGGAGTCGGTAGAATAGCCGGTTTTGATCTTTCTTCCCGCGGGCAGGTTGAGTTTCTCAAAGAGGATCCGGGAAAGCTGCTTGGGGGAATTCAAATTAAAACGGGTGTCCGCCAGGTTGTAGATCTCTTCTTCGACCTGGCTCATCGCTGCATCGATCTCCTGGCTAATTTTCGTTAAAATACGTTCCTGCACCTGGATGCCGTGCAGTTCCATTTTTGCCAAAACCCTGACCAGGGGGAGCTCCAGGGTAAAGAAGAGATTTTCCAGCTGGCGCAGTTTTAACTGCTCCTCCAGGATTTCTTTCAAGTCCAGGATACACCTGCACCCCCGGGCCAGGAAGTTCCGCTGCTGTTCTTGCTTCATTTCTTCCGCGGCCTTTTTTCCCGGCTCAGCAAGGGCCAGGCCCAGGTATTCCCCGGCCAGCAAAGAGAGGGAGAAAGAGGGTCGATCCGGATCGATCAAGTAAGCGGCCAACAGGGTATCAAAATAATCGCAGGAGGGTTGAAGGTGGAAATGCAGGAACCATTTCAACAAAACCTTGAGGTCATGGGCAACCAGCACGGTTTCGGTATTTTCGAGGATCGGCTGCAAGGCCCGCATAAAACCTTCTGCGGTCAGGCCCTGCTCCTGGAAAGCGAAGAGATAAACATCCCCGTTCGCTGCAGCAAGGGCGATTTCCTGCAGCTCGCGTGCATCCCGGGGACCGCTTTCCCTGGGGAAAAGCGCCAGCATAGGAGAGGCTTTCAACTTCTGCAGGCATGAATCCAGGGCCCGCGGTGTTTCAATGCGGGTGTAGTGGAGGTTCCCGAAGGCTCCTTTTACAAACGAAAAGGCAGCTGAAGATGCGTTTTTCTCCCCGCCCTCTCCCTGCATGGCATCTTGCTGCTCCCCCGCCGTGAAAAGGTCAGGCTGCAGGTAGTGTGTTTCCGCCGGCGCCGACGCTTCCTCCCCGCCCTTAACTGGATGTTTCGAAGCGAGCGCCGGTATTTTTTCGATGAGGGTGCGAAACTCCAGGCGGCTGAAGAGGGCCAGGAGCTTTTCCCAGTCGGGAGCGCTAACGTGGACATCCTGCAGCTGAAAAGGGAGGGGAACATCCGTGAGAATCCGCACTAAATCGCGGCTGAGGAAGGCCTGATCGGCATGGTCTACCAGGCTTTTGCCAATTTTTCCGGGTATTTCATGCCCGTGCTGGACCAGCGCCTCCAGGGAACCGTAGCGGGCCAGCAGCTGCACCGCCCGCTTCTCTCCGATCCCGGGGACACCCGGCACATTATCGGAACTGTCCCCTTTTAAGGCTTTGTAGTCGATCCATTGCGCCGGTGTCAACCCGTACTGCTCCCGCAATTTCTCCCGGTTGTACTCTTCCAGTTCACTGAGCCCCTTGCGCGTAATCAGCACGGCGACGTGGGGAGATAACAGCTGGTAAACATCCGCATCGGCGGTCACAATCATCACCTTCATACCCGCCTGCTCTGCCCGGGAGGCAAAGGTTCCGATCAGATCATCTGCCTCGTACCCCTCCAGTTCGTACGTCGGGATCTTAAAGCCCTGGATTACATCTTTGATGATCGGGATCTGTTCTCTTAATTCTTCCGGGGTTTTTTCCCGGGTTGCTTTATAAGGCTCATACTGCCGGTGTCGAAACGTGGGGCCCGGGTAATCGAAAGCTACGGCGAGGCATTCGGGCTTTTTTTCTTCAAATAAACGCAGGAGCATATTGGTAAATCCCAGCACGGCATTGGTATGCAGGCCATTTTTCGTTCGCAGTTCCAGGGGTAAAGCAAAAAAAGCCCGGTAGGCCAGGCTGTGCCCATCCAAGAGGTACAGGGTTTTCATCAGACCCGTTCATCCTTTAGCTTATCCAAATTTATACAGCAGATCCACCATCTCAATGGCACCCATGGCGGCGTCCCAACCCTTGTTACCCGCTTTCGAACCTGCCCGTTCAATGGCCTGCTCCAGGGTATCACTGGTGATTACACCAAAGGTCACGGGGATTTCCGTTTCCAGGGTGACCTGGGCAACGCCCTTGGCGACCTCTGAAGCGACGTATTCGAAATGCGGTGTTTCACCGCGAATCACTGCACCCAGGCAGATTACCGCGTCAAAACGACCGCTTTTTGCCGCTTTCTTAGCCATGAGGGGTATTTCGAAGGATCCGGGCACCCAGAACACTTCCATGTCTTCATCACGGGCATCATGCCGTTTTAACGCGTCCAGCGCTCCACCCAGGAGCTTGGAAGAAATCAGTTCATTAAACCGGCTGACCACCAGGCCAAAACGATATCCTTTTGCGCTAAGGTACCCTTCAACACGCTTCACCATCCTGCACTCACCCTCCTCTTGCTTAACAGTTTTCTTTCTTGAATTCCAAAAGATGTCCCAACTTGTTCTTCTTCGTTTGCAAATAATAACGGTTGTGCTCCCCTGCTGGTATTTCCAGGGGGACACGTTCGACAATGGTCAGGTTGTAACCCTCCAGGCCCTTGACCTTCCTGGGGTTATTGGTCAAGAGGCGCATCTGCTTCACGCCCAGGTCCACCAGGATCTGGGCCCCAATTCCATAATCCCGCAAATCTGAAGGAAAGCCCAGTTCTTCATTGGCCTCAACGGTGTCGCGACCGCAGTCCTGCAGGTGGTATGCCTTGAGCTTATTGACCAGGCCGATCCCCCGCCCTTCCTGCCGCATGTAGACGATGATCCCGTTGCCCTCCCCGGCAATCTGCTTCATGGCCTGGCTCAACTGCCGGCCGCAGTCACAGCGCAGAGAACCGAGGACATCGCCCGTTAAACATTCGGAATGCACCCGCACCAGCACAGGCCTGGCAGGGTCAATCTCGCCCACTACAAGGGCCAGGTGAGTTTTATGATCCACGTTGTTATCGTAGGCAATGAGCTGGAAGTCTCCATACTGGGTAGGCAAAACGGTTTCCGCCGACCGCCAGACCAGCTGTTCCTTCTTCATGCGGTACTGGATCAAATCGGCAACGGTGATGATCTTGAGATCGTGCACCTTGATGTACTCCATTAATTCCGGGATCCGGGCCATGGTGCCATCCTCGTTCATGATTTCGCAGATCACGCCGGCAGGGTAGAGGCCGGCCAGCTTGGCGAGATCGATACTGGCCTCTGTATGTCCGGCGCGGCGCAGGACGCCTCCTTCTTTGGCCCGCAGGGGGAAGATATGACCCGGCCGCGTAAAATCAGCGGGACAGGCCTGGGGATCGATGATTTTTTGGATGGTCAGGGCCCGCTCATGGGCAGAAATCCCCGTTGTCACCTCTTTGGCGTCCACGGAAACAGTAAACGCCGTTTCATGACTGTCGGTATTGTGGGTGACCATCAGGGGAAAATCCAGCTCATCGATGCGCTCCGGCGTGAGCGGGACACAGATCAATCCTCGTCCATAACGAGCCATGAAGTTAACGGCATCGGGCGTTACTTTTTCCGCGGCCATGACCAGATCGCCTTCATTCTCGCGATCTTCATCGTCCACCACCACGATCATTTTTCCTCGTTTCAGGTCTTCTATGGCCTCCTCAATCTTGTGAAACCTTTCATCCAAGCCAGTTCACTCCTTCAACAATCAACTAAAAATCAAAACCCCAATTCCTGTAAATAGGTATATGAAATGCTGGATTGGCCCTTTTCCCGTCCCGTTTCCAGTAAAAGCTTTTCCACGTACTTGGCCAGCATATCCGCTTCCAGGTTGACCGTATCACCGCTACGCTTGGTTAAAAAGGTGGTTTGCTGCAACGTGTGCGGGATCAGGGACACGGTAAACCAGTTTTTCCCCAGGTCCACCACGGTCAAACTGGTGCCATCAACAGCAATTGACCCCTTTTTGATCGTATACCGCAGCACTTCGGGGGGTGCGTTGATTTTTTTCACCAGGGCATTTCCTTCCTTTTGTACGGCGATGATCTCACCCACACCGTCCACATGTCCCGAGATAAAATGTCCTCCCAGGCGGCCGCCCACGGGCAGGGCCCTTTCCAGGTTCACTTTGTCCCCCGGTTTCAGCATGTAAAGGTTAGTTTTGCGCAGGGTTTCGGGCATCACGTCGGCATAGAAGGAAGAGGCAGTTAAGCGGGCCACCGTTAAACAAACCCCGTTGACGGCGATGCTGTCGCCCAGGGCCAGATCATCCATCACCCGTGTCCCTTTCATCACCAGGTATGTGCCGGAAGCAGCGGATTGGCGCTTAACCAGCTCCCCCAGTTCTTCCACGATCCCTGTGAACATCTTCATCCCTCCTGGTGGGATAACCAATAACAAGGAGGTCATTGTCAAGCTGTTTGAGCTCCAAGTGCTCCACTTTCCACGCATCGGTCAGCCTTTTGACCCCTTCACCCTCGAAGGGCGAAGGCGCCGTCTTCCCTCCCAGGAGAAGCGGGGCAATAAACAGGTAAAGTTTATCGATCAGGTCGCTTTCCAGCAGGGCGTAGTTCAGTACTCCGCCTCCTTCCACCAGGAGAGCACTAATTTCCCGCTGACCCAGCTCCCTCATCAAGGCCGCCAGGTCCACCCGCCCCCCGTGCTCGGGGAGAGTAACCACCTCCACCCCCTGGGAAATGAGGACATCCCTTTTTCCCGCGGGCATGGCTTGGGTCGTGGCCACAACCGTTTTACTGCTGTCCGTTTGCTGGGAAACCCTGGCCTCCAGGGGAAGCCGGCCCTGGCTGTCCACGATGATCCGCCAGGGCTGTTTCATGCTTTCCTCTGCATCGAGGCGAACCGTCAGGCGGGGGTTATCTTGCAACACGGTGTTGATGCCTACCATAATCCCGTCACTGATGGAGCGTAGCTTGTGAACAAACTCACGGGATTTCTCTCCGCTGATCCACTGCGATTCCCCCTGCTGCGTGGCAATTTTACCATCCAGGGTCATGGCGGCTTTCACCACGACAAAAGGCGTCCGGGTGGTAATATATTTTACAAAGACTTCATTCAAGCGCAGGGCCTTTTCTTCCAATACACCTGTTTTTACTTTTACGCCGGCATCCTGTAACCTCTTGATGCCCTGCCCCGCCACCAGCGGGTTGGGATCCATGGTTGCGAGGACGACTTTCCGTACGCCGGCCTCGATGACCGCTTCGACACAGGGAGGTGTTCTTCCCTGGTGGGAACAGGGTTCCAGGTTCACATAGAGGGTGGCGTCCCTGGCCTTTTCTCCCGCCTGCTGGAGCGCGATGACCTCCGCGTGAGGTAGGCCGACTTTTTCATGATAGCCCGTCCCCACCACTTACCCATCCTTGACCAGCACGGCCCCAACCATCGGGTTGGGGTTCGTTTTCCCCAGTCCCTGACGAGCTAAATCAAGGGTCATCCACATGTAGCGTTCATCAGATTCCATCCATCGCTCACCTCTTACGTGCCGAGAATCCGATCAATTGCATTATACCACAAAGCATCTCCCGGTTAAACGTTCTTTTCCTGCTGACCCATTTCCCTGAAAGCTTGCACGACCCTTGCAGGCTGGTCGTTCCCAAAAAGGGCCGAACCGGCCACCAGCACATCGGCGCCTGCTCGAATCACGGACGCAGCCGTTTGTTCATTAATGCCCCCGTCCACCTGGATTAAAAAGTCCAGGCGGCGCCGTTCCCGGATGCGGGCCAGTTTTTCAATCTTGGCCAGGGCAGAAGGGATAAAGTCCTGCCCGGCAAATCCCGGGTTTACCGACATGACCAGGACCAGGTCCAGGCTCTCCAGGGTATAATCCAGGATGCCGGGTGGTGTGGCAGGGTTCAAGGCCACACCGGTTTGACAGCCGGAATCGCGAATCAATTGGATCACCCGGTTTAAATGTACGCAGGCTTCTGCATGAACGCATAACAGGTCAGCCCCGGCCCTGGAAAAAGCAGGGATGAAGCGCTCGGGTCTTTCGATCATCAGGTGCACATCCAGGAACAAATTCGTGTGGGGGTGCAGCGCCTGCACGATCAAGGGTCCCAGGGTGATGTTGGGAACAAAGTGACCATCCATCACATCGACGTGGAGCCAATCCGCGCCGGCGTTTTCCATGCGCTGCACGTCCTCCAGTAGAGAAGCAAAGTCTGCGGAGAGAATAGACGGGGCAACTTTGATGGTTTTCAATGCGCATCTCCTTTGAGATCCTGAGATTAATTCACGGACCCTGGCAGGCTTCTTCCCCTGCAGGGGTCCGTAAATTTGCCTGGCCCGTTTCGCGCTACCCGGGGAAAGCCCGGTTCTCGTTAGTAGCGCTGTTCTTTTCTTTTAATTTCCTGTAAAAAAGAGAGGTAGTTCCGGTAGCGCCAGGGGGCTAGTTTCCCTGCTTGTAAAGCCTCTTTTGCTGCGCAGTGGGGCTCCGCTTCATGCAGGCAGTCATCAAACCGGCATCCGCCGGCATGTTCCGTAATGTCCGGGAAACAGCCCGGCAGATCTTGTAAGGCAATATCTTCCAGGTCCAAGCGCTGAAAACCGGGGGTATCAACAAGATAGCCCGTGTCTCCCCAGGGAATGAGCTCTACGGCACGGGTGGTGTGTTTTCCTCTTCTACTTTTATTGCTTACTGCGTCCACGCGCAGGTCGGCGCCAGGAATGAGCTGGTTGATCAGGGTTGATTTACCGACGCCCGAGGGACCCGCCAGCACCGTGATGCACCCGTCCAGGTACCGGCTGATCGTGTCGATGCCCTGCCCGGAAAGGGCGCTGGAGATCACAACCCGGTAGGAACAATCCTGGTACGTGGATTTGACCCGTTGAATCTCCTCCCGGGCTGCAGCGGCAGCCAGGTCAATCTTATTCAAGCAAAGGATCATTCCCAGTTGTTTCGCTTCGACGGAGACAACAATCCGATCCAGCAACGCAAGGTCCAGGGGAGGATCAGCGACAGACATCAAGGCCACGACCTGATCGACGTTGGCCACGGAAGGGCGATGGATCTGGCTCTTCCTGGGATACACGTCTTCGATAACCGGATCGCCGTTTTCGGGGCACATCACGTTTACCCTGTCCCCTACGACCAGGTCCTGACCCCGTTCTTTTATTTTACCCCTGGCGCGACAGCAAAAGGTTTCTCCGTTTGCTGTCCTCACATAATAGAACCCTCCCTTGGCTTTAACCAGGCGACCTTCCAGTAATATTCCTCCTATCCCGGGAAATAACGTTAGTAAACAGGAGCTGCTTAAGGATACGTAAAGGTGTCAATGGTGACAAAATCATCGTTGCGAAGCTCCATTAAGATCACCTGTCCGGAGCCGTATATTTCCATGGAGATCGATTCTCCCTTGAATTCGCCTTCGAAGATAGTCCGCCTTCCTTCCTCGTCGTCCACATCCACGCGAATATACTGAAATAATTCGACTTCCGGGACGATCGTCAACGGGTGGACTTCATATTCTGGTGGCTCACTGCCCAGGCTGATCACCAGGTCAACGGGATCACCTTCTTGCACCATGGTACCCGCTTCGGGGTGCTGGGAGATGATTTTGCCCTCACCCAACTCGTCTGAGTGTTCCTCGTCAATGTTTCTCAAGACCAGTTCATAGAGGCTGAGCCACTCCCTGGCATCTTTCTCATCCCACCCGTGAAAATTTCTCAGCGAGAACGGTTGTTGCCCGCTGCTGACGACGATCTGAACCGTTTCATTCCGGGCAAGGCGAAAGCCATCCCCGGGATCCTGCCGCATGACCAGGCCGGCAGCAACATCATCGCTGTATTCTTCTGAACGCTCGATATCCAGCTGCAAATCACTCAAAAGCAAGCGGGCTTCCCGCTCGGTTCGACCGAGAAGAGAGGGCACTTCCACCAGGTCGGGGCCCAGGCTAATCACCAGTTCCACCGCCCGTTCTTGTTTCACGCTTCTTCCCGCCAGGGGGTTTTGGGAGATCACGTGATCAACCGGAATGTCCTCGTTGTGCACTTCGTTCTCAATCACAAAATCCAGGCCCACTTCTTGCAGCTTTTCTTCTGCCTGGGCCAAACTTAAGCCCTGGAGGTCGGGTACGGTGACTTCAGGTACCTGCAGCAGGCCGGCAATAAAACCATAACCGAACCAGACCACAAAAAAGAGCGCCGCCAGCAGGGAACCGTAGAGAATGGCTTTTTTCACAGGAAAACTATCTCCGTCTTCTTCATCTTCATCTTCCTCTTCTTCCTCGTAGTGGCTATCATCCGCCTTGTTGGCCTGCAAATCCTGGGCCCGCCGGGCCTGATCGATTTGTTCATAGGAAAGAAGCCGGTTTTTTAAGTCATTTTTCACGTGGTTGTTCTTGTTTTGGGCGTTCAACCACTCTTCCAGGTCCTGCAGCAGCTCCGCCGCGTTTTGATAGCGCATGCTGCGTTCTTTACGCATAGTCCGCAGAATGATCATCTCCAGCTCCGAGGGGACCGCCGGCTCAATCTGTCGGGGAGGGGTGATATCCTCCTGCAGGTGTTTTAAGGCAACAGAAATCGGGCTTTCCCCGAAAAATGGCAGTGTGCCGGTGAGCATTTCATACATCACAACACCCAGGGAGTAAACGTCTGATTTCTGGTCTGCGATGCTTCCCCGGGCCTGCTCCGGGGAAGAATAATACACCGAACCCATCAAGGACTTTCCGTGGGTAATCGTTGAATCCGTGGCTGCACGGGCGATGCCAAAATCCGCTACTTTGATCCGCCCTTCCTGGGTAAGCATAATGTTTTGCGGCTTGATATCCCGGTGAATCACATTATGCCGGTGTGCGTGAACCAGGGCATCACAAATTTGTTGTGCAATGTGCACGGCTTCTTCAGGCTTAAGCCGGCCGTCGCGAAGAATCACGTCTTTCAACGTATACCCGTCCACGTATTCCATGACAATATAATAAATGTCCTCTTCCTGGCCCTCATCGTAAACATTAACAATGGCCGGATGGGAAAGCTTGGCCGCGGCCTTGGCCTCTTGTTGGAAGCGGCGGATGAACTCTGTATCATGGGCAAAATGTTCGTAAAGAATTTTTATCGCGACCGCGCGATTCAGTTTCAGATCATGACCGCGGTAAACCCGCGCCATGCCCCCTTCGCCGATGCCTTCTTGAATTTCGTAGCGATTTCCTAACTTCTTACCGATCAACACCCTCACCAAGCCTTCGTCTGGATTCATTGCAACACGCGAATAAGCAGCACCGTAATATTGTCCAGCCCTCCCTGGTCGTTTGCTTTCGTCACCAGTGCCTGCACTCTATCCTCCAGGGTTGCCGTGCTATAAATGATCTCCCGGAGGGGTTCAAGGGGAAGCATGGAGGTTAACCCATCGGTGCACAACAGGATCACGTCATCGCTTTGTAGCGCAACGTGGTAGAAATCGACCTGGGGGGGAGAAGGGGTGCCGAGGGCCCGGGTGAGCATATGGCGCTGGGGATGGGTGCGCAGTTCATCTTTCTTGATTTCCCCGTTCTTCCACAACTCCATGACCAGGGAATGATCTTCGGTGATCTGCTGATGTTCCCCGTCACGAAAAAGATGGGCCTGGCTGTCTCCAACATGGCCCACCAACAATTCTCCCTTGAGCACGGCTGCCACGGTAAGTGTCGTACCCATCCCCTCGAGTTCGGTGTTTTCCTTTTGCGCCTGCAGGATGCGTTCGTTGGCATCTAAAAAGGCGGTATGTAAAAATGCCTCCAGCCGTGGGGGATCAAAATTTTCCCGGGCGTGACGAACAGGCGCAATTTGATCCTGGATGGCCTGGATCGACAGGGAACTGGCTACCTCGCCGGCTGCGTGCCCTCCCATGCCATCCGCCACAGCGAAGAGGTGGATAGGGCCATCAGAAGGCACAAAGTAACAATCCTGGTTCTTTTCCCGCACCCGCCCCCGATGAGTACGCACCGAAAACTCAAGCATGCTCTCTCCTCCCCTTACTCCACCCACCGTTCAGGGTAAGTATAACAAAAACCGTCGGCAAGATCAATTCCGGGCTGGCGGGAAGCCCTGCCTAACTTCCAATGCCATTTTTTCTGATCTTGGCGATAAAAAACCCGTCTAAATCGTCTTTGTGAGGCCAGAGCCGCACGATTCCCGCTTCCTTTTCCGCTTCAACCAGGCCTGCCGGCAGTAGCGGGGCTAACAGGGCCGGCTCGCTGGACGGCTCGTTCTCCAGGAACGCCTGCACGACCTGGTCGGTTTCTTCGGGTTCCAGCGTACAGGCACTGTAGACCAGCACCCCTTTGGGCTTTAAGGCGCGATAGGCCGCGGCGAGCAGTTCCTTTTGCAGGAGCTGGAGAGCCACAATATCTTCAGGCTCCCTTTTCCACTTGAGATCGCTCTTGCGGCGAATAACCCCAAGCCCGGAGCAGGGAACATCCAGGAGAACGCGGTCAAACCGCTCATGGTAATGGGCGGGCATTTGACGCCCGTCCAGGGGTTCCGTGCGGACAATGGACACCCCCTGGCGTGCCGCCGCCTCCTGGACTAGCTTTAAGCGCTGGGGGTAGAGATCGGAAGCCCGGATTTTTCCGCGGTTCTGCATCAGCAGACCCATGTGCACCGTCTTCCCACCCGGCGCGCTGCAGACATCGAGAACCCGTTCCCCCGGTTGGGGATTCAGCAAGTGAGATACCAGCATAGAAGATTCTCCCTGCACCTGGAACAATCCTTCCTGGAAGCTTTTTAAACTAGAAAGATTTCCCGCCAGCTGGAGATGCAGGCCTTCTGGCGCATAACGGCATTCCTGGGACTCTACGTCCTCCTGGTGCAACCTATGCATTAAATCTTTTCTGGAGTTGCGCAGGGTATTGGTGCGCACAGTCAAGGGCGGCGCCTTGTTGCCCGAGATGCAAAGAGCTTCTGTTTCATCCCATCCCAGGCGATGAAGCCAGCGCTGCACCATCCACAGCGGGTACGAATAACAAAGGGAGAGGTAGGACTCTGGCTGGGTATCCCGGGAAGGCCAGGGAAGAGATTCTTTCTCCGCGCTCACCTTGCGCAGTACGGCATTGGTTAAACCGGCTACACCCCTGTGCCCGTATCTCTGGGCCAGCTTGACAGATTCGTCCACGGCGGCCGCGTCCGGGATGCGATCCAGGTAGAGGATCTGATAAACACCCAGGCGCAAAATCGTGCGAATCCACGGGGTCAACTTATCCAGCGGGTGCTTTAAAAATTGTTGAAGTACCCAATCGAGGGTATTCCGGCGCTGGATCGTCCCGTAAACCAGTTCCGTTAAGAGGCTCCTTTCGTTACCAGGCAGCAACACGCGGTTCAACACCCGGCTCAAAGCCAGGTTGGCGTAGGTCTGCTTTTCTTCCAGGTCTTTCAACACTTGCAAGGCGATTTCCCGTGTTTGCCCTTCCTGCCCTGGAGCCCGGGCATTTTCCCGTGCAGTCAACTGTTTTTTGTTCGCCATGGGTCCCCCAAATCTTGGTGGTCTCCAGGGCCCGTGGGTCATGGTCATGGTCGGGCCCTGTTCACCATTTTCTCGTTCGCACAAAATAACGTCTTCCCGGGGGAGCGAAGAGACCACCCCGCCCGGTGTAAGCCAAATCCCGTTCAACGCCGACGATTTCCATGCGATCCACTTCCGTCGACGTGGTAATGTATTTCTGGATCACCCAGCCCAGGGGAGTCCCCAGGAGATACGCGGCCAGAATGGCCAGCAAGACGAATAAAATCCCAAAATAACCGGCACTCCACAGGACATAAATGAAGAAGATCGAGGCCACGAGGTTGGCCGCGAGCATACTGGTCCCGCATCTCCTGTGGATGGCCAGGTGATCTTCTCCCCTTTTTAGCTTCAGCAGTCCCACCCTGGCCGCTTCTTCAACCAGGTCCGGGGCCACGGGACCCTGGATCATGAAGCCCTGTTCTTGGCCCATTCCCGTAAGATTTAAGCAGCCCAGCTGGCTTTCGATCACGTTGATCGTCGCATGTTCCAGGGCGTGATTAATTCGTAGCTGTGGATTCAACGCAATTTTAACCAGCTGAAACGGAATTGTAATCATGTTAAAAATGGAGTAAAGGGCAAATTGAAACGGCAAAAAAATTAACCCCAACAGGATAAAAAAGCCGATAAAGATCAGAAATAGAAAAAAGAAGAACATCTCTAGCTCCCCGCTGCAGCCAAGATCAATTTCTCCCCCTGAGCAGCAGCAGCCTCAAAAGCTGGGCCAGGGCCATTGCCAGGGCGGCAATATACGTTAGGGCCGCCGCATTCAGAACTCTTTTGGCCCCGGTGAGCTCCTCGCCTTGCAGCATGCCGCCTCCCTCCAGTAAGGCCATGGCTCTCTTGCTGGCATTCAGCTCTACCGGCAGGGTGATCGCCTGGAAAAATAACGCGAACAAGAATACAGCAATCCCGATGTCCATGAGAAATCCCTGCTGAAAGATCAAACCAACCAGAAAGAGGGGAAAGGCGGCCTGGGACCCAAAACCGGCCAGGGGAACAATGGCGTTACGGATATTCAGCGCAAAATAATCCCTGCCGTGCTGGATGGCATGTCCGACTTCGTGAGCGGCAATGCCAATGGAGGCCAGGGAATCTCCCCGGAACACCTCCGGGGAAAGTCGGACAACTTTTTCCCTGGGGTCATAGTGATCCGTCAACTGCCCCCGGGTCTGTGTAACCTTTACCTCGTCAAGGCGGGCGCCATCCAGTAGCATGCGGGCGACCTTTTCCCCCGTTAATCCGGAGCGAGAGCGCAGACGGGAATAACGTTGATAGGCCCCTTTAACCTTGGCCTGGGCGTAAAAAGCAAAAATCATGGCCGGGACAACAAAGATGATAAAACCGCTGTCCAAAAACCACATGTGAGATCAACCTCCTTAAAGCTTTTTCCTCTTTCCTGGTAATCAAACTTGCTTAAAAATCAACCCTCATTTCCCCGTTTACCCTCAACCACAGGATTTGCGACAGGGTTTGTCTCGGTGCCCGGGGGGGATCAAGTTGCCTCAAAAACGCCTCGCTACGCTCGCTCAGACAGGTTGAGGCGGCTTTGCTGAAACCCCTGCGCGCCTTTTTATGCAGGCAAATCCCATGTTTGCTGAGGGCCAGCAGGGAAACAACCGTGAGATCTGGCGAAACTCGATCGCCATCTTCTCGTATCGTTTCTCTGCAGCAGGGAGCGCTGTGCAGCCAACTCCCTGGCTTTCCTTATTATCTTGCCCCTTTTGCCTGCTCCAGGTGTTCCAGTTGTATGGACAAGGCCTCCTGTAGCGCCCCCATGTCAACCCGCGTATTCAAGCAGGGCCCCTGGGGTCGCTGGTTCACCACGCCAATCACGGCCAGGGGGAAGCTGTCAAGAACACCACTGGAGAGGTCCCGCTCACAGGCAACGGCCACAACCGCCTGCGGATCGTGCTGGGTCAAGGCCCGCCGGGCCATGGTCCCGCCGGCGACAACTTCCACGTTGACTCCTTTTTCCGCCGCCAAATCCAAGATCTCGCCTACCTGGCAGCGGCCGCATTTCTGGCAATTGTCCGTGCTCAAGGTGATTTTATGCGGGCAGGAATCCCTTTGTAAGCAGTGAGGCAATAAGATCAGGTACTGCCGGGCGTGCACTCTTTGTCGCCGGGCACGAACCAGCTGGTTGTTCACTTCAATAAACGAGCGCTGGATTTTATCTTGCGCGATCTGAAATAACCTGCCCAAAGCGATCACCACGGGAAACAGGAGCAGCAGGGTTTTATCGATTAACCAATCCATCCCCGGGAAAGACCGGTTCCCCAGGATCGTGCTTGTCATCGCCAGCAGGCCGATAAAAAAGAAAAACAGGATCAACAAGAAAAGGCCGGTCAACAGCATCAAGATGTTCCGGAAAAGAAAGGATTGGGGATCACGGGCGTACACAAAGAGGTAAACGGTGACGCCTATTAAGATCAGGAGGGAAACCAGGACCAAACCCAAAAATATGCGTTTTTTCTCCTGTGGCCTCTGGCTCATTTCCTCAGCCAAGCTTTTCACCCACTTCCAGCGGGTAGCCCCTTAAAAAATCTCCTGCATGCATACGCTTTTTCCCTGCAAGCTGCACTTCAAGAACCTGCAGGAAGTCCTGTCCGGTCAATACCGAGAAACTGTCACGGCCCACGCGGCAGATCGTCCCCGGGGTAAGGTCCCGAACAGCCCCGGTCTGCCCCGCGGTCTTTTCGGCGGGAATCACTTTTCTCAGCTTTAATCGTTTCCCGTGAAGCCAGGTGTACGCGCCGGGGAATGGTTCCAGGCCACGGATTTGATGATCGATCGCCTCTGCAGGCCTGGCCCAGTTTATCCGCTCGTCCTCAGGCGTCAGCGGGGGGGCATAGGTTGCTTTTTCCTCTTCCTGCGGATGTCGCGGCGCCTTACCCTGTGCCAGCAGTTCCAGGGCCGAAAGGAGCAGTTCCGCCCCCTGCCGGGCCAACCTCTGCTGCAGCGAACCGTACGTTTCCCCGAGAGCGATCCGCGCTGTTTCCTGTAAAATAATATCCCCGGCGTCCAGCTCCTCGGCCATGAAGAGCACCGTCACCCCCGTCTCTTTTTCACCAACCATGATGGCCCGGCGAATCGGGGCAGCGCCCCTGTATGCCGGCAGTAACGAAGGGTGGAGATTGAGGCATCCCAGCGGGGGGTATTCCAGGATTTCCGGGGGCAGCTTCATCCCGTAGGCGACATTCACCAGTACATCGGGCTGGAGTTGTTCAACCAGCCGGTATAATTCTTTTTTGCCTGTCGGCTGCCAAACCTGGAGCCCTAACTCCAGGGCCGCTTTTTTCACCGGGGGAAACGATACCTGTTTCCCTCGCCCGGAAGGTCGATCCGGCCGGGCGATTACAGCCGCGGGGCGAAAATCGCCCTGGGCCAGGAGCTGCAGGGAAGGAAGGGCAAAGGGAGAGGCAGCCAGCAACAGCAGCTTCATGGAGGACACGTGATCACCTGTCATTCGCGTTCATTTTTTTGATTTCTTCCGCATCGAGCAGCCTGATGGCCCTGTCTAAAAACAAAATTCCCTCCAAGTGGTCAATTTCGTGCTGCAAGATCCGCGCCAGCAAGTCCTGCCCTGTCACCCGGATATCGTTTCCGTCCCGGTCTTTTCCTTCTACCTCCACCTCCGCTGCACGGGTAACTTCGCCATAGGCTCCCGGACAGCTCAGGCACCCCTCCACGTCGATCACTTCTCCCCGGCTCACCGCGATCTCGGGGTTAATGATTTCGAAGATATCATCCTGGTGGCGAACAACAATAATCCGCTTGGCGATGCCCACCTGGGGAGCGGCA
>PWRN01000040.1 GCA_003556225.1 Syntrophomonadaceae bacterium
GAGTGGCTCAAGGAAGCCAAGGCGGATCCTGCTGCTGCAAAAGTTGGGATGTTTTTGGTTCATAATGGTGTGGTTCGCCAAACCCCTAAGGCACAAGTACGCGAGGGGCTTGATGATGGTTCCTCGGTAAAGGGGATGATTTTTTCCTACGACGCGGAGAAAGTTGAAGCAGCTATCGCAGAAACCTACAGGCTAAACGGCATATATTATATCAGGGCATGGCTTAATGAAGGCCAGCTCGAGGTAGGGGATGATATCATGTATCTCCTCATCGGTGGTGATATCAGGCCTCATGTGGTCGATGCTCTGCAGTTCCTGATTGGCAAAATCAAAACCGAATGTGTCGAGGAAATTGAACAGAAAGATAACCCGGAGTAAAGATGGTCCCTACATTCACGGGTTTGCCCTGGACCAGGATATGGTGAACTTGATGTCATGATTCTCTAATCCGCCGGGAGGTCTTGCTTTAGAGGTCTTGCCTGGACGCTAAAGCGTAAAAATTTACAACCATGTACAAACGAGCAAACAACCCGACACCACCCCTCTGGGTGGCACTCATTCCCATCCTGATCACCGGTATCAGCCTGGGAATTTCCGTCTTTCTTTATGAGGCCGAGCCTCATTTTTCCCTGCTTTTAGGCGCGGCGGGTGCCGGGCTTTGCGCCTATGCATGGGGTTATGAATGGTCGAGCATCAAGGATGGGTTTAAAAGGTCCATCAGTCGCACGGTGCCCTCGCTGATCATTTTGCTGATCATTGGCATGCTCATTTCCGTATGGATCGCCAGCGGTATCGTCCCTGCCCTCATGTACCTGGGGCTCCAAATCTTTGTCGCACAGTGGTTTTTGCCACTTATCTTATTCTTTTGCTGCATCATGGCCCTTGTTACCGGAAGCTCATGGTCCACCATCGGCACCATCGGTGTAGCAGCAATGGGTGTAAGCGAGGGCTTAGGAGTACCTTTGCACATTACCGCCGGGGCAGTCGTATCCGGTTCATTTTTCGGAGACAAACTTTCACCCATGTCAGATACTACCAACATCACGCCCTCGGTTTTGGGCGTTAACCTTTATCAACACATAAGGCACATGCTTTATACCACCCTGCCGGCCCTGCTGATCACGGCCATTCTGTTTACGATCATCGGGTTTATGCTTAATGGTGCGGATGGCGGTAACGGTGATATAAGTCTTTACAAAGAAGGAATCCTGGATAATTTTAATCTATCCCCGTGGCTTATTATTCCACCCGTTATCGTGATTGCACTGATTGTCAGCAAGGTCCCGGCGATTCCCAGCCTATTGGCCGGGGTATTGCTCGGAGGTACCGCCTACCTTGTCTTGCAAGATGGTAGCATCGGCGAACTATTAAGGACCATCCACAGCGGTTATGTGCTCGAGAGCCCGCATGAAGAGATAAATGAACTTTTCAGCCGTGGAGGGATGGAAAGCATGTACAACGTCGTTGCTTTGGCCATGTTTGCATTAATTTTTGGCGGCATCATGAATGGCACCGGTATGCTTCATAGGATTGTGTTGTCAATCACTTCATTGATCACCTCGGTCGGGAACCTGACCTTAACGGTCCTCGGCACATCATTGTTTATTAATATTTTTGGAGCCAACCAGTACCTGGCGGTTATCCTCCCTGGACAAATGTTTGAAGAATGTTACCGGTTGAAAAACCTGAAACTAAAAAATCTAACCCGCACCCTGGAAGCCGGGGGTACGCTTACTTCACCGCTGATCCCCTGGAACAGCAGTGCTGTTTTTGTTTATTCTGCCCTGGGGGTGCCGGTGCTCTCCTATGCTCCCTATGCCTTTCTTTGCTGGATCACCTTCATCATTGCGGCAATATGGGGTTACACGGGGATTTCCATGCACAAACTTAAAGAAGGGGAGGAAGAAAAGGAGTGCGACCAGTAAAAAAAGCGGCAATGCTCATTCCCTCTAACCAGGGAAAACGAGAACCCATCGAAAACGGTTTCTTGCGATGCCGTCGAAGAAATAGCTGCATTCATCGCTAATTTTCACCTCATGGAATACTTATGACGGGATGGATATATATGAAGATGGCGGTGCTGACAGCAGATGCCGTCGTTCTGGGCCGCCGCAGAAAATAGACGCTCCCTGTAATTCCCTGTAAATCCCGGTCAAGGGGGGCAATTAGCAGTCTTGTGCCCAGGTTTAAGCGCCTGGCAAAATCATTGAACGATGAAGGAGACGCGCATGCTCTATCGAGAAATGAAAAAAACCGGTGATCAACTTTCTATCCTGGGGTTTGGCTGCATGCGGCTGCCCCAAAAAAAGGGCACCCCGGGCGATGGCAGGATTGATGAGGAGAGGGCAACGGCTCTCATTCGCACGGCCATTGATCAAGGGGTCAACTACCTGGATACAGCCTATCTCTACCACCTGGGAGCCTCGGAACCCTTCCTGGGGAAAGCGCTTGCAGACGGTTACCGGGAGAAGGTCTACCTGGCGACGAAACTGCCTTACTGGTTGACCGATGACAGGGAGAGCATGGACCGGATATTACATGCGCAGCTCCAACGCCTGCAGACCGGCCGGGTGGACTATTACCTGCTCCACGGGATCAATGAACATTCATGGCGGAAATTGGAAGCGCTCGGGGTCACTGATTTTTTGGACCGGGCCAAGGCGGATGGCCGCATCGCCCGTGCCGGCTTCTCCTTTCACGGGGAAGAGGAGGCCTTCCCTAAAATCATAGATGCCTATGATTGGGACTGCTGTCAAATCCAGTACAATTACTTGGACGAAAATTACCAGGCGGGTAAAAATGGGCTGCAATATGCAGCCGCCCGGGACGTGGGCGTGATCGTGATGGAGCCGCTGCGGGGCGGTTTGCTGGCCAAACCCCCGCCTTCGGAAGTGGAAAAAATCTGGAATGAAGCAGAAGTCAAGCGCACCCCGGCGGAATGGGCGCTGCGGTGGGTTTGGAATCAACCGGAGGTCACCGTGGTGCTCTCGGGGATGAGCGATGAAAGACAGCTGCAAGAAAACCTGCAGATCGCGGCTGAGGGGTACCCGGAAAGCCTCGCGGATCGTGAACTCCGGTTAATTCAAAGGGTTGAGCGTGCTTACCGCGATTTAATGATCGCCGGGTGCACCGGCTGCCAGTACTGCATGCCCTGTCCTGCCGGCGTAGATATCCCAACGTGCTTTGAAGGGTACAACTACAAATACCTCTACGGGGATGCAAGGTGGGCCAAGATATTTTATTTAATCCGGGTCGGCGGCGGCCTGGGAGATCAGCCGCCTGGCCGCGCTTCACAATGTACGGGCTGCGGTCAGTGCGTGACGCGCTGCCCGCAAAAAATTCCCATTCCCGATCTTATGCAAGATATCACGGCTGAGCTGGAAGGCGGCTTCTTTAACACAAAGCTATGGTTCCTGGCGAAATACAAGAAATTCTTGCAGTGGAGGCTGAGGGCCGGGGCAAAAAAATAAGCCTGATTATACGATACAGCCTTGCCAACAGTAAATTAACCATGAATCGATTTCGCAAGCGGGCTGTTCACCCCAGGGAAAAGAAGTCGAAATAGTGTGAGGATTTACTGGAACCAGGAAGGAAAGCCAAGGCGGTATATTGAAGTTAATTTTGAACATCAATACGCATCAACACGCTTGATGTTCACCCGGTCGAGGAAGAAGGTGATCGTACTGCCGCAGCCAGGCCGAAGATTTTACCGGAAAATTTAACTTCACCGACAAGGAGGACCGTATGAACTATTCTACGATTAAATATGAGGTTCAGGAGGGGATCCTGATCCTGAGGTTGAACAGGCCGGAGCGGATGAACGCCGTCAACGAGGAAATGTATGCCGAGATGTCCCAGCTGCTGCAGGAGTTCCGGGAAAACAACGATGTGCGGGTAGTCGTCCTCACCGGTTCCATAAGGATTAAGGACGACGTGGAAAAACAGGCCTTCTGCGCCGGGGCAGATTTAAAAAAGCACTCCACGGGGGAACGCACCCATGCGCAAAAACGCCAGTATATTGAGCAGGCTCACGAGGCGATGCGGCTGTTGTACCGCTACCCCAAGCCCGTCATTGCTGCCGTAAATGGCCCTGCCCGGGGCGCCGGTGCGGAAATGGCCCTGGCCTGCGATTTCATGATTATGTCCGAGGAGGCCAGCATCGCCTTTCCCGAAACGGGACTGGGCACCTTTGTCGGCGGCGGGGTAACCCTGCATCTTCCGCGGATCGTGGGCTTGATGAAGGCCAAGGAACTCGTCTACGCGGGTAAGGTCTTAGGCGGGGCGGCAGCCGTGGAGATGGGGCTTGCCCTGTATAGTTATCCCATGGCCACGTTCATGGACCAGGTCCTGGAATTTGCCCGCGAGATTGCCCGGAAAGCCCCGATCTCCATTGCCATGGCGAAAAGGCACCTGCAGGGATCCTCCCTGCTGGACCTGGAAACGGTGCTCCGGCTGGAGACCGATGCCATCCTGGCATGCATGGATACCGAGGACTGGCAGGAAGGGGTCCAGGCCTTCGTGGAAAATAGAAATCCGGTTTACAGGGGGAGATAACATGGATCTGCACAGGATATTGAAAGCCGAATCGGTCGCCGTTGTGGAGGCAACAAAGGACCAAACGACCCAGAACCACCAGGCGATTGTCACGCTGCTGGAGGAGAAATTTGAAGGCCCCATTTACCCGGTGAATCCAGGGGAAAAGTCCATTTTGGGCCTGAAATGCTACCCGTCCGTCCGGGAGATCCCGGGACCAGTGGACCTGGCGCTGCTATCCACGCCTGCCAAAGGCTTGAAAGAGATCCTGGTACAGCTGGGGGAAAAAGGCGCGGCGGGTGCCGTGGTGCTGTCCGGGGGGTTCGGCGAACGGGGAGAAGCAGGGAAAAAACTCGCGGCAGAGATGGTGGACTTCGCCAGGGCGAAAGGCATCCGGATCATCGGGCCCAACACCTCGGGCATCATGAATGCCGATAAAGGGTTGAATTTAACAGGTATCAAAAATATTCCTCGCGGACCCATCGCCCTGCTGACCCAGAGCGGCAACATTGCCCTCAACTTAATTACCGAGGCAACCCTGAAGAGCCAGACGGGGTTCAATTACTATATCGGTGTCGGCAATGAGGCGGATGTGCGGTTTCACGAATACCTGGAATACCTGGCCGAAGATGCGGCCACCCAGGTGATTCTCATTTACGTGGAGGGACTCGGGGAAGGGCGCAGGTTTTTGCAGCAGGCCAGCAGGACGACCCGGGCCAAGCCCATCGTCCTCTACAAGAGTGGCAGATCCGTAAAAGGGATCGAGTCGGCTGAAACCCACACCGGTGCCCCGGCAGGGATTTCCGAAGTATCCAAGTCGGCCTTCAGGAGAGCCGGGATCATCGAAGTGTCTCATTCCGGCGAAATCTTTCCCGTGGCCGAGTCCCTGGCCCTGCTGCCCACGATCAAGGAAAACTCTATCGCGATCCTGGCCGACGAAGGCGGCCATGCCATTATCGCTGCCGATTACCTGACGGATTTAGGCATGCGACTCCCGGAACCCGGGAAAGAAACGAAGGAAAAGCTGGCCACCATCATTCCTGCCAACGCGTCGTTTGCCAATCCCGTTGACATGGCGGGAGGGGCCAACCAGGATCCGACAATCTTCGCCGATTGTGCCGAAATCCTGCTGGAAGACGAAAACATTCACGGTCTGCTCATCGTCGGCCTCTTCGGCGGCTACGGGATTCGCTTCGCCGAAAACCTGGCTTTCATGGAAGAAGACGCGGCCCACCGCATGGGGAAGCTGGTGGAGAGCAGCGGGAAACCCATCGTGCTCCACAGTCTCTACGATTATGCCAAGCCCCACTCCCTGGAGCTGATGCGCTATTACCGCATCCCGGTGTACGACTCCCTGGAGATCGCCTGTAAATGCGTGGAATCTCTTTCCACCTACGGTTCATACCGGCAGAAATCCCACCACCGGGATGACGCTTTCCAGCTCCACTGGGGGACCAATGCCGTCGGCGAGGCCCGGGAAATGATTGAAGAAGCCCTGGCGGAAGGCCGGCATGTTTTGCTGGAGCATGAAGCCAAGGAACTCTTCCGGCTGCAGGGTGTGCCCATCCCGCAAGATTACCTGGCAACCACCGAGGAAGAAGCGGTAATGTACGCGGAAAAGCTGGGTTACCACGTGGTCCTGAAAATCATCTCTCCGGATATCTCGCACAAGACCGACGCGGGCGGGGTCATGCTGGGATTAAACAACGAAGATGACGTGCGCCAGGCCTTCCAGAAGATCATTCACAATACCAAAACCTACAACCCCGAAGCGGAGATCCGGGGATGCCTGGTCGCGCCCATGGCCGAAAAAGGAATTGAAACGGTCATCGGCACCAAAATTGATGAGCAGTTTGGGCCCATCGTCATGTTCGGCCTGGGAGGGATCATGGTCTCCGTGATGAAGGATGTCTCCTTTCGCGTGATCCCCGTCTCCGAACACTGGGCGGCGTCCATGATTGACGAGATCAAGTCCTCGGTGATTTTCGACGGTTTTCGCGGACGCCCCCCTTCTGACAAACAGGCGTTGATCCAGTTAATCCAGAAAGTTTCGGAGATCGTGCAGGCCTATCCGCTCATTCACGAAATCGACTTGAACCCGGTGATCGTTCACAACCAGGGTTTGACGGTGGTGGATGCCAGGATTACCCTCAGTGAAGAACACCTGGAGAAGAAAAAGAGGCTCTCCATGGATCTGGGAACGATAGAGGAATAGATAGAAGAAACGATTGTGGTGAGCTTTGGGTTCCAGGAAACCAAACCGATCTACGGGGAGAGATAAGATGAGTTTTGAGCGCATATTTAAAGCCGAATCAATCGCCATTATCGGAGCTTCAAAAGACGAGACCAAGCGGGGGTACCAGGCCATCAAGATCCTGCAGGAGGAAAAATACGATGGCCAAATCTTCCCGGTCAACCCCAAGGAGAGTTCCATTCTCGGCCTGAAATGCTACAAGTCGGTGCTGGACATCCCGGAGACCATTGATTTGGCCCTGGTCACCACGCCTGCGCGCACCTTGAAACAGATCCTGGAAGATTGTGCCGCGAAGGGTGCCGCGGGAGCCGTCGTGATCGCCGGGGGCTTTGGCGAGCTGGGAGAAGAAGGGAAGCGTTTTGAAGCAGAGATCGTCAACGTGGCCAGGTCGAAAAAAATCCGGATCATCGGGCCGAATACCTCGGGGATGATCAACGTGGCCAAGGGCCTCAACCTGGTGGGCTTGCAAAACGTGCCCCGGGGTTCCATTGCCCTGTTGACCCAGAGCGGCAACATCGCCCTGACTCTCATCACCGAGGCGGGGCTGAAAAGCCGCATGGGTTTCAATTATTATGTCGGCGTGGGCAACGAGGCGGACATCCGCTTTCACGAATACCTGGAATACTTTACAGAGGACCCCGATACGGAGGCGATCTTGATGTACGTAGAGGGGCTCCGGGAAGGGCGCAAGTTCCTGCAGCAGGCCAGCCGCACCACCCGGGTAAAGCCCATTGTGCTCTTTAAAAGTGGCAGATCAGCCAAGGGCAGCAAGTCTGCCGGCTCCCACACGGGCGCCCTGGCGGGCATTTCCGAGGTCGCGGAAAGCGCTTTCCGGCGGGCGGGGATCATTACCGTGCAGCATTCTGATGAGATGTTTCCCATCGCCGAATCCCTGGCTTCCCTGCCCCTGATCGAAGACGGGGCTATCGCCATCCTGGCCGACGGCGGCGGGCATGCGACCATCGCGGCAGATTTCCTCACCGAGCTGGGTATAACCATCCCGGAATTGGAGCAAAAAACCCGGAACAGGCTGGCCGCCATTCTTCCCCCCAACGCCTCCCTGGCGAATCCCATCGATGTGGCGGGTGGAACAGACCAGAATCCTTCTATTTTCGCCGACTGCGCGGAAATCTTGCTGGAGGACGAGAACATCCAGGGCCTGCTCATCGTCGGCCTTTTCGGCGGCTACGGCATCCGCTTTGCCAAAAAGCTGGCCTTCATGGAAGAGGATGCCGCCCACCGCATGGGGAAAATGGTGCGAAAAACGCGCAAGCCCATCCTGCTGCACAGCCTTTACAATTTTGCCAAACCCCATGCCCTGGACCTGCTGCGCTATTACCATATCCCGGTTTACGACTCCCTGGAGATCGCCTGCAAGTGCGTGGAAGCCCTCTCGTTTTACGGAGGGTACCGCAAGGAACACCGCCAGGAAAGCACTTTCCAGTTCAACTGGGGGGCCCGGGCGCAGCGGGAGGGAGAGGAGATCATCAACAGTGAGCTGGCCGAGGGCAGAACCGCGCTATTGGAGCACAACGCCAAGGAGCTGCTGCGGCTGCACGGCGCGCCGGTAACCCTGGACCGCCTGGCCCGGGACGAGGATGAAGCGGTCGCATTCGCCAGGAATGCCGGCTACAATGTGGCCATGAAAATCGTTTCGCCAGATATCCTGCACAAGACCGATGCCGGCGGGGTCAAGCTGAAGTTGAAAAACGAGCAGGCCGTTCGGGAGGCCTTTAATGAAATCATCCGTAACGCCAGGGCATACCGGCCCGATGCCGATATCCGGGGTTGCATCGTCTCTCCCATGTCCGGCGAAGGCGTGGAGATCATCATCGGCACGAAAAACGACGACCAGTTTGGCCCCATCATCATGTTCGGCCTGGGAGGCATCCTGGTCGAAGTGATCAAGGACGTCTCCTTCCGCGTGTTACCGGTTTCCCGGGAGTGGGCTGCCTCCATGATCGACGAGATCAAGACCTCGGTGATTTTGGACGGTGTGCGTGGGCGCCCGCCCTACGACAAGGAGGCCATAATTGATCTGATCCTAAAGGTCTCGGAAATCATCGAAGCCTACCCGGTCATCCACGAGATGGACCTCAACCCGGTGATCGTGCATGAAAAAGGCCTGACCATCGTGGATGCCCGGATCATTCTCAGTGAAGAAAATATAATGAAGAAGAAAACCCTTTCCTTATCCCTGGGGGACAGTGAAGGTTAGCGCAGCACCGCTTCTGGAAATGGATCACGAACCATGAAAAAAAAGCTGCTGTACGCCCTGGCGGGAGGTTTTTTGGGCCTGCTGGCCGGGCTGATCATTGGAGGTTTTACCGGGCTGGTTTTGGGAGGCACCTACCTGGGATGGCTCTCCGTTCCTGCGTTTCCCGCCTTGCAGGGATATGAGCTGGCCGCCTATATCGGGGCGGCGGCAGGTGTGCTGGTGGGAATCCCCTGGGGAGTGAAGCTCGCCCTGAAATGAGAACTTAAAGCAAGGAAGCAGCCGCGGCTGCTTCCTTGCTAATTTACACAACGCAAAGCGAACAGCGGTATTCTGCGATGGATGGAAAATCCGTGTAGCAAATCCAAGACAATTTGCAATCCGCTGCAAGTTTAGTGCAGAAAAACGCGGCGAAACTTCATCGTTCTACGAGGAGCCAACTTCCCGCCTGCTCCGACGCGGCTCAAGTCCCGCAGTAGGTCTGGTAAGGCCTGGTGTTGGGTGCGGGCGGTGCGGCGTATGCGGCCTGTTCCGGGGTGTGGGCATAGGGCTTTTCCAGGACGGCCAGCAAACGGTGCAGCGGGCCCGGGTCGTTCTCCTTCCAGGCGGTTTCCAACGCAGCTTCCACCTGGTGATTGCGGGGAATGACGGCCGGGTTGTTGTCGCGCATGAGCTTCTGTGCAGCGGCGATGGGCTGCTCCTGTCTTGCGCGTCTCGCCTGCCATTTCGCCAGCCACTGCTGGAACTCCGTGGTGTCAGACATGGGCGTGTTTTCTGTTTCGGCAAAAGTCAGGACCAGGAATGTATTGGTATAATCCGCACCGTGATCCTGCATCATCTTGAGCAGTTCCTGGACCAGGGACTCGTCGTCGGTTTCTTGGGTGAAAAGGCCCAGCTTGGCAGTCATCCCCTCCAGCCAGTGGCGCTGGTACAAGGCGCTGTATTCGGCCAGGGCGTCCTGGGCCAGGGTTACCGCCCGGGGCTGGTCCGGGTGCAGCAGGGGCAGCAGCGTCTCCGCGAAGCGCGTTAAATTCCAGGCGCCCATGTAGGGTTGGTTGCCGTAGGCATAACGTCCCTGGTGGTCGATGGAGCTGAACACGGTATCCGGGCTGTACGTGTCCATAAAGGCACAGGGGCCGTAGTCGATGGTTTCCCCGCTCAGGGCCATGTTATCCGTGTTCATGACACCGTGGATGAAACCGACCAGCTGCCAGCGGGCAATCAGGACGGCCTGCCTCTTGATCACTTCCTGCAAAAGCCCGAGATAGGGGTTTTCGCTCGTCTCGACCCCCGGGTAGTGCCGCTGGATGGTGTAATCGGCCAGGGAACGTAGTTCATCAATGGTGCGAGTCCTGGCGGCGAATTCAAAGGTACCGACGCGCAGGTGGCTGGCTGCCACCCGCGTTAAGATGGACCCGGGCAAAACAGTTTCGCGGAATACCGGGTCTCCCGTGGTGACCACGGCCAGGCTGCGGGTCGTGGGGATCCCCAGGGCGTGCATCGCTTCGCTGATGATGTATTCCCGCAGCATGGGACCCAGGGCCGCACGGCCGTCTCCGCGGCGGGAGTAGGGCGTTTGCCCGGAACCCTTGAGCTGAATGTCATAACGCTCTCCCGATGGTGTGATTTGCTCGCCCAGCAGGTGCGCCCGACCGTCACCCAGGATGGTAAAATGACCGAACTGGTGGCCCGCGTAGGCCTGGGCCAGCGGCTGTGCCCCTTCGGGGAGATGGTTCCCGGAGAAGATGGCCGCCCCTTCCTCGCCGTCTAACGCATCAGCGTCAAGCCCCAGTGAACGGGCCAATGGGTCGTTAAATAGAACCAGTGTTGGCGCGGACACCGGGGTTGGGTTCAGGCGCGTATAAAAGGCACCTGGCAGCTGCAGGTAACTGTGATCCAGATTCCAGCCTGTTTTAATGATGCTTTTGTTTTTTGACATGATATCTCCTCTGCTGGCCGCCGATCGAACAACGATGGTATGCTGTAAGGCGGCCGTAGTTATTTGTATTTTTTACCGGGTGCCCCGGCTTGCCCGGGAATAAACCCTTGTTTCCCAGCTTGCTCTCAGCCACGGGATTTACAACAAAATTGTCAGGCCTGGGGACCGCGGTAATAGGCCAGTTTCCGGGCGACGGGTTGAAAGGCCTGGACGATGTCGTGGCGTTCCTCCGGGCTCAGCGGCGTAAAAGGACTTCCAGCTTGCGCCAGGGTCTCAACTTCCTGGCTGGAAGAACAGCCGACGATGGCTACATCCACGTCATGGGAGAGGGCATAGCGGATCAAGCGCTCCGCCGTAATCCCGGCAGCCGGGGCGAGGTAGTGGGAAGCACCCAGGATTTTCATGGCAACCACGGCCAGGCCTTTTTCCCGGGCAGCCGTTAAAGTGCCGTCCATGAACCCACCCAAGATTTCTTCCACGGGATTGATGGGCAACAGCACGACGTCAACGGGCCATCTTTGGACAGCCTCTGTCAGTACGGCCGGATCATGATGACCGGTTACCCCGATATAGCGGGTTTTTCCGTTTTCCTTTGCTTCCAGGAAGGCTTCCAGCGCACCGCCGGGAGCCTCGATGCGGCTCAGATCAGCCCGGGTACGCACGTCATGAATTTGCCACAGGTCCAGGTATGCCATCCCCAGGGTTGAGAGGGTCTGGTCCAGTTCCGTCAGCGCGCCTTTCTTATCCCGCCGGGCCGATTTGCTGGTGTGAAAGATCCTCTCCCGGAGGGCTTTTTGCTCCCGCCAGTAATGGCCGTAGTAACCCTGGCTGCCTGCATAGGCGACAGCCGTATCGAAATAACCGATTCCCTGCTGCACGGCGCTGTGAATGACTTCCCGGGCAGCCGACTCCTTGCCGTGGGTGCGTAAAACGC
>PWRN01000016.1 GCA_003556225.1 Syntrophomonadaceae bacterium
CCCCCGGAGTTGGTGGTGTTTCATTTCTGTTGCTTGCTGCAGTAAAGATCTGAACGCTCTGGTTCCACAAATTTTGTGCTTTTTTATTGACTGCATTTATAAAGTATGATAATATTATAAAATGCGTAAAAGTTCCCTTAGGTTCTGAGCGGATTTCAAATGTTGCGGAAAACGGGGATTAACGGTGTAAAAGCAAGGTGTTCGGCGATAAGTTTTGGCAGCGGTCAACGGGTCATGGACCAATCAAATTGCCGCCCAGTAGAAACCGCGGGTTCAGCTAAATTTTTAAAAACATGTTTGAAAGAAGGTTAACCATTGGGTCAAGATTAAAATTGACGAGGCATGTGCTGTACATTTCTTGAGGCTCGCTGCATTGAAAAATAAATCGGGGGAGTGATTTTTTTTATGTTTATGGAGGTCGAGGCGGGGAAAAGGAAAAGAAGATCTTATTCCCGCATTGATGAAATTTTGGACCTTCCCGATCTCGTCGAAATTCAAAAGAGCTCTTACCGCTGGTTTTTAGAAGAAGGTTTACGTGAAGTATTCCACGATGTGTCCCCGATAAAAGATTTTACACAAAACCTTGTCCTCGAATTTATCGACTATTCTTTGGGAGAACCGAAGTATTCAGTAGAAGAATGCAAAGAACGGGATGCAACTTATGCTGTGCCCTTGAAAGTCCAGGTTCGCCTGGTGAACCGTGAAACGGGTGAAGTCAAGGAGCAGGAAGTTTTCATGGGAGACTTTCCCTTGATGACGGCGAACGGGACCTTCATTATCAACGGCGCAGAGAGAGTCATTGTGAGCCAGCTGGTTCGCTCTCCAGGAGTTTATTTTAACAGCCAGTTTGTGAGCGGAAAATACCTTTATACTGGCACCATTATCCCGAACCGGGGAGCATGGTTGGAATTTGAAACAGATATCAATGATATGATTTGGGTAAAAGTTGACCGAACCCGCAAGCTTCCGGCAACCGTTCTTTTGCGAGCCATTGGCTACGGGACCAACAACGAAATTCTTGAACTCTACGACGATGATTTTCGCATTAATAACACCCTGGACAAAGATCAAACGACTATTGAAGAAGAAGGTTTGCTGGAGATATACAAACGCTTGAGGCCTGGCGAACCATTGAATGCAGAAAATGCTCGCAACTTGTTTGAATCGCTTTTTTTTGATCCCAAGCGGTATGATTTCGCCAAAGTTGGGCGTTATAAAGTAAACAAAAAATTATCCCTGCGCGGACGCCTTATTTTTAATGCCCTGGCAGAAGATTTTACCGATCCAGATTCCGGTGAGATCATCGCCGAGCAGGGCACAACAGTAAATGCCGCCATTTATAAGCAGATTGAAGAGCGTCGGTTGCAGCGGATCAAGGTATTTAACCAGGAGCATAAGGCCTGTAAAGTAATCAGCAATGGAACCGTGGCCTCACAAATTAAACATCTTACCCCCGATGATATTGTTTCAGCGATCGGTTATCTGCTGAACCTCATGGATGGCGTGGGAAGCCCTGATGACATTGATCACCTGGGCAACCGTCGACTGCGCAGCGTGGGAGAGCTTTTGCAAAATCAATTTCGGATTGGACTCTCCCGCATGGAAAGGGTGGTCCGGGAACGGATGACCATCCAGGATGTCGAAGCGGTGACTCCCCAAGCCCTGATCAATATCCGTCCGGTCATTGCTTCCATCAAGGAGTTTTTTGGAAGCAGCCAGCTTTCCCAGTTCATGGATCAGACCAATCCCCTGGCTGAACTGACGCATAAAAGGCGTTTAAGTGCCCTGGGCCCGGGGGGATTAAGCAGGGAGCGGGCGGGGTTTGAAGTCCGCGATGTGCATCACTCCCACTACGGAAGAATGTGTCCCATTGAGACCCCGGAAGGACCGAACATCGGCCTGATCGGTTCACTGAGCACTTTTGCCCGCAGCAACGAGTATGGTTTTATCGAAACTCCGTACCGCCGGGTGGACAAAGAAAAAAACGTGGTCACCCACGATGTGGTCTACCTCACAGCTGACGATGAAGATGAGTATATTATCGCCCAGGCCAATGCACTGATTGATCATGAGGGCCATTTTTTAAAGACCAACGTGACATGCCGCTTTCAAAAAGATACCGTCTTGGTGCCTCCCGAGGAAGTGGATTACATGGATGTCTCGCCCAAACAGCTGGTTAGCGTGGCGACGGCACTGATTCCTTTCCTGGAAAACGACGATGCCAATCGAGCATTGATGGGGTCAAACATGCAGCGCCAGGCCGTTCCTCTCTTAAAAAGCGAGGCGCCCCTTGTCGGAACCGGCATGGAAGCCAAAGCGGCCCTGGATTCAGGGGTTGTTGTGGCTGCCATTAACCCCGGTAGGGTCGCATCCGTTACCAGCACCCAGGTGGTGGTTCAACGGGACGAGGATCCTGAAGGGCCCAGCCAGGTCATCCACGGTCGGACCCAGGAAGTTTTTACGGAAAAAGCGCTTTCTTACCCTTATAAGGGGTGCGATATTTACCTGCTGCATAAATTTAAGCGCTCCAACCAGGGAACTTGTATGAATCAGCGGCCCATCGTCAAGAAAGGCCAGTCGGTCAAAAAAGCTGAAATATTGGCTGATGGGCCCTGCACGGATCAGGGCGAGATGGCCCTGGGCCGGAATATCTTGGTTGCCTTTATGCCCTGGGAGGGTTACAACTACGAGGACGCCATTCTAATCAGTGAAAAACTGGTTAAGGAAGATATTTTTACTTCCATTCATATCGAAGAGTACGAAGCTGAAGCCCGGGACACCAAGCTGGGGCCGGAAGAAATCACCCGGGACATCCCCAATGTGGGCGAAGATGCCCTCAAGGATTTGGATGAGCGGGGCATTATCTCCATAGGCGCTGAGGTTCGCGCCGGGGACATCCTGGTGGGCAAAGTAACACCTAAAGGAGAAACGGAGCTCACGGCAGAGGAGAGGCTGCTCAGGGCGATCTTTGGAGAAAAAGCGCGTGAAGTCAGGGATACGTCTCTGCGGGTTCCCCATGGTGAATCGGGTATGATTGTTGATGTGAAAGTGTTTTCCCGGGAAGCAGGAGATGAACTTTCTCCCGGTGTAAACCAGCTGGTACGGGTATATATCGCACAAAAAAGGAAAATATCCGAAGGTGACAAAATGGCCGGCAGGCACGGCAACAAGGGGGTTATCGCCAGGATTCTTCCCGAAGAAGATATGCCCTATCTGCCCGAAGGCCAACCCGTAGAAATTGTTTTGAATCCGCTGGGTGTGCCATCACGGATGAATGTCGGCCAGGTCCTGGAAAGCCATCTCGGTTGGGCAGCCCAGGTTCTGGACTTGCGTATCGCGTCTCCTGTTTTTGATGGGGCCCATGAAAAGGATGTTTTTGCTGCTTTCACCGAAGCAGAGCTTCCCATAAACGGTAAAACCGTTTTGCGGGATGGGCGAACAGGTGAAGCATTTGATAACGAAGTTACTGTGGGTTATATCTATATGCTCAAGCTGGCTCACCTGGTTGATGACAAGATCCATGCCCGCTCAACAGGTCCTTATTCCCTCGTTACCCAGCAGCCCTTGGGCGGCAAAGCGCAGTTCGGTGGCCAGCGTTTCGGGGAAATGGAAGTCTGGGCGCTGGAAGCCTACGGTTCCGCTTATACGCTGCAGGAAATTCTGACGGTTAAGTCAGACGATGTCGTGGGTCGAGTAAAAACCTACGAAGCCATCGTTAAAGGTGACAACATCCCCGAGCCCGGTGTGCCGGAGTCATTCAAGGTGTTGGTGAAAGAACTCCAAAGCCTGGGGTTGGATGTAAAAGTACTGGGGGAGAACTACGATGAAGTCCCGATTCGAGAGGAAGACGATGACACGGATTTCTTGCTCGACGTAAATATTGAAGGCGTAGAAGATACGGAAGAAGAAAGGATGCCGGGGAAATTGGAGCTGGACAAAGAAAAAGAACCTGAACTCATGGATAACGAAGAGCTGGAGAGGGTCTCCCTGGATTTGGATAACTATAATCCCTTTACCGGCGATGAAGAAGAAGAGACAGAAACAGAAGAAGAATATGTAGAAGAGGAAATCGTTGAAAAAGACCTGGAATTGGAAGAGGAAGATGAAGTGGAGGAAGAAGAGCCGTCCAGAGTACGAAGCAGCATTGGCACAGAAGACGATGAAGATAACCTTTAAAGCGTTGACTTTTTAAGTAAGACAGGCATCAGCACTACGTGGAAGGGGGAAATCACCTTTGTTGGATGTCAACAATTTTGATGCCTTACAGATAAGTCTGGCCTCACCCGAGCAAATTAGGGCCTGGTCCAGGGGTGAAGTGAAAAAGCCTGAAACCATCAACTACCGCACGTTGAAACCGGAGCGGGAAGGCCTGTTTTGCGAGAAAATATTTGGCCCCCAAAAGGATTGGGAATGTCATTGCGGAAAATACAAGCGTGTTCGCTACAAGGGTATTGTTTGCGATCGCTGCGGTGTTGAGGTTACCCGGGCCAAGGTGCGCCGCGAACGCATGGGTCATATCGAGCTTGCTGCGCCCGTTTCTCACATCTGGTATTTCAAGGGTATTCCCAGCCGGATGGGATTGCTCCTGGATATGTCTCCCCGGGCCCTGGAAAAAATTCTATACTTTGCGGCTTACGTTGTCATTGACCCCGGTGAAACATACCTGAGCAAAAAACAGCTCCTCTCTGAAGCGGAATACCGGGAGTACAGGGAAAAATATGAAGCCATTTTCGCGGCCGGGAAAGGTTTTAAGGCAGAGATGGGTGCAGAAGCGGTCAAAAAGCTCCTGGAAGAAATCGACCTGGAAGAGCTGACCGAAGAAATGCGCCAGGAGATTAAAATCTGCAGTGGACAGAAGAAAGTTCGGGCTATCCGCCGTTTGGAAGTGGTGGAGGCTTTTCGCAAATCCGGCAATCTATCCAGCTGGATGATCCTGGATGTCATTCCCGTGATACCCCCTGATTTGCGTCCCATGGTTCAGCTGGACGGCGGCCGCTTTGCTACCTCTGATCTCAATGATCTCTACCGCCGGGTAATAAACCGTAACAATCGCCTGAAAAGGCTCCTTGATTTGGGAGCTCCGGATATTATTGTCCGCAACGAAAAGCGTATGCTGCAGGAGGCTGTTGATGCCCTGGTGGATAACGGTCGCCGCGGACGACCTGTAACCGGCCCGGGGAATCGCCCCTTAAAATCTTTGAGCGATATGTTAAAAGGGAAACAGGGTCGCTTTCGACAAAATTTGCTGGGCAAGCGCGTTGATTATTCGGGCCGTTCTGTGATCGTGGTCGGGCCCGAACTGAAACTTTACCAATGCGGTCTCCCTAAAGAGATGGCCCTGGAGCTCTTTAAACCATTCGTGATGCGTAAACTCGTACGGGATGGACACGCTCATAATATTAAGTCAGCCAAGCGTATGGTGGAAAAAGTTCGCCCAGAGGTTTGGGGTGTGTTGGAAGAAGTGATTAAAGATCACCCCGTGCTGCTGAACCGTGCCCCGACTCTGCACCGTTTGGGCATTCAAGCCTTTGAGCCCGTGCTGGTAGAGGGCCGGGCCATTCAGATTCATCCCCTGGTTTGTACTGCCTACAACGCTGATTTCGATGGTGACCAGATGGCCGTTCATGTTCCCCTGTCAGCGGAAGCCCAGTCGGAAGCGCGTCTTTTGATGCTCTCATCCAACAACCTGTTAAACCCCAAGGATGGCCGCCCCGTTGTTTCACCCACCCAGGATTTGGTTTTAGGGGTCTATTATATGACGGTGGAGCGACATGGCGCGCGGGGGGAAGGAAAGCTCTTCCTTAACAGCCATGAAGCTGTTTTGGCCTATCAACAGGGCGGTATTGAGCTGCATGCGAGAATTATTGTCGACGTGACGGAATCCAAAAAGCCGAACCTGCAAATAGAAGGCCAGGAGAATGGCCGCAAATTCCTGGTGACCACCCCCGGCAAACTGCTCTTCAATGAAATATTTCCCGAGGACTTTCCCTATATCAATCATTCTGATATGCAGCTGATGCTGCAGGAGGGTTATCTGCGGGCACGAAATGATATGACTCCGGGTGAGCTGCGCAAGACCATGCACCAGCTGCAGCCCAACAAGGCGATCAAGAAAAGCTTTATGGGTGACTTGATCTCTCTTTGCTTTCGCAAGTACGGGAGCACCAAGACCACGGAAATACTTGATGATGTGAAAAAACAGGGTTTTGCTTTTGCCACCCGCGCCGGTATCACCATTGGGATTGATGATATTGATGTCCCTGAAGCCAAAGCAGAAACCCTGGTTGGAGCGGAAAAGCATGTAGAAGAGATCGAAAAACAGTTCCGCCGGGGTTTAATCACGGATGATGAACGTTATGACCGGATCATCGAAATCTGGCACCGGGCTAAAGAAGATATCTCATCGGCGTTAATGCAAAACTTCGATGAATTTAACCCCGTCTTCATGATGTCTCAATCAGGTGCCAGGGGAAATGAATCCCAGATTACCCAGCTGGCCGGGATGCGAGGACTGATGGCTGATCCAACAGGCAGAATCCACGACATCCCTATCAAGGCAAACTTTCGAGAAGGTTTAACGGTGCTGGAATACTTTATCTCCACACACGGCGCGCGCAAGGGTTTGGCGGACACGGCCTTGAAAACGGCTGATTCCGGCTACCTGACACGCCGCCTGGTAGATGTTGCCCAGGATGTCATTGTCCGGGATGTGGACTGCGGTACGGTGCAAGGCGTGGAAGTCCATGAAATCATTGATGGAGATGAAGTGATCGAAGATCTTTGCGACCGCATCGTCGGCAGGTTTGCCCTGGATCAGGTCAAGCACCCTGAAACGGATCAGGTACTGGTTGAGGCCAACCAGTTTATGGACGAAGAAGTTTCTGCCCTCATTGTCAGTACAGGGATCAAGTCGGTTAACATACGTTCTGTGTTAACCTGCAAATCCAGGTTTGGTGTCTGTGTGAAGTGTTACGGTCGCAACCTGGCAACGGGTCAACTGGTCGATGTGGGTGAAGCCGTGGGTATCATTGCGGCTCAATCGATCGGAGAGCCGGGGACACAGCTGACGATGAGAACCTTCCACACCGGTGGTGTTGCCGGTGATGATATCACCCAGGGTCTGCCGCGGGTTGAGGAATTATTTGAAGCTCGAAAGCCCAAGGGTCAATCCCTGATCAGTGAAATCTCCGGCCGCGTGGAACTCCGAGAAACCCGCAATAAGCGTGAAGTGAAGGTATTTTCGCCCCACGGTGAGATCAAAACGTACCAGGTTCCTTATGGTGCCCGGCTCAAAATTAAAGAAAATGAAGTGATCGAAGCCGGCGAAGAATTAACCGAAGGGTCCATTAATCCCCATGATTTGTTGAAAGTGCGGGGAATTCGTGGTGTTCAACTCTACCTGCTGCAGGAGGTGCAGCGCGTATACAAGCTGCAGGGTGTAGATATTAACGATAAACATATTGAGGTTATGATTCGCCAGATGCTGAAAAAAGTTAAGCTGGACGATGCAGGAGATACGGAATTGCTGCCGGGAAGCCTCGAGGACAGCTTTACCGTGGAAGACGTAAACCGCAAGGTTATGGAGGCAGGTGGCAGTCCGGCGGTAGCTCGTCCTGTGCTGCTGGGGATAACAAAAGCATCTTTGGCTACAGACTCCTTCCTGTCTGCGGCCTCATTCCAGGAGACCACACGGGTGCTGACAGATGCTTCTATCAAAGGAAAAGTGGATCCGCTGCTGGGGCTGAAAGAAAATGTGATCATCGGCAAGCTCATCCCTGCTGGAACGGGAATGTCGCGGTACCGTAATATCCGTGTTTTGCCCCTGTATGATGAGCCCCCCGTTGATGAAATGGATTTTGAGGTTCAAGAAGATGAAGGGGTTGTTCAAGAGGACAAGAAAGAAGATATGATCGAAATGGAAAAAATCCTCGATGACACGGCCTTTTCGGAGACGGGACTTCTACGAAATGAAGACCTGCAGGACATGGAGGATACTAGCCAGGAAGGGGAAAAGGAAGCTGAGGGCAAACCGGACGCAATCTCAGAAGAACAGGAGCCAGATGAAACGGAAGATGATGGAGCGAACGAAGATGAAGTGAAAGACGAGAAAGAACAGGTATCGACCGTTGTTGATCAAGAGGAATCGTGAAAAAGCCCGGGGTTGAGGCGATTACAGAATTGACAATTGTTGATGGCGGTGATAAAATATCTGAGTGTCCCTGTCGGGGTGATACCTTCGATGATTTATGGACATGAGGAGGATGGATGTTTTTGACCCTGGAAGAACTACAGCAGGCACAAAACAAAGTCGTTGGAACTCGCCAGACTACTAAAGCGTTGGATAGCGGCTCCGCTTTGGTCGTTTTTATTGCGGAGGATGCGGATGAGAAAATAACCGAACCCATCGTTAAATCGTGCAGTCAAAAAGGAATTAAACTCTGCCATGTTGATTCCATGTCTCAACTGGGGAAGGCTTGCAATATTAAAGTTGGGGCTGCTGTGGCAGCGGTTGTCGCAAAATAGATTGCTTGCGTAAAAACTAAAATCGTGATGAGAAGGGGGGTGTTTTGGTGCCTACAATCAGTCAACTTGTTCGCAGAGGAAGAAAAACCATCAAGAAGAAATCAACGGCGCCAGCCCTGGATAGTTCTCCACAAAAACGCGGGGTTTGCACCCGGGTTTCCACAACGACTCCAAAAAAGCCCAACTCTGCCCTGCGCAAGATCGCCCGGGTCAGACTGACAAACGGGATTGAGGTCACAGCATATATTCCTGGGATCGGACATAACCTCCAGGAACACTCTGTTGTACTGGTCAGGGGTGGAAGGGTGAAAGACCTTCCCGGGGTTAGCTATCACCTGGTTCGTGGAACCCTGGATGCAGCAGGAGTAGAAAACAGGAAACAGGGGCGCTCCAAGTATGGGGCCAAAAGGCCAAAAGCATAACACCGTAATTGCTTGCTCGCGAATGTTTGAAAAGGAGGGATAAATTTGCCGAGAAAGGGTCCTGTACCAAAAAGACAAATTATGCCCGACCCCTTGTATGAAAGCGATTTGGTTTCCAGGTTCATCAATAAGCTTATGTACGATGGGGCCAGGGGCACTGCACAGACAATATTTTATGATGCCCTGGAGATTATTAAAGAAAAAAGCGGTAGTGATCCATTGGAGGTTTTTGAAACAGCCGTACGGAATGTTTCTCCCGTTTTGGAGGTAAAACCACGACGGGTGGGAGGGGCGACGTACCAGGTTCCTATTGAGGTGAGCCAGCGCCGCAAGCTTATTCTTGCGATCAGGTGGTTGGTGAAGGCAGCCAGGGCTCGAGGTGAAAAGACCATGGCCCAACGGTTGGCCGGTGAACTCATGGACGCGGCCAACAATACAGGCACAACGGTTAAGAAAAAAGAAGACACGCACAAAATGGCCGAAGCCAACAAGGCCTTTGCTCATTACCGCTGGTAAAGAGTTTTCATTCTCCGGCATTCTGGTGTTTTGGAAAGAGGAGGATTTTTTCGTATGGATTTGAGAAAAACCAGGAATATTGGGATTATCGCACACATTGATGCAGGAAAAACCACAACAACAGAGCGTATTTTGTTCTATACAGGCAAGGTTCACAGGCTTGGTGAAGTGCATGATGGTGCAGCCACCATGGACTGGATGATCCAGGAACAGGAAAGAGGCATTACGATCACTTCTGCGGCCACAACCTGTCATTGGAAAGATTCGATTATTAACATCATAGACACACCAGGACACGTGGACTTTACTGTAGAGGTGGAGCGTTCCCTGCGCGTTCTTGATGGCGCCGTGGGTGTTTTTTGCGCCAAAGGAGGAGTTGAGCCTCAGTCTGAGACTGTATGGCGGCAAGCCGATCGCTATGGGGTTCCCCGCATTGCTTATATCAATAAAATGGATATGACAGGAGCTGATTTTTTTAATACGCTCCGGATGATGCGCTCCCGACTGAAAGCTCCCGTTGTGCCTACGCAGCTGCCTATTGGTGCAGAAGATACGTTCAGCGGTATCGTAGACCTGGTTCGTTTTAAATCCGTAAATTATTTAGATGATTTAGGTACGCGCAGTGACGAAACCGATATTCCTGATGAATTGCGGGATCTTGCACTGAAGTATCGAGAAAAAATATTGGAAGCATTGGCCGAAGTGGATGACAATATTATGGAAAAATATGTCGAAGGACAGACAGTCAGCGAAGAAGAAATCCGCGCGGCACTTCGGGTGGCGACCATTAATAACCTTTTGGTTCCGGTTCTTTGCGGGTCATCGTACAAAAACAAAGGGGTTCAACCACTTCTTGACTCCATAGTCCATTATCTGCCATCACCGCTGGACGTGCCTCCGGTAAAAGGGCAAGTTCCTTCCAGTGGCGAAGAGGCCTTTAGAAATGCAGATGAAAACGAACCGTTTGCTGCACTGGCCTTTAAAATCATGACCGATCCCTACACAGGAAAATTAACGTTTTTCCGTATCTATTCAGGAAAGGTCAAGGCTGGTTCCTATGTGTACAATACCCATAAGCAGGTCAAGGAGCGTATTGGACGGCTTTTACGTATGCATGCCAACCATCGGGAAGAACTCCGGGAAGCCTCCGCCGGTGATATAGTTGCAGCCGTGGGGTTAAAAAAAGCGGGAACGGGTGATTCACTTTGTGATGAGCAGGCTCCTATCATCCTGGAAAACATTAAATTCCCGGTGCCGGTGATTCACATTGCCATTGAGCCTAAAACCAAGGCCGACCAGGAAAAAATGACGATTTCCCTGCAAAAACTATCCGAAGAAGATCCCACCTTCCAGGCGGAAACCGATGAAGAAACCGGACAGATCATTATTTCCGGGATGGGGGAGCTGCACCTGGAGATCATCGTGGACCGGCTGTTGCGGGATTTCAAAGTAGGAGCCAACGTTGGCCGTCCCCAGGTTTCTTACAAGGAAACCATCCTCGTGCCTGCAAAAGCCGAAGGAAAATTCATCCGTCAATCTGGGGGGCGTGGGCAGTATGGTCACGTGGTCCTGGAACTGGCACCCCTGGAACGCGGCAGCGGATTTGTATTTGAAGATAAGACAACAGGAGGCGTTATCCCCAAAGAGTTTATCCCCGCCGTGGAAGCTGGTTTTAAAGAAGCTCTCAGCGGCGGTGTACTGGCTGGCTACCAGGTCATCGATGTGAAGGCCATGCTGTTGGACGGCTCCTTCCACCAGGTGGATTCTTCCGAGATGGCGTTTAAAATTGCCGCTTCCCAGGGATTTAAAAAAGCAATGACCAAGGGAAATCCGGCCCTCTTGGAGCCCGTGATGAAAGTAGAAATCATTGTTCCCGAAGAATACATGGGAGAAGTGATCGGAGACATCAACTCCAGGCGCGGAAAAATTGAAGGTATTGAGCCGCGCGGCGGCAGCCAGATAATTAAAGGGTTTGTTCCCCTTTCGGAAATGTTCGGATATGCCACGGATTTACGATCGCATACCCAGGGACGGGGTACGTATTCCATGGAGTTTTCTCACTATGCTGAGTTGCCGGGTCAGATTGCGGATAAGATTGTAAGTAAAGCATACGCATTATAACATGATTATTTCACTTGAGATCTAGGAGGTAATGTAAAATGGCCAAGAAGAAGTTTGAGAGGACGAAGCCGCATGTTAACGTGGGGACCATTGGTCATGTGGATCATGGGAAGACGACGTTGACGTCGGCGATCACGTATTGTTTAGCGAGCCAGG
>PWRN01000096.1 GCA_003556225.1 Syntrophomonadaceae bacterium
CCACTCATTGCCGTCCCTGAAACCAAAGAACTCGGCACAGGAAAGGAAGAAGAGCCGCCAGTAGTTCCACCACTTTTCCGCTTCGCCTGCACCGTAGGTTTCTAGAAAGAGCGGATAGATCTGATCGCGCTGCCGATCCATTTTTTGCAGCCAGGCCTCCAGGGTGTAGCGGTAATGGGTACCCGGTAGCGCCCACTGCTTCTCCAAGGTAAAATCGTCGAGGAAGTAGTGCAATAAATCCTTGCTGGGCATCGTGCCGCCGGTGAAGAAGTGCCTGGCCATCCAGTCCCTTCCCGTGCGGTTTTCGTAACGAAAAGGGTAGGTATGATGGCTGAAAATGTGGATGAAGAGCTTCCCGCCGGGCTTGATAAAGCCGGCTATCTTTTTAAGCAGGGCCTCGTAGTTGCGCATGTGTTCAAACATTTCCACGCTGATCACGCGATCAAATTTTTGCAGCAGATCAAGATCATTTATATCAGCCTTCATCGCCAAGAGGTTGCTGTGGGCAAGTCTTTTCGCCTCACCATTGATGTATGCAATTTGCGGAGCAGCGTTTGACACGGCAGTTACCTGCACTCCGCGATATTCCCGGGCCATGTACAGGGCAGTAGCACCCCACCCACAGCCCAGATCCAGGATCTGCTGGCCGTCGGAGACCTCGGCCCGTCGGCAGGTCAAGGCCAACATCTCCTCTTCCGAGCGATCGAGGCCGTTACTCACCTGGCGCAGATCGGGGCGATCAGGCCAGTAGCCACAGCTGTATTTAAGCATTTTGCCCAGCACAGCTTGAAAAAATTGCGGCGGCAGCTCGTAGTGCTGTTCATTGGCCTCATCCGTGTGCACGGCAATCTTTTCTTTTTTCAAACTTTCTGCAAAGGCAGAGATAAAAGACTGGCGCTCTTGAATATTTTTAATCTCCTGCAGTTTTGTCTTGCGGCTGAGAATGAGCCTGACCGCAGCTCGCAGTAAGGGGTCTGGCAGACGGCGGGCCAGTAATTTATCTAAATCCATATTTGCCCTCCCAAATATTTTATTAGGGCAGTTCTTTTCATATTACTTTTTTTAATTCATTTTATCATAAATCTTACAATTCAAGACCTTTCAAGATCTAAGCTCTCTTTTCGTTAAAATATACAATGTAAGGAATTCAGGCAGACGCGGTGAAAACCTTTGCAAAGAAGGAAATTGAAGCCAACACCCTCTTGAAGCAAGGATATTCTGCTGAAACGATCATTATTGTGATTTCCGACCAGGGATACAACATGATTATTTTGGGGGACAAAGAGCTTAAGCGCCCTTTGTCCCTTTTTAATACTGCATTGATGTTTTGAGCAAACGAACCTGGGTATTCTGTATTTTGCGTGCTTTGGGCTGGAAGTTACTCGCCCTGGAAATTGGGTCGCCGCTTGGCAAAAAAAGCCTCAATCCCCTCGGCGGCATCCCTTGTTTTTGCAGCGGCGATCACTCCCTGGCGTTCCCGTTCAAGCTGCTTTTCCAGGTGCGGCAGCAAGGCGGCGTTGATCAGTTCTTTTGACCGGGCATAGGAAAGGGTAGCGCCTCCGGCCAGTTCCTGTGCCTGGGCATGAACCTTGCCTGCAAATTCATCCTGGCTGAACACATCGTGCACAATACCCAGCTCTTTCGCCGTTACAGCATCAAAAACGGGGTCTAGCATTAACAACTCCGATGACTTGCTGAAACCTACCATTGCGGGCAGAAATACAGTCAGCCCACCGTCAGGGACCAGCCCCACGCTGCTATAGGCCTGCTTGAACCTCGCCCCGTCTACAGCAAAACGCAGGTCGCAGGCCAGGGCAATACTCAAGCCCGCTCCGCCCAGGGAGCCGTTAATCGCTGCGATGACAGGTTTGGGCAGGAGGCGAATATCGGTAATCAGCCGGTGCAGTGGTTTTGTCAGGTCACGGATAAAATCCGAAACATTACCTGCGCCAGCTTCTTTCATCGCCTTGAGATCTCCTCCGGAGCAGAAGCTCTTACCCACCCCGGTGAGCACAACAGCTCGCACGGCAGGATCGAAACACGCTTCCAGGGCACGGACAAGCCCTTCCCCTAATGCGAGGTTGAGAGCATTAAAAGCTTCGGGCCGGTTCATGGTGATCGTTGCCACGGCCCCTTCCTTTTCCATCAACACGGTTTTCTCCATTTTCCATTTATGTCTCCTTTCTGCAGTTCTTCCCGAAATTGATCAGGGAAAAGATGCAAAATTGATGCAGCTTTATGCTAAGAATTCTACATTCTGCTCGCAGACCCTGCTGGTTCGCCCGCATCATCTCCGTCAAAATCATCAGCAGTTGTCCTTTCTTCATTCCCTTAATTTTATATTGAAGCCCATATCTTGGAATTTCCAATGCAGTGTGGTAAAGTACTGCTACAGTAGAAAATAGCTTGGCCTGAACTGTTTGCCAGCTACCAGCAGACATGCGGTAAGACAAAAAAGACAAGACGGGGTACAATACATGCCCACAGGAATAAGAAATGCTCCGGGTTCTTCACTGAAAAGAGAACTCAGTTTGATAGACGTGACCACCATTACAGCCGGTTCGATGATCTCTTCGGGGCTCTTTGTGATTCCCGGGCTTGCCTTCGCCCAGGCCGGCCCTGCCGTGATCCTGTCCTATTTGCTGGCAGCGTTGATCGCCCTGCCGACCATGCTCAGTGCAGCCGAGCTGGCCACGGCCATGCCTAGAGCCGGAGGTATATACTTTTTCGTCAACAAAAGCATGGGACCGGGCATGGGCTCCGTGGCCGGTTTCGCCCGCTGGCTTTCCATCAGCTTGAAGAGTTCCTTTTCTCTCATCGGCCTGGGAGTGTACTCGGCTATTTTTACCGGTGTCAATCCTCTTCTAATCTCGGCAGTATTCTGCCTGATCTTTGTAGCCATTAACTTGCGGGGCGTCAGCCTGGTCGGGAAAACCCAGACCCTGCTAACCCTGGCCCTCGCAGGGCTCCTTTTAGGAGTATCAGCCTGGGGACTCACATCGGTAACCGTAAATCGATTCGTTCCCTTTTCACCGCATGGTCCCGGGGGCATCTTGGCAGCGGCTGGCTTCATCTTTATCTCGTACGGGGGTATGCTGAGTATTACCGGCTTGGCCGAAGAGGTTAAACGGCCCAAGCACAATATCCCCCTGGGCATGCTGATGGCCCTGGTATTAACAGGGATTGTTTATACCCTGGTGATTTTTGTGGTGATCGGCAACCTGGATTCCGATTTACTGCAGGCCTCCCTGACGCCCGTTGCCGACGGAGCTGCTGTCTACCTGGGTTCCACGGGGGCAATTCTTATGACTCTCGCCGCCTTGCTGGCCTTTGTGACCACCGCCAATGCCGGAATCGCCTCGGCCTCCCGTTATCCCCTGGCGATGAGCCGAAACCGCCTGATCCCCGCATTATTCCTGAATACAACGGCTCAAAAACCCATCCCCTATGTATCCGTCTTTTTCACGGGTGGATTCATCCTGGCCGCCATGCTCTGGTTGAAGTTGGAGATGCTGGTTGAAGCCGCTTCGTCTCTGCTTATGCTGACATACATTCTTACCAACCTGGCCGTGATCATCATGCGCAGGCAAAATCTGGAAGCCTATCGTCCCTCTTTTCGGGCCCCGCTCTTTCCCTGGCTGCAGCTTTTCAGCATTGCCGGGCTGCTCTTGCTGATAGTTAAAATCAGCCTCTATTCTCTTCTGGTCAGTTTCACCCTGGTTGTCCTGTCTTATGCCTGGTATTTTTTTTACACCCGGAGCCTGAAGCAGAGCACGGAAGAACCGCCGAGAACCGGATAGAAACAGGCCGAAGAAAACCCTGCGGTATAGATAAAACAGGAGCAAATCTGTGCAGGGAACAGCTTCCCCCGGTATTGCTTCCTTCCGAATGCTCCGGCTGCTGCAGTCGCCAGGGATACTCAAGATCACATTTCTAATCCCAGTCCCCGGTTTGGATGTTATCCGCCTCCAGCCAGAACCGCAAAGCACGGACGGCCTGGTCCAGGGTAGGCCCCCCTGGTCCTCTGCCTGCCTGCGCACGAAGTGGGTGAGGACCAACCGGGGATTACCCTCGAACATCCCCGATCTCGCCTTGAGGTAAACCGCCGGGAAAGCTTCCGCGAACCGCTTGTATTTAGGTATTGGTGTCCTGTACACTGCCGTTCAGCAGTTCGTTCCCCACGGCAATGATTTCGATCATCTCCATCATTATCCTTGGTCATGTTCGCTGCTTTCTCAAACTTCAAGCGATGGTGATTGCAAAAATGTCATCGCAAAAATCTCTTGAAAACATCAGAAGTTTAGGGTATATTTATCTTAATATTGCAAAGATTTGAACAGGAGGTGTTTGCACTGATCTGCTCCTATCCCTCCCTGGACGGGGAAAAACTCGATTCACTGCAGCATCTAGAAAAAGAACTGGGACGAACGCTCCTGGCCTACAGCTGTCACCAGATGGAACCGGCCCAGCTGACCCCGGAAGAGCTGGAACGCATCCAATCCCTGGAAAAAGATTTGGGCGTAGTTATTGTCGCATTATAATCGCGATCCTCAAATGGTTTCAGGTAGACCTTCCTGGCGGACGAGCTGCCCGGAAGGTCTTTCTTTGAAGCCGTGCCACTTCGTGCCGGCAGCTCACCTTCCCAGTGTGATGATCTTGCTTTGCGGCACGGTTTTTTCCACCAGGTTCAGAAATGCCCCGTGGTGCGTAAAAAAGAGGACCTGGGTTTTCCCGGCGAATTCTCCCAGCACCCGCAAAGTTTCTTCGGCCCTGTGGTCATCAAAGTTCACCAGCAGGTCATCCAGGATGAAAGGCAGCGGTTCGTTTTCTGCCAGGTAGCGTTCCAGGCTGACCAGGCGCAGGGCGAGGTAAAGCTGGTCCAGGGTCCCGTCGCTCATCCCCTGGACGGCAACTTCTTCTCCTGTGCCGGCTTCTGCCGGAGAGCGCAGGCCCAGGAGCACCGGGTGATCTCTCTCATCGAAGTCAACTTTCAGCCCGGCAAAAGATCCCCGGGTCAGGCGGGCAAAGAGTTCTCCCGCCCGCTTGATCATGGCGCTCTGGTTTTCTTCCCGGTAGCGCTCGATCCCCCGGCGCAATACGATAGAAGCCAGGCGCAGACGCAGGTACTCTTCGGCCTGCAACTTTAACGCGGCCAGCACCCCCTGGGCTTCTTCTGCCGCTTCCACGGCTGCGGTGGAAGCACCCGTAATTTTCTCTTCATACTCTTTGCGGGTCACCCCGAAAGCCTGGTTTAATTTTTCCTGGCCCTGGCGGTTTTCCGCCAGGGCCTCTTCTGTTTCTTCCAGGAGACCGGGCAGCTCATCCCCGCTGAACGCCTGGGCTTCAGCCATGATCTCCTCCAGGGAAAGTCCCCCGCCCAGGGAGATCAGCTGCACCTCCAGCCCTTCGATCCTCTCCTTGAGTGTTGCCAAGCGCTTTGATTTCTCTTCAACTTCGGGCAGCCCTGCTTCATCCCGGCAGCGGGCCTGTTTGATCATGGCCTGGAGGCCGAGTATTGCTTCTTCCATGTCTTTTGTAGCCGTTTTCAAGGTGGCTTTTGCCTTTTGCCGCTGCTTCTCGATATTCTCCAGCTTTTCCTTATCCTGTTGAGCCCGGGTCGCCCCGGCCTGCAGCTGTGAAGCAGCAAGGTCTGCCGGCATGGGTTCCAGCCCGGGCGCCAGTTTTTCCAGCAATTCCGCCAGCCGGGACTCAAAGCCCGCGGCGTATTCCTTCATTTTGCCCAGGGCGGCTTGCCGGCGTGCGAGCTCTTCTTTTTTATGAAACAGCTTTTCCAGTTCGTCCAGGTAAACGGAAAGGGCTTCGACGGTGAAGTTTTCAGGAAGTCCGGCTCCCCGCAGGGCATGGAGCCATCTGTTTTCCCAGGCGTTCAGGGTTTTTTGAGCTTCGTCCTGCTGCCGCCGCAATGTTGCCAGTTTTTCTTCCATCTCCCTGCACACGTCTTCGATGCTTTTATGCCTGTTTGCCGCCGCCAGATACTTTTCCGAGACCTCCTGGACCCTTTCCAGCAACATCTCCAGGGATTCATGGTCCCCGGCTCCGGGTTCACCCAGCGCCTGCAGCTGCAGCCCAAGAGCCTCGCGATCTTGCCTGATTTCCCCCTCCAGGTCCTGTGCCGACGCCTGGTGTTCCATCAACCGGTAGATGCCCTCGATCATCTCCTGGACGCGCACCAGCCAGGACAGCATCTCGGCAGGGGTCAGCGGTGAAATACCGCTTTTTACCCAGGCCTGCACCCAATTTTCCTGCAGTTCCCTCCCTTTTTTATCCACTTCTTCCTTGCTTTGGTTGAGTTCCGCCACTTTCTCCCGGCACTGCTTTATTTCCGAAGTGAGCAAAGTTTTGCGCTCCACCCGGTTTGCCTCGTAGCGGAGGCGATCGGCAATTTCATCAGCCCTGGTGACGCCAGCTTCATAGGCAACTTCCAGGGGTTGATCTGCACCGTAGGCGCGTTCATCCGCTTCATCCCTGCGACCTTCCAGCCAGGCCCGTCGGACCAGGTGCCACCCCCGCTGCCGGTAACGCCTGGCCTCTTCCAGCTTCTCCCCCGTGGGAACATCACCGCCTCTTTCGAGCTGCACCAGCTGCTCTTGATAGGCAGCCAGCTTCTGTTCCTCCTCGGAGATCTGCTCGTTCAGCTTGTTTGCCCGGTCTTGATGTTCCTTGCAACCCCGCTCGAAGGAACGCACGGTTTCGGCCAGGGGCAGAGGTAGGTTCAGTAGCTCTGCCAGGGTCCCCGACCAGAGGTCCAGGGAATTCAGCTGGCTTTGCAATTTTTTTTCCAGGGCGCCAGAGGCCGAGCGCAGTTTGCTGAGTTCATTTTCCCGGTCACCTTTCTTGCGAACCCTGTGTAAGCATTTCTTCAATGCGCTCACGTCCCGGAGAGGTCCCATTGTTTCTTTTTCTCGTCTTTGTTTTTCCAGGGAACGCGCCATTTCGTCGGCCTGGTTCTTCGCTGCCCTGGACTGGCTCAGCAGCAGGGGGTATTCCTTGACCAGGTGCTTCATTTCTTCGCTTTGGGCAAGGGGCAGTCTCAGGGATTCGGCCTCTTCCAGCGTGCTTAAAGCGGGGTTGAGCCGCCGCAGCAACGAAAGGGCTTCCTGCTGCAGCTCTTGTTTTTCGCCCTCCAGGATGGGGGCTTCTTTCACATAGCCGCGGTAGGTGTCCAGCCGCTCTTGCAGGGCAGAAATATCGCTGGCATACTCAAGAAACTCCTCTTTGACGGAAATCTTGGCAGCTTCTTCCTGCAGTTCCTGCAGTTCCTTCCTGGCCCCTTCTTGAAGATGCTTCGCCGTTTGGCGCTGATGGGTCAGCTCCAGCCGCTCTTTTTGAAAGGAAAGCGGGAGCTGGGGCACATCGCCAAGCAGTGCCATTTCTTCCAGGTTTTTTTGCCGTTGGGCCAGCAAGGGCAGGGTGCTTCCAACCCTCTCCAACCGGGCTTTCTTTTTCAACAGTTCCCTTTCCCCTTCTTTTAGCCGCTCAACCTGTTCTTTTTCCGCCCGGTACGTCTCTTCCAGCTCTTCCCATCTGCGGGGGGCCAGGGCAAGCTCGCCCACTTTCCGCTTCATCTCGTTGTACCGTTCAATACCGACGTTCACAGGGGGCCTTGAACCGCTGGGCTTGAAGAGCTCACCCGCTTCTTTATCCAGTTCCTGGAACAATTCCCGCAAGCCGCCGATCCCCGAGGCGGCCTCGAAGAGAGCCTCGCCCAGGGCGCCCTGCCCCTGGAGAAGATCATTGCCGCCCTGGCGCAAGCTGCGGTGATCCATGCCAAACATCAAACCGTAAAATTCCCGGTTGATCGATCCCAGGAACCGCTGTAGGAATCTTTCTTCCAGTGGCTGGTCATCTCCATCCAGTAGCGTGTTTTTCATGCCCTTGCGTCGCGCCAGCTTGAATTCTTTTCCCCCTGCATCTTCCAGGACCGCTTCAATGCGCAAGCTTCCGGGAGCATGCAGGTACGTATCGGGGCTTCTCTGGGGAATCCCGTAGAACAAATCCATGATGGACCGGAGCACTGTCGTCTTGCCGGCCTCGTTGAGTCCGTAGATGAGGTTAAACATGCCCGGGCCGTCCAGGTTCAGATCGTACTCGCTAAAAGAACCAAACGCTTTCAAGTGGAGCCGCTTAATCCTCACCTCCCCGCACCTTCCTTTCCGAGCAGGCGGGATAAAAGCAGATCTTCCACCTGGGAAAGTAGTTCCTGCAGGGATGCAATATCCCCGGGATCCATTTCCCCCTCCTGGAATAAATCTGGAGGTAGCGCCTGCCGATCCCGCGCCAATGCCGCGCTTAATTCCAGCAGGTTTTCTTCGTCTGCGCCCAGCTCTCGCAGGTACTGCCGCAGGTAAGCGATGGGGCTGCTGGAGAGTATTTCGTCCAGTTCGCCTAGGGGACTTGTGCGCAGCTTGACTTTTTCGATCCAGATAGTGTCCTGGCCCCGCTCAACGGCCAACGACCGCAGGTCATTGTGCAGGCGGGGCTGATCACAAATAAGTTGATCGTGAGCAGCACAAGCTCCCATAACTTCTACGCGCAAGGCCAAAAAACGCCCTGCATTTTGGTGAAGTTCTATTTCAATCTGCTGTTCTGCCTTTTCCAGGACTTCATCGTAAGAGGCGGCCCCTGTCGCATCGACCCGGCAAAGGCTCCAGCGCAACACATCCAGCGCGCAGTGTTGTACCCCTGTTACCCGGCCATCCTGGACCTGGACCAGGGCACATCCCTTGGCCCCGGTTTCCCGGATGTGGCGCCCCTGGATGTTTCCCGGGAAAACGATCCAGGGATCTTTGCCGATGACCTCCTGGCGGTGCACGTGCCCCAGGGCCCAGTAGTCGTAGCCCTTGTTTTTCAGGTAGCCCGTATCACAGGGGGCATAATTCTCATGCCCCTGCCTTCCCGTGGCGCAGGTATGCAACAGGCCGAGATTAAAATAGTCTTTCACCGGGTCGGGATAGCGCCGGGAAAGATCCTCGGTTACTGCCGGGGTGGGAAACCCCTGGCCGTGGATGGCCACCCCCAGGTCCTCCAGGAAAATGGTTTCAGGTGCTGCTGTAGAAAAATCCCTGACATGATCAGGCAGGTGCAGCAGGCGCGTGATCTGGCTGGCCGCATCGTGATTCCCGCGAATCAGGTAGACATGTATCCCGGCATCCCGCAGTCTGGCCACTTGCGAGACAAAGAACAACCCCGTATTGTAGTCGCGCCAATCTCCGTCGTAGAGGTCCCCGGCAAGCAGCACAAAACCCACCTGCTCTTCCAGGGCCAGTTCCACCAGGTTTTGAAAGGCCTTTCGCGTGGCCCCGCGGATATACTCCACCGGTGCCCCCGGGTACCGCTCAAGCCCCACCAGGGGACTGTCCAGGTGGATATCCGCGGCGTGGATAAACTTGAAATCCATCTTTCCCCTCCTTAGTAGATGCTGTCTGAGAAAACCGGATACCGGTGATTTTTCTACATGGTAATTCAATGTTTTTATCACAATCCCCTTTGATCCCGGGGAGAATTTTTCCGCGGGTAGGCCAAGAATCAACCCCGGCCCTTCAACTCGCCAGGAGAAAACTTCTGCCAGCCGGCCTGGCGGAAGTAATGCACGAAATGAAGGATTACCCTGGGGATAAGGGATTTTCAAAATTTTATATTGATTTTGGATAATACTGGATAACCTGTTCCTCTTCTCCGCCGTCTGTGTTATGGTGAAGATGCCGGGGCTGCGGCGGAATACAGCACAAGTCTGAAGCCCGCCTTGCCACAGGAGGGGTTCCAGCTGCACCGGGCATAAGAATAACAGCAGGAGGTCTTTCTGATGAAAAAGCATTTGCTTGTTTGGACGTTGTGTTTCCTGTTATTGGTGGTCTTTGTTCCTGTAGCGGCTTCCGGCGGCAGCATCAATATTCTCTTTAACGACGTGCCACTACAGCTGGACGATCCTCCTTTTCTTATTGACGGCAGAACCTTTGTGCCCATGCGTGCTTTCTTCCAGGCCCAGGGAGCCGAGATTTACTGGGAAGAGGAAACAAAAACAGCCGTCGGCGTGCGGGGAGATGTCCGCTTCCGCATTCCGACCATCCCCCTGGGCAGCACACTTCCCGTTGTAAGTAAAAAAGTTGTGAGCGAAAAGCAGGAGGAGGAACAAGCCGTCACCTTTGGAGTGGAAACCCGCATGGTGGATGGCCGCCTTTATATCCCCCTACGCTTCGTCAGCGAAGGATTGGGCGACAAGGTCCATTGGGACGGAAACACCAGGACGATTACCATCACCAGCGCCTTTACCCCCCCTGACCCGGGAGTGCCGGTGGTCGATCCGCCCGATGACGCAGATCCCCGCCAGCTCCGGTTTGCCTATTCCTTCGAGGAAAGCGCCCACGGCTGGACCGGGGATTTTACCGACCTGCCGGCGGATTACGATGAAGGGATCTATGAATTGAAATTCGATCATACCCACAGGCCTGCTGAAGTGGGCGAAGGAAAAGCCCTGATGCTCCAGGGGCACAACCGCAGCGATGATCTCTTCATGTATGTCAAAAAAGGGTTGACCGCCCATGACGGTATCGTGCCCAACACCACCTACAGGGTTCGCTTTGAAGTGGAGTTTGCCACCAACGCCCCTGCCGGTGCCGTGGGTATCGGCGGACCTCCGGGAGAAGCCGTCTGGGTCAAGGTCGGGGCAGCGCCCGTCGAACCTGTGCCGGTTATCCAGGAGGCCATGGGGATGCTCTACTACCTGCTGAACGTGGACAAGGGACACCAGAATGAAGACGGGGAATATGCCCTGAGGGTGGGTGATGTGGCCAAGGAATACAGCGACGACTTCGAGACCTACGAGCTGAAAACCCTGGATAACAGGGATGAACCCCTGGAAGTAACCAGCGACCCTGAAGGCAATCTTTGGCTTTTCGTAGGCACGGACTCCGGCTTTGAAGGAAAAACCGTCCTGTACTATACTTCCATCCAGGCCGACCTGGTGCCCGTGGAGTAAAAAAACACTTAAAAATACGTGATCTCGGGCTTGGGACGCGGGGGAAGGCGGTGGTACTCATACCTGGGATAGCCCAGCATCATGGCGCCGTAAACGGCGTCATTTTCTTTGATCGGGAGAGTCTCCTGCAGCGGCCCCCAGGTTTCAGCAGCAATGCGGAAGTAACCTGCCCAACAGGCGCCGATCCCCCGGGCGTGGGCCGCCAGTTCCAGGTAGGCCAGGGCAATGGCTGCCGATGTAGGTGCCCTCATGTTGTCTTTGGATGCGCGAACAATCACCAGGTGGGGGGCATTGCGGTTGATGGGATCCAGGCCGGCTTCCCAACCCTTGACCAGGCGGTCCATACGATAGGTTTTGGCCATTTCCGGCTGCCGGGTGAGCATCTCCCTGGCCCAATCAACGACCAGACCGGAGAGGCGCTGCACTTCGGCCGGGCGGTAAATCACGGTCCAGCGTAAATCGCGGTTGTTGTGCCCCGCCGGAGCGTGGCTGGCCAGTTGGATTAATTCCGTGATCGTCTCTTTTTCGAGCAGGGTATCTTTGTATGTGCGAATGGAACGCCGGGAGCGCAAGAATTGTTCAGCTGCTGCCGGGGACAAGGACAACTGCGGGTTGAGCATTTTACAGGCGGCTACATCGACCTCTCCAATCGCTAGAGCCCCGTGGGGGCAGGCCGCAACACAGTGAAAGCAGTCGATGCAGAGTTCCATAGCACCGGGAATATGCCTTGGAATTTCCTGTGCTTCTTGTTGTTCAATCAGGCGCCCGGGACAAATGGCGGCGCAAATCCCGTCTCGCCGGCACATTGTTTCATCGATCCTTAAGGTGCCCATCACCTTTCCTCCTTGTATCGATCTCACCCTTCCCTGGCCTGGCTGAAACTAGGCCCATGGCCCGGGCAGACGACCCGCTTCCAGGGCGGCTAATTCCTGTTCCAGGGAGTACAGCTTTTTCCGCACCAGGCTCGTGGCCTGTGTATAGTCCTGTTGGCGTAGGAAGGTTGCGGAATCAAGGGCGGCCAGGCGCGCTTCCTGTTCCCTGATCAAGCGTCGGACCTTCCCCTTGCGCCGCGCAATCCGTTGTAGCAGTTTTCGCTCCTGGGCATTCACCTTTGCAGCCTCTCCTTTCCTTCATCCCATTACTGCTTTTTGTCTTCACTATTTTCTAGGCTCCGCTCACCCCAGAAGCCGGGGACGCGCTGCACGATTTGGCCCGCCACCAGGTATCCAGCCGAGACTCCCAAAATAATGCCCGGGATCCCTCCGACCAGAGAAATGGACAGGTAGACAACGGCCAGCCAAATGATAATCATTAACACGGCATGAATCCAGTCCGGCATCGGGCACCACCACCGTTAATGGTAAATAAAGAAAGATGTTTGCACTAATTATTTCTTCAAGACGTGCTTAAAATCCTTTGCTTTCCCTACCTTATGCGCAGCTGCTCCATAAAAAAGCCTTAACCTTTTGAACGTTCTCTTGCAGAGTCTTTTTGCCCTGCTGCATCTGCAAGGCAGTACGATGGCAGCCTTTAAACAGCTGGATTGCAGCTCTTACCTTGCGTCTAAAGAAACATTTCCGAAGCCTGCGTCCCGGCTATAGTATGAAACGCTGAACATGCAAAAAAGGCACATCTTTCACTCTTCCCTGAACGGCTGGTGTTCCAGCGGGAAAGAGCAGGATATGCCTCGCACATGAAATTCCCTTAAGCAGGACCTATTTTTTATATACCGTATCACCCTGGCGAACTCGATCCTGAACCTTAACCCCAATTTCCTGGCCCGCTTCGGCCTGTTCGATATTCTGCTTGTCGATCTGCATGGAGCCGATTACCTGTTCAAAATCCGTTGTCGCACCTCTGAAAACAAGGTTTTCTCCAACGGCTACCGGGGCAGTAAGCATAATCGCGGCAACCGACGCCCTGGTAAAAAAATGCGTCACTTTACCTACTTCTCTTTCATCTTCCATCACCATTTGCCTCCTTCATCTCAACATAAAAATCTGCCCGTGCCCGCTAGAATACTTTTCAACAAAATGTCTCAAAATTCCTTCAATTTATCGCAAAAATGGCTTAAAAATGACAGAAGCCCGGGGAAAGCATATCTTTCTTCCCGGACAACATCGATAAAGCTTCCCAAAGACAGCATCATAGTTTACCATAAACAAGCTTCTACAGCCCTTGCTTTTTGATCTGACCGGCTCAAATGTGCATCTTCAACGGCGGGTCTGAGGCTGCCATCAATACGGGGCACAAAAGATGCTCCTGGCTCCAATTAACAGCCTCAATCATACACCGTGACACGGCTAAATGATTTTCCGACATTCTGGGACGCATGGAGAAGTAGTTACGTGCTCAATTCCGGGTTATTTCAGTTTAAAATGCTGCTGCTTTTACTTGATCAACTTGCCAACTTTCCATTCCCCATTCTTAATACGCCCGTCGGGAAAAATCGCTCTTCCGTGGCCGTGAGGACTGCCATCCTTCCAACTGCCAACATATTCTGTTTCACCGGTCATCTTATATTTGCCCTGGCCGTTCATTTTTCCGTTTTTAAACTCACCCTCGTACTCCGCTCCGTTAGACCAGGTATAGGTTCCCTGCCCGTGTCTCCTGTTCTCTCTCCATTCCCCCACATATGTTGCTCCATTGGGATAAGTCATTTTTCCCTGACCATGCTTCATATCAAAATTCCATTCCCCGTCATACTTATATCCGTCCGGATTAACCATTGTTCCCTGACCATGAGGTTTGCCATCTTTTAACTGTCCCCTGTAAGATCCTCTTTTCATCTTTATCCACCTTTCCAGCATATTTGCCGGCAGTCTCGTGTTGACCCCAAACCAATGCAGCGTGTCTTAGCTCATTTACTGCTCGCCTGTTTACGGGCCCGGGGCTCTTCTAAAAAAAGCGCCTGTTCATAGCAGCTTTACTATCACCTTGGATGTGTGAATACCGGTGTGAAATATGGATTGTGCGCATTTTTCCTGTTTCTATTATACACTAATTCGATCAATTGTTCTACTTTTTGCTTTGAGGCGTTAAATTACATGACTCTCGTACTGCCTTGCAGGGATAATCCGATCCCAGGCGAATTAATTTAAAGTTGGATCAATTCGTTGAGGTGAAATTCATTCATGGAGAGCTTAGTGTACAGTTTTCTGGCCGGCATTTCCACCGTTCTCGGTGCGCTGGTCGTGATGTTTCTGGGGATGCCAGGCCGGAATTTCCTCTCCGGCATGTTGGGATTTGCTGGTGGAGTCATGCTGGCCATCGCGCTGTTCGACCTCATGCCAGAGGCGCTGGAGCACGGATCCATGGCATCTGTTTTAATCGGCTTTTTGCTGGGTGCCGGCATCATGTATGCCCTGGACATGCTCATTCCGCATGCCCATGTTTCCAATAACCAGCAACTTGACTCCGGTTATGAGACATCTTCCCAGGATCCGGAAATGAACAAAAAGATCTTACGGGTGGGTTACCTGATTTTCTTGGGGATTTCGCTGCACAACCTGCCCGAGGGCCTGGCCATCGGGGCAGGTCTGGAAGCCAGCCCGGAACTGGGCCTGTATATTGCCGTGGCCATCGGCCTGCATAACATTCCCGAGGGAATCGCCCTGGCCGGACCCTTAAGAGCCGGGGGGCTCAGTGTGGCAAACGTGCTCTTTTTAACCTTGATTGCCGGCCTGATGGCCCCCGTGGGCGCGGCATTGGGGATGATTTTCTTCAATATTTCTTCGGTCTTCATCGCAGGCGGCCTGGCTTTCGCAGCTGGAGCCATGGTCTATATCGTCAATGATGAATTGATCCCCCAATCACATCGGCTGAACAATCACGTGGCCATTGGCGGATTGATCCTGGGCCTGCTGGTGGTTTTCATTTTGACGGGTTAATGGACAAGCGGGTCATGCTTTCTTTTTTGGCGCAATGATGTATAATTTTTGTTTGCTGTGGGGAACCGCCATGTAGTCGTTAAAACGCTTATTCAAGTAGCCCTCCAAAATTTGCTCCACGGTAAACTCCACTTCCTCGTTGCTTTCACGCAGTAAAGTTCCCTGGCAGAAAAAGGCCGAACCAACTTTGTCGTGGGCAATAAAATCATTCAATTGCTTGGCGGTATACGTTTTACCCACTTCCAGCGCGGCAAGCACAGAATTTTCTTCTTTCATGATTCACGCCTCCCTTTGTTTAGGATGAATTATATATTACAAGTTTAGTTACATTTATTATACGTTTTAGCCACTTCCTTGTCAAGCGGGACAGTGAAAAATAAAAAGCAATGAAGAAAGGGTGCTGCGTCTCTTCATTGCTTCAATTTTGATCCGTAACATGCTCGGCCGGTTCTGTCCATGTTCTGTTTAGGACAGCCCGCAGCAGGGAAATTCTGGCCTAAATTTGCATGCTGTTGTTATCCTGCTGCAGCCGGAAGGGCGCACTATTTATTCCTCATTTTTTCGATGAGTTCTTCAACCTCTTCTTCCCCTTCCCGGTAAAACCCTTTTTCATCCGGGGCCAGTTCCTCCAGCAGCCTTAAAAATTCACCGGCGTGAACGCGTTCCTCGTCAGCAATATCTTTCAAAACCTCGATCGCCAGCTCATTGTCCGTGGACTCAGCCAACTGCATGTAGAGTTGAATGGCTTCATATTCCGCCGCAACCATAAACCGAATGGCACGAATTAACTCCTCGTCGGTAAGTTTCCGACCTGCCGCCAGTCCCGAAAAAGGTGAACCAAACTCCGGCATCTTGTTCCCTCCCGCTTCCATGTGTAAGATAATGGTCTGGAGAACGCGCACTTCCGCCCCAGCATGTTAACAGCTGCAGGATCCGCAGCCGGGCTCCTGACCGTCGGTAGCGATAACAAATCCTTCCGCGGGGCTCAACTGGTAATCAATCACCTTGTTGCTGACATGGTCTTTGATGTTTTTATCATAAACAATGGAAATCCCGTTCTGCTGCTCCACCTGGTCCTCTTCTTCCTGTACTGACTCTTCCAGAGCCAGTCCCAACTGGGGACCTCCTCAACCCATCCCGCTCACAAACACTCTTACGTACGCATCCTCTTTTTCCTGTTGCACGAGCACTTTTTTCAATTGCTCTGCCGCTGTTTCCGTTAATTTAATCAACATATTCCATCCTTTCGTTATTGTAATCAATAATTCATTCTATTATAATATATATTACGAAATATGCAAGGGCTGTTTTTAATATTTATTCGCAAGGAGGCACACGACTTGGAGAAGGACCAGGCAGAACGACTACTGGAAAAACTGAAAACTGATGAGGCTTTCGCCCGCAAAGTAGCGAACTGTAAAACCACGGCCGACCGGGTAGTTGTCCTCGTTGAGGCTGGCTTTCACCTGGACGACGAGAAAAAACCCGGCAGGCAATCCCCCGCCGCAGGCAGCGCCGCGGTGGAACTGCCCGAAAGGAATGTGGCCTGCTTGTTTGCGCCTGGTCTCCGGTGCCTGCGGGACATGATCCACGCCGCCTGCCTTTGCGCCGTAAACAGGGCACATAAACAGCGCGTGGGATAACCTGCGGTGCTGTATCTGCAGCACCGCACCACTGCACGGACCAACCGGTTTACGGCTGGGTCAAGGAAGCAGGCTGAGGAAGATTCACCGCATCAAAACTCCGCATCATGAGTTTTTTCCGCAGCTGTTCATCCAGGCAGGCCTGGTTGTATTCCAGGATGTCTTCAAAATAGTAGAGCTTCCCGCTAACGCCTTCCAATTCCGGAGAAGCAGCCAGGAATATCCCTGTCTTGGCCCCTTCTGCCGCACTTATGCTGTTGCGCATCATCACGGGAGCCACCACCTTCATCAGCAGGCTGCTGCCTTTCCAGATGTCCGTGGCCACCCTGCCGGGATATGCTGCGTTTACCGTCACGCCCGTACCCTTGAGCTCTTCCGCCAGGTCAATGGTAAAAAGTATTTGTGCCAGCTTCGAAGCAGCGTAGGCTTTAAACCCGTGGGTATCAGCGGTAAAAAGTTGATCGTTTAGCTTCAATTTCGCATGAAAAGCGGCCTTGGAAACCACGTTAATTACCCGCGCTGCCGGTGCATTCTGCAAGGCGGGAAGCAATAGCCGGGTCATGAAGAAGGGACCCAGGTAATTTACACCCATGGTCATCTCGAAGCCATCCTCGGTTCGCTGCAACCGGTCACAAAAAACTCCCGCATTGTTGAGCAGCACATCGAGTCTGTTGTGCATTCCTGTAAATTTTACGCAAAATGCCTTGATGGACTGCAGGGAAGCCATGTTGACCGTAAGCACTTCCACGTCCAGGGTGCGCTGATTATTGATCATTTCTCCTGCCAGACAGGCGGCTTTTTCCTTGTCCCGGCAGGCCATGATCACTTTATATTCCCGGGCGGCCAGTTCTTTTGCCATTTCCAGGCCGATCCCACGGGAAGCACCCGTAATCACTGCCACTTTTTTACCCAACACGTCCACCTCCTGGTGAACCTTTTTAAGAAGCAACCAGCTCCTCCATTAATTCCGTTTTAAAACCGACGACAAGCCTTTTTCCATCGGTAAGCAGCGGTCGCTTCAAGGCCTTGGGGTGGGAAGAGAGTATCTCGGCGATTTCCTGCTCGGATAAATCATCGAGGTTGACATTCAGGTCCTTGTACGTTTTGCTACCCTTGTTGACCAGCTTGGAAATGGTAAGACCGCCTCGAGCTGCCAGCTCAAAGAGTTCCTCCACTTCCGGGGGCTCTTTGACAAGATTACGGTAGCGGAAATTCACATTTTTCTCTGAAAGCCACGCCTTCGCATTTTGACAAGTCCTTCACGTGGTCACACAAAAGAATTCCAGCACGGGTTTCTCCTCCTTGATCTTGATCTTGGCCTGCGGCCTTGCCACCGGCATATAGCATCTCAGACCAGTAAATCATTATATCTCATGCTCCGTTGCTTTTCAATGATAACCTAAAAGGGTTTGGTCGGTTTGTCGCGAATAGAAATGGAGAAAAGCGCCCGGTGAAGTATTTATTTCCGAGCAGGAGAGCCGTATGAAAACCAACCACAGGTTTTATTTTCACGACGCGCGGGCACTCAGCCAGGTACCGGACAAATCTATTGACCTGGTAGTGACCTCTCCCCCTTATCCCATGATCGAAATGTGGGACGAACTTTTTTTCCAGCTCAACCCGGCAGCAAGGAAATGTTTCCGGGATGGCTATTACCATGCCGGGTTCCTGCACATGCATGAAGAACTGGGAAAGGTCTGGACCGAGCTTTATCGCGTGTTAAAACCCGGCGCCTTTGCCTGTATTAATATCGGCGATGCCACCCGCTCCGTGGGAGGGAATTTTCAACTCTTCGCTAACCACGCCCGGGTTCTTCATCTCCTGGCGCAGCTGGGTTTTCATGTTCTACCCCTGATCCTTTGGAGAAAACAGACCAATGCGCCAAATAAATTCATGGGTTCCGGAATGCTCCCGGCAGGGGCCTATCCAACCCTGGAGCACGAGTACATTTTGATTTTCCGCAAGGGAGGCAAGCGGATTTTTTCCTCCCAACAAGATAAAGAAAACCGCCTGGAAAGCGCGATTTTCTGGGAAGAAAGAAATACCTGGTATGCTGACTTCTGGGACTTCAAGGGATCCAGGCAGCACCTGGAACGCTCGCACGATCCGCACCGGCAAAGGAGCGCGGCATTTCCTTTCCTGCTGCCCTTTCGCCTGGTTAACATGTACTCCGTAAAAGGGGATACCGTTTTGGATCCTTTTCTCGGAACCGGGACAACCGCATTTGCAGCCATGGCCTCCGGCCGAAACAGCATCGGTTATGAAATCGAGCCCTTTTTCGCAGAGCACGTGGAACACAGCCTCGAAAGCGAATTTTTGTCCCTGAACAGCTTCAACCAGCAGCGTCTTCAGGCGCACAGAAAATTTGTAGAGCAGTGCGAGAAAGAAAAGAAGCCCCTGAAGTATCTCAACGAGTTTTACGGTTTCCCGGTGGTCACAAAGCAGGAAACAAAGCTTAAATTGCCGGTGATACAGGGTTTATCCCCAAGGCAAAAGGATGCTTACGAAGTCAAATACGAGTAGGAGCAGGAAGGTTTGCGCCGCTGGCACCAGCGAAAGACGCGCATGACTACTCCATGCAAGAAGGGCCCCGAGGGTCCCTCCTTGCATTCGTTGTCTTTAAATATCTTTTTCCAGGCGCTTTTTAAAGTTTTCCTTGACGGCTTCATCCAGGCTGCTTTCTTCAAATTCCGCCAGATACTCTTCCCTGGTAATGACCCCTTTTTTAATCAGCAGCTTGATCAACGTATTGATCTTGAAGTGATTATAGGACCAAAAACTAACCAACTCTTTCATGTTCTCCATCTCTAAAACACCTCTCCCTGGATTTATTTCGCCCATCTTCTTTAAATTCAAGATCAGGGCCCGGCTATCCTGCTTCACCCTGCAGAAATAAAGAGGAGCAAGCACTTCAACAGTTGTGCTTGTTCCTCCTTTTTGTCATACCTGGCGATGATTGTTTACCAGTTTTCGCAGAGCAAGGCAAAATGATCCCGGGGGTGGTCACAGGAAGGGCAGACTTCTGGAGCCTCTTTCCCGTCCATCACATAGCCACAGTTCAAGCACTGCCAGGTGACCGCTTCATCCTTTTGAAAGACCTTTCCAGTTTCCAGGTTGCGCAGCAACCCCAGGTAGCGCCTCTCGTGTAATTTTTCCGCTTCGGCGATGGCCTCAAATACATCAGCGATATCGTTGAACCCTTCCTCCCGGGCAACCCGGGCAAAGGTTGGGTACATTTCGTTCCACTCGTATTTTTCGCCGCCCGCAGCTTCCTTGAGGTTTTCTGCCGTGGAGCCGATCACCCCTGCTGGAAACGCCGCGGTGATCTCCACCTCTCCACCCTGCAAATACTTGAAAAGCCGCTTGGCGTGTTCTTTTTCCTGGGCTGCTGTTTCTTCAAAGATGTTCTGTATCTGCACATAACCGTCCTTCTTTGCCTGGCTGGCAAAGTAGGTGTACCGATTGCGTGCCTGTGACTCTCCTGCAAACGCGGTTAAAAGATTCTTCTCCGTTTGACTCCCTTTCAATTCCATGCGATCATCTCCTTTTTAAAATGGTGCTTCATGCATTATAACACGATTTTGGGTTATTTTACAGTTCGAGGTGACATGATCGCGCCTCTATCCCCGTCCTGGGGCTTTTTTGGAGTCTCCCGTCTGATTATTGATTGCCTCAGCAACAAGATTTGATATAATAAAGACAATTAAATTTATTCATGATAGGAGATGGTTTGTGTGTTTGTGAAAGATTACATGTCGGGGAACCCCATCACCATTACTCCCGATGCTGGTATCGGCGATGCCTTCAAGTTGATGAAAGAACATTCTGTGCGCAGACTTCCGGTCATGTCTGGAGAGCAAATCATCGGGATCGTGACCAAGCAAGACCTCTTAAAATCATCTCCTTCACCGGCAACCAGCCTCTCAGAAATCAACCAGTTATTCGTGTTCCAGAACATGCATGTCAAGGAAATCATGACCAAGAACGTCACGGTCATCTCTGCCGATACCATCCTGGAAGAAGCCGCCGTGATCATGCAGGAAAAGAAAATCGCCTCCCTGCCCGTCATGGATCAAGACAAACTGGTGGGCATGATCACGGAAAGCGATATCTTTAAGGCATTCATCGATATTTTTGGCTTTAACTATCCCAGCATTCGACTCACCCTGGAAGTGGAGGACAAGGTTGGCATGCTCTCTGGAGCAGCGCAAATCATCAAAGGGATGGGCATTAACATCACCAGCGTGATCATACGAAAACTAGGAGACCAGAAGGCAAACATCATTTTCCGCCTTGACACCACGGATGCCGCGGAGGTTAAGCAAGCCCTGGAAAAAGAGCAGTACAAGATCGTGCACATCGCTTAGGGGCGACTCCATTACCTGGACCGCTCCTGCCTTTCATTCTCGTTAATCGGGGTTAACCGCCTGGACGACAATTTCTTCCACCACCAGGTTGCCCTTGTAGTGGATGATATCGTTGACCACTTCGGCCAGGTCTTCCGAAGAGAGGATGCGGTTGGGGTCGTGGGGCCAGCCGCCGCCGTAATCAAAAAAGGGCGTGTTAATGCTCCCCGGCATCAGGCAGGTGACTTTAATGTTGTGATAACGCAGTTCTTCCCGCAGCGACAAGGACATGCCGCGCTGGGCAAACTTGGCTGCAATGTAGGCCGTACATAGCGGGGTATCCCCTTTAATACCCCAGAAAGAAGAATTGATAATGATATGCCGGGGCTCGACCGACTCCAGGATCAGGGGCAATATGTACTTGGTGCATAAAAAAGTGCCATAAACCATGGTATCGTTCATGACTTTCCATTCCTCTGAGCTCAAATCCACCAGGGGCTTAAAAATCCCCAGGCCCGCGTTATTGATCAAGACGTTTACCCGGCCAAAGGTATTCTTTAAGAATTCGCTTAAAGCGATAACATCCCGTTCTTCGGTAATGTCCGCCGCAAAAACGTACGCCTTTCCTCCGGCGCTGTTGATCTGTTCCGCCACCTCGGCAAGCTTGTTTTCACTCCTGGCGGTGAGCACAACATGGTTCTCTTTGTGTTTCGCCAGGCTGATCGCCAGGTCTCTTCCCAGGCCTGATGATGCCCCGGTAATGACGATAATCGTTTTATTCTCATTATTAATCATGAATGCGGAACCTGCTTCTCGTCAAGCCAGCTCCTGCCACCTTCCTTCCCTCGAGATTGATTTTCACGAAAACCTGCAATTCCCGCGGATATACTGGCACAGTCTGCGGTAAATGCCAGTGTCTGTCATATTTTACACGAAATAAGTAAACCCATCAATAGGTTTATCCAAAGGGGCTGGCAAACTTATTTTTACCCCAGCCGGATTGCAAACACAACCGCTCCAAAAAAGCCGTGATGGTTGAAATCAACATTTCATGATACAATACCCATGACTTGCCAGGCTTTGCATTTTTCAGCGAAAGGATGCCAGCGATTAACTTATGGAAACATATCCCCTGGACAAACACACCAAGACGATCGTGAACGCCATGATTGTAGCATCAGCCGCCCCAGACGGTGAAAGGAAACCAGTTGACGAACTGCCATCCCGCAGAGTTTCAATTTGTGTGAACCAGAACACGGTGGAGTCCATTAAGCCGCTTTCTGAAGGCAAAGACTTTCAGCCGCCGGAGACCGGGAAGTTAATCGACCTTCCCCCGGACTGCCTGTTAATTCCTGCATTGATTGACTGCCACGTGCACCTGGTGCTGGATGGCATTCACGGCTTTAAATCCCTCAACGGGCCCGTTCCCCATCATCTCATCAGCAGCCGCCTGGAGAAGATGTTCAAGACCGGGGTTTTAGCCGTGCGCGACGGTGGAGATCGTTATAATACCGCCTGGGACTACGCTGCCCAGTCCTGGAAAACCGGCCATCAACATCTACCGCACATCGTTACCACGGGAAAGGCCATTTTCCGCCGTGGTCGCTACGGATTGAAGCTGGGAGAGACCGGGATTACTCATCACCACCAGGCCATGGATCAAATCCTGCGTCTGAAAAAAATCGGCATCAACCAGCTCAAGGTCGTTTTATCCGGCCTGGTCAACCTGGATGAGCCGGGGACGGTGGGGCCGGTGCAGTTTTCTGCTGAAGAACTAAAATTTATTGTCCAGGCCGCTAAAAAACAAGAACTGCCGGTGATGGTTCATGCCAGCTCGGATAAAGCCGTTCAGATTGCCGTGGAAGCAGGCGTGCATACCGTGGAACACGGTTATTTCATCTCTGAAGAATCCCTGGAAAGAATGGCTGAGAAAAAGATCGCCTGGATCCCCACCGTGGCGCCCATGGCCGCCCTGTCCGATAGCTTGCGGCGCACCGGTCAAAGCAGGCGGGCAGATACAGCCAGTCAGGCTGTAGAAGAGCACCTGGAGATGATTTACCGGGCCTATACCCACGGCGTGACCCTGGGGATCGGCACGGATGGCGGATCTCCCGGGGTATCCTGGGAAAAAGGTTATGCCCAGGAACTGATGTTTTTTGCCCTTGCCGGACTCCCCCCCGGCGCCATCCTGGAGATGGCAACAAAAAACGGCGCCACTTTGCTGGGTCTGCAACATCAAATGGGTGCCATTGCGACCGGGAAAAAACCTTACTGGATTGCTGTCAAGCCGGAATTTTTAAAATTTGATCACCCTGAATTCTCACCCCAGGGAATTTTTTGGCCGGAGTCATAAACTGATCAAGGGTTCGGACTTTCCAGGTGTTCCAATTTATGTAGAAGCGTCCTGATTTTATCATCATCCGAACCTTCCTCATCCAGAAAGTCCGCAAGCTGACCCACGCGGTGGTTAAAGCGGAAAGCCAGGTAGTTGCTGTGCCTGAAAAAACCTACAAGGCGGTATCCAATATAAACAATATGGCCGCGAAAAGACGCTTCTTTTACGTGTTGAAAAGTAATGAGCAGCATTTCCTCTTTATGGCCGTCATGGAGGTTTAACCATTTGTCACAATCTGTACAATAGGCTGCCCAATCCTGGGAATCCATGCTGAATACTCCCTTTGATAATCAAATATAATTAGGTTAGAAACCCGCTGATAATCTTTTCTTCCGCTTCTTCCGGGGTCAGACCCAGGGCCATAAGCTTCATCAACTGTTCGCCGGCAATCTTTCCGATGGCCGCTTCATGCACCAGTTCTGCCTCGGCGTGTTCAGCCCAGATCTCTGGAATTGATCGAACCACCGCCTGGTCCATGATGATGGAGTCACACTCCACGTGGCCTTTGGCCGGCGCGTAGGCGATAAGCTGCGGTTTAAAAATCTGTCGCGACGAACCTTGAGCCACGGAGCGAGAAACGATGCGGGCCGCGCTCGCAGTACCACTGAGTTTAACCACCATCACCGACTCGGCAAATTGTTCCCCGTCGGTGAGCAAGCGCTCAAACATCACCAACTGGCCCCCGGCTTCCACGTTGGCCTCCGTGACCCGGGAGGTGGTATCTACGCCGCGAATCTGCACCAGCTCCAGTTCGGCATAGGCTTTTTCTTCTACCCGGATCACCGTTTTGGGGTTTAAAACCCGCTGGCCAGTCCCCTCACCTTCCCCAAAGTGCTTTTCCACGTAGCGCAAGCGGGCATTTTTTCGAATATTTATTTCATGGACACCATCGTGCTGCGACTTTCCGGAGCCAGGGTTGTGAATGCCGCAGCCGGCCACCAGTAAAATGTCAGCCCCTTCACCGATCTCGATGGTATTATAGACCAAATCCTGCAGATCCGTTGAAGTCAAGATTACCGGGATATGCACGGTGCCCGTTTTTCCGGCCTCGACGATGATATCAATACCGGGTTTATCTTTTTTCGGTATTATTTCTATGCCGGGCAAGGATCGCCTATCGATTCCCTCACCGTCTTTGCGAATGTTGAAGGCTCCCGGCGGTTGATCATGCAGGTCGGCGACTTCTTTGAGTATTTTTTTATCGAGGGCAGTCAGCATAGATTTCTCCCTCCTGTTTGCAGTTTTGTTTGCAGGCACAGGTGGCGCTGTCTCGAATTCTCGGCCAAATCTCATCGCAGGAACCCTGGAGCTGGATACCGCCATCGACGACCAGGATTATTTCATCAACCATGTTTAAGATTTTTTCCTGGTGGGAAATGATCATGGTTATTTTATCTTGGTCATGGCTTGTTCCAATCACATCGATGAGCTGCTCGAAGCTCCAAAGATCGATCCCCGCTTCGGGCTCATCGAAGATCCTGATCCTGGGATTCTGAGCCAGCAAGGTGGCAATTTCAATGCGCTTAATCTCTCCCCCCGACAAGCTGTTATCCAGGGTTCGTTCCAGGTAATCTTCCGGGCAGAGGCCAATATTACGCAAACACTTACAGTCCGAGAGGTCGCCGTGTTTCAGGGCAACTTCGATTAAATCTTTGACTTTCAAGCCTTTAAATCGCGCCGGATGCTGAAAGGCATAGCCGAATCCGCGGCGCGCTCGCTCCGTCACAGTCAAATCACCGATATCCTCTTCCTGGAAGCGCACCCGGCCCGAGGTTTGTTGGTAAATCCCCATGATGACCCTTGCCACCGAAGACTTACCGCTTCCGTTGGGTCCGGTAAGCGCGTACATTTTCCCTTTTTCAAAATTTACGTTGACGTCTTCCAGGATTCGGATCTTCTGCTCGCCGACGTTCAAAGTCAACCCCACATTTTCCAGGCTCAACACAGCAGACACCTCTTTCTTTCTTTCTCTATCTCTCCCTATCTATCTTGCCCTCTTACTCTCTTTGTTTCTTTGTCCCTTTCTCTCTCCGATATAGCAAGGAATCAATCTAAGAGCAATCTTGTGCTGATCCACTTATTGTATTCGCTAAAAATACCAAAACCCCTGCATCGAATTATTGTTTTTAAATAAATTTTATCTTCTCAGGGCTCATCTTTTCAGACCTTTGATAAAATCGCTTAAGGCATCCAGGGGCACACAAAGTCCCCGCCCTTCCTCTCCTTCTTCTACCAGGTACGTGGCGAAGACAACTCCTACGACCTCTCCATCCTTGTCAAATACCGGGCTCCCGCTGCTGCCCGGGTGAATCGGTGCCGATATCTCCATTACACCCTGGCTCATCTCACCATTGAAACGCCTGTAGCCTTCGATGGAGCCGAGAGCGGCTATCCGAGAAAATCCCAGGGGATTGCCGATCACCAGGACTTCTTCTCCCGGTGGAGGCAAACCCTGGTCACTCAACTGGACCACAGGCAGATCCTCCCCCTCAATGTAGGCAGCAGCAAGGTCTGCACCGGGATATTCTACCCAGTTTTTCACCTGGTAGATACCGTGACCGGGAAACAAGACGAAAATCATGCGAGCTTCTTCCAGGACATGCCTGTTGGTAATAATCAACCCCTCAGAGCTGATGTTAAACCCCGTGCCCCCCCGAGTCTGCCTCAAAGAACCTCCAGTGCCCGCTGCTACGACCCGGATATTCACCACCGCCTCGCGCAGTTCCTGGACGGCTGGATCCCCACTTAATTCCCTGGATTCGCTCAAAAAATCAAGGGCCGGCCAGGGAAAAAATCGCAGCAGGGTGCCCAGGGAAAAGATCACAAAAATTAGCACCACCAGGAGCGCAGCCAGGCGGACCAGGAAGAACCGGCGGCTTTGCAGTGGTTCATCACCTTCTAAGGGCTGATCACCGTATTTGCGGTTGAGTTCTTCTGCTGTTTTTTCATCCGGGTAATCTCGCGGGGAATGCACAGGTCAAACCTCCTCCACGGTTCCAGCGAAAATGAAAGAAAAAACCCTGGAAGCACAGGGTTTGCAGGGTCAGCGATGAACGGTCCGGTATGGACATCACTTCAATAATCAATTTCGTCCCCACCGGAAGAAAGGGAAATAGCGGCCTCCTGGCGCCTGCGCAAGAGGCGATAAAGGCTGGCTAGCAGCCCAAAGGTTACGTAGGTGGTCAGGACATAAAACACCATTTCTTTCCAGGCGAGAATGAAGATGATCAAGCAAATCACAGCGGAATGATAGAAGTAAAAAAGGACAATATTCAGGCTCTGGCCCTTTTTCACGGCAGGGTAAGGGATGCGGCTGACCATTAACAGGGCGAGCGCCCCCATGAAAACAGGCGCCATCCAGGTCGTATAAAGATGGTTGTGAAAGACCAGGGAGGCCAGGGCCCCCCCGGCAATAGTAATGGGCAAGCCGGTGAAACTGGGGCTCGAAGAAGCGGTAATGTTGAAACGGGCCAGGCGGTAGGCCCCGGCAGCAGGAAATAAAAGCGCCAGGGTTATGCCGACAATACCGTATTCTTGCAGCACAAGGTTGTACAAAACAGCGGCGGGGACAACACCAAAAGAGACCAGATCACATAAGGAATCCAGCTGTTTGCCCAAGTGCGTACAGACATTTAATTTTACAGCCAGCTTTCCATCAATACCATCCATCACCATGGCAATAAAGATCAAGGAAACGCTTAATTCATAACGCCCGCTGAAAGCATAAAGCAGGGCTAGCATACCCAGTAGCAGGTTCGCCATGGTAAAAAGGTTGGGTAAGGACTTTTTCAAGGCCTGTTTAAAATTCTCCCAGGATCGTTTCTCCTCCACGAACTCGGTCACCTTCCCTTACGGCCAATCGGGCTTCCAGAGGGACAAAAACCTCCGTGCAAGAACCAAAGCGGATCATACCTATCCGCGCCCCCGCCTCAACCTGGTCTCCAGGTTTGATCCAGCAGACGATTCTACGCGCGATGAGCCCGGCGACTTGAATAACCAGCATCTTCCCCTGAACCGTTTCAATTCCCAGCATATTTCTCTCATTCCGTGCAGGCGCTTCCGCTTTATGCGCAGCCAAAAAGAGACCCGGCACATAAGAGGCATAAGATACCTTGCCGGCAAAAGGACAGCGGTTCACGTGGACATCGAATAGTGATAAAAAGATGCTGACTTTCTGGGCTCTCCCTTGAATAAAATGGGGCTCGTACACCTGCTCCACCCGTATGACTTTTCCATCGGCAGGAGCCAGGATCAAGTTGCCCTCGCTGGGAACCGTGCGCCTTGGATCCCGAAAGAAATAGACAGTAAAAGCCGTCAACAATAAAAACACCGGGAATAAGAGCGTGATAGTAAAATAGGATACGGCTGTCAAAACCAGGGCCGCCAGGATGAATGGATAGCCTGGCGCGGCAATGGGTATATTTTTCATTTCACCACAGTTCCGCATGATTCGTTTTTCCCATTATAACAGAAATATTTTCAGAAGTAAAAAAAACATGAAGCCCAACTGCCAGGATTGGGTAAGTTTCCTACCCGCGCTTTTACTTTCCCACAGCATAAAAGAAAATCGTTAGAGCAATTGAGCACTGGCCCATAAATGTGTTATGATAAAATAGCTTGTCGCTGCAGGGAGGCACCCTTGATTTGCCCATTTATCTCCCCCGGATTAAGCCGGAGCAAGGAGGCTTGAAGCGTGAACAGTTCTTTTCGCATAGGCCGCATCTTCGGAATCAACGTGGACATCAATCCCAGCTGGTTGCTCGTTTTTTTCTTGTTTAGCTTTACCCTGTCCACGCACTATTTCCCCGGCATGATTGAGGGCTTTGATACAGCCGTCTACTGGTCCATGGGGATCATCACTACTCTCTTGATCTTCGCCTCTATCCTGCTCCACGAGCTGGCCCACTCCTTGATGGCTATCCGATCGGGCATCCCCATCAAGAAAATCACCCTGTTCATCTTCGGGGGTGTAGCCCAAATGGAAGAAGAGCCGGATCAGCCAGGGGTTGAATTGAAGATTGCCCTGGTCGGTCCGGCTACCAGCCTGGCCCTGGCCTTGCTTGCCTGGTTGATTTACCAGCCGCTCCCCCCGGATCTTGCGATCAGCAACATGATATGGTTTTTGGCCCGCATCAACTTCGTCGTCGGGGTGATCAACTTGATTCCGGCCTTTCCCCTGGACGGGGGCCGTGTCTTGAGGGCCGGGCTGTGGCACTTTATGAAGAGCATGCTGCGGGCAACCCGGGCTGCCGTGGCCCTGGGCAGCGTCTTTGCTTTTTTTGCCATCGGCCTGGGGTTTCTGCTGCTTTTTCAAATGTACTGGGTCTGGGGGCTTTGGTACATTTTCCTGGGTTGGATGCTGTACCAGGCAGGCCAGGCCAGCTACACCCAGCTTGTTTTTCAGCAGGCCTTTAAGGGCGTTTCCGTCTCCCGGGTGATGAGCAGCGAAGTCCAAACCGTGGAGCCCGACCTCACCCTGGACCAGCTGGTGGAGAAGTTTTACCACTACAAGTTCGGCGCTTTTCCCGTTACCTCTGGCGGACGGCTCCGGGGGTTGGTCAGCTACCACCAGATCCGGGAGGTTTCCCAGGAGAAGTGGGCCGAGACAAAAACCAGCCAGGTAATGACCCCGGCCGATCAGCTGGCCATCGCTTCCCCTGAGCAGGAGGCCGTGGAAGTGATGATGAAAATGGCGGCAGAAAACCTGGGTAGGGTGCTCGTGGTTAAAAACGGTGAGCTGGTGGGCATTTTAAGTCGGACGGATATGATGAAGCTGATCAACCTGCACATGCAGCTAGGAACCGAGAAATAGCCGGCGGGCATTCTCTCCAAGCAGCAGAGCCTGTTCCTCTTTCGTTAAACCTGCTTCAGCGATCTCCTTCAAGTACCGGCGCGGTGAAATCAGCGGGTAGTCCGTGCCCAGGAGAACCTTGTCCAGTACCCCGATTTCCCGAGCCACCCGGTAAATGGCTTTGTCATAGAGAAAGGGCCCGGCAGCCGTGTCGTAATAAACATTTTTCAACTTATCCTTGAGCCCCGGCATGAGTTCGAAAAAAAGCAGGCCTCCCCCCCAATGGGCGTAGATAATGGTCAGGTCAGGATGGCGCTCCGCAAACTGGGCCGCGTCTTTTTTGTGTACGGTCCCTTTCCCCACGTAATCGTGACCGACACTTTCGTTAACGTGCAGCAAGAGGGGCAGTTTCCGTTCCAGGCAAATCCCCGCCAGCCGCTCAGCGGCCGAACTTTCCAAAAAGAAGCCCTGTCCCCAGGGAAAAAGCTCCCCGACCCCTACGGCTCCCCGCTCGTGGCACCGGGCAATTTCCTTTTCCATCCCGGCATCCAGGGGGGAAACCACGGCCATCGGCAGAAATCTCCCCGGGTTTGCCTTGGCTGCCTGGAGCACATAATCATTCATCACCCGGCACAGCCCGGGGTCCGAAGAGGCAAAACCGCTTATCAAGGCGAGAGCAACGTTAAAGCGGTCCATTTCCTGCAGCATGTCCTCAACCGTGGCGTACTTGTGGACCGGGCTGGAACAAATGTCCCGCAGAAAATCATCTTCCGCGGTGAAATCATCAATGCGGTGTATGATTTCCGGGGGAAATACATGCACATGCACGTCTATAATCAAATCATCGTCACCCTTCCTTGAATCCCCATGGTTCCGCAGCAGGATCCACGGGGACGGTTCTCGCGGTCCCGGGGCGAGGAAAGCAGCAAATCCGATCGGCACGATCAGCTCCAGGAACCCGGGGGCAAGGAAGATGCCCGGCCGGTTCTAAAACCCCGGTATCCGTTATCATCCCCTGGTTTTTACCTTTAGTTTTTAACTTCCTTGCTTAACTCCAGGGGGCTGGAATTAAAGATTTTTCGCTCTAAAAACTCCTGTTGTTTCCCCTTGTTCCAGTTCTGCACCGGCCGGTAGAAGCCGACAACCCTGCTCCACACTTCCGCAGGCTGCCCACAGGTGGGACACATGTAATGTTCCCCGGAAACATAGCCGTGGTCCAGGCAAATACTGAAGGTCGGCGTGATGGTAATGTAGGGAACATGGTAATTGCCCATGATTTTTTGAATCAGGGTTTTACTTGTTTCCAGGTCGTCCAGCTTTTCCCCCAGGAACGTGTGAAAAACAGTCCCCCCCGTGTAGCGGGCCTGCAAATCATCCTGAAGATCCAGGGCGGAAAAAATGTCGTGGGTAAATCCGGCCGGCAGCTGGGTGGAATTGGTGTAATAAGGCACCTCATTTCCGGAAGTCATGATTTCCGGATAAAACTCTTTATCCATGCGGGCCAGCCGGTAGGCCGTGCCTTCGGCTGGTGTGGCTTCCAGGTTAAACAGCTGACCGGTCTCTTCCTGGAAGGCGAGCAGTTTGTTGCGCATAAAATCCAGGGCTTTGATGGCAAAGCTCTGCCCCTGCGGGGTGCTGATATCCCAGCCGAAAAAGTTCATCAAGGCTTCATTCATACCCACCAGGCCAATGGTATTAAAATGGTTATGCCAGTAACCGTTAAAACGCTCTTTCACCGCCCGCAGGTAAAAACGGGAGTAAGGGTAGAGCCCCAGGTCGGTCATTTTTTCCAGCACATCCCGCTTCACCAATAAGCTCTCCCTGGCCAGCATCATGAGGCGCTCCAGGCGCCTGAAGAAATCCCTTTCGTCATCGGCCAGGTAACCAATCCGCGGCATGTTGATGGTCACCACGCCGATGGAACCCGTTAAAGGATTGGCCCCGAACAAGCCTCCCCCGCGTTTTCTCAGCTCCCGGTTATCCAGGCGAAGTCGGCAGCACATACTGCGGACATCCTCGGGGGATAGATCGGCGTTAATGAAATTGGCAAAATAGGGGATGCCGTAGCGTGAGGTCATCTCCATGATTTTTTCCACGACGGGGCTGTTCCAATTGAATTGTGGCGTAATATTATAGGTGGGGATGGGGAAGGTAAAAATTCGGCCCTTGGCATCTCCTTCCATCATGACCTCGCAGAATGCCAGGTTGAACAGGTCCATCTCTTCCTGGAATTCCCCGTAGGTCTCCTTCTGCAGCTGCCCGCCAATGAGCACAGGTTGATCGGCCAGGACTGGCGAGACCTTCACGTCCATGGTAATATTCACAAACGGCGTCTGGAAGCCCACCCGGGTGGGCACATTCAGGTTAAAGACAAACTCCTGGACCGCTTGCTTCACTTCCTTGTAGCCAATCTTGTCGAAGCGAATAAAGGGCGCCAGGTATGTATCGAAACTCGCCAGGGCCTGCGCACCGGCACTTTCTCCCTGGAGGGTGTAGAAGAAATTGACGATCTGCCCCAGGGCGGAGCGAAAGTGCTTGGGCGGAGCGCTTTCCACTTTTTGTGCCACGCCGGCAAAACCGGTCTCCAGCAGGTCAGCCAGGTCCCAGCCGCAGCAGTACGGGGCCAGGAGTCCCAGGTCGTGGATGTGGAAATCCCCCTGGCGGTGGGCTTCCTTGATTTCCCCGGGATATATTTTTTCCAGCCAGTACTTGGAGGTCACGGCAGAGATGATGTGGTTATTCAATCCCTGCAGGGAGTAGTTCATATTGCTGTTTTCGTTGATTCTCCAGTCTTCCCCACCCAGGTACTCCTGGAACATATTCCCCGCATTTAAAAGCAGGTGACGAAAGTCTCTGAGTTCTTCTCGCTGTCGGCGATAAAGGATATAGGCCTTGGCCGTACGGGCGTGCCCATTCTCGATCAAAACCTTTTCCACGATGTCCTGGACCTCTTCCACGGTGGGAAATCGCTGGTGATACGTTTTCCTGAGGATTTCCACCACCTGGTCGGAGAGGTTTTCAGCAATGCCACGGTCGGCGCCTCCCACGGCCTGGGCTGCCTTGAAGATAGCATCTGTGATCCTTTCCTGGGTAAATGAAACAATCCGCCCGTCTCTTTTCACGATCTTTTCAAGCATGATACGTGTTCATCTCCTTTCAGGCGAAAAAGCTGGTTGAGCTGGAGAGCCGTTTCATCAAATGTGAATTTATATAAAGATGTTTCTTGATAAATGAAGTATTTCCTTCCAGGGTAAATTTCGATATTTTGTGAGCATTCATGCGCAATGCCTAGCTAACCGGGTACAACCTTCGTGGAAAGGCCAAAAAAAAATTTTGCTAACCAGGCATCAACTTCCGTCCAGGGAAAAAACGAAATCTCGCTCTAAAACATATAGGATTTTAGGGATAAACGTCGAATAATTACTTTTGCAGGCAGCACAGCCAGCGCAGTAATGGATCAAAACGAGACAAAATACAGGATAGGGGTGTGATGCGCATGTTTAAACACGTGCTGGTTGCCCTGGACTTTTCCGGGCCGGCCATGGAGTTATTTTCTTCAATCTCTGACCTTAAAAAACTGGGCCTTGAAGAGCTGCTCCTGGTTCACGTCGTCAGGGTCGAACTGGGGGCACAGGACGGTATCAGCCCGGTACAGTTAAAGTTCCTGGACAAAGTGAAAAAGAAAAAAACGGAACTGGAAAAGGAAGGCCTCCAGGTCAATATTGAAGTCCCTGTGGGGGCAGCTCCTGAAGAAATCAAGAAGCTGGCGATCGAAAGGAAAGCCGATTTAATTTTAATCGGTTCCATCGGTGAAAGCAGCCGTGTCAGGGAGCTCTTTCTGGGGAGTACCGTGGCGGACGTGATCCGGGTTGCCCCTGTTCCAGTTTTGATCGAGAAATATAAAACTGAAAAAAAACAGGCCAGCCGCATTCCCATCTTCAAAGACAAGCTGGCCCAAGTCCTGCTGCCCACGGATTTTTCTTCCAGCGCCGAGCACGTGTACAATGAAATGCTCAATTTTGCCGACAAACTGCACAAGGTAGTCCTGCTCCATGTGATCGATAAAGGCGATACCGCGGAAAAAATACGCAAAGTCGAACAGGAAGCCCGGGAACATTTGGGCGAATGGGAAAAGCGTTTCGCAGAAAAAGGAATCGAAACGGAAATTCTGATCAAAACAGGTCCCCCGGGGCAGCAGATTATCTCCTCCTCCGGGGATTCCACCCTGATTGCCCTGTCCAGGAGAGGCCGCGGCCGCCTGGCGGGGCTGCTGATCGGCAGCACGGCGGACCAGGTCATCCGCAGGGGCAGCCTCCCCGTCTTGCTCTTCGGCAAAAAATAGTCGTTTCCCATCCACCCGGCGCCAGCTGCTGAAAGCAAAAAGAAGGTGCAGCTAACGACAAAACAAGCTGCACCTTCTTTATTTTATGCCATCATTCTAACAATCCCGGTACCGAGGCCTGTGAAATAAGCCTCTGGACGCAATTTCTCCGCCCAGCTAGCTTAGTCTTCGAAGGCCTCGCTAACCTTCCATTCTTTCCATACATTTCCGACGAGCTCCGGCCCTGGCTTTAGCACCTTTTTGCCCGGTCTCCAACCTGAAGGTGTCGCTTCCGTCCCCTTGCTGTTCCTCACGTGTTGGAAAGCCTGGATCTGCCTGATGCTCTCGCTTACATTCCTGCCCACCGGAGGGGTCAACACTTCAAAGCCCTGCACGTTCCCGTCGGGATCTATGATAAACCTGCCGCGAGTTTCGATTCCGCTATCCTCATCATAAATACCGTACATTTTTCCAATACTGCCATCCTGGTCCGACAACATGGGGAAAGGTATGCCTCCGTCGACCATTTTGGACAGTTCATGGTCGTTCCACATTTTATGCACAAATACACTATCTACACTCACGGACAGAACCTCTACGCCCATTTCTTGAAATTCCTTGTACTTTTCAGCAACTGCTGAAACCTCCGTTGCTCAAACGAAGGTAAAGTCACCCGGGTAAAAACAAAGGATCACCCATTTGTCCTTGTACTCGGAAAGACTAAAGTTCATAAACTTCCCCTGGTAATACCCCGGAGCGGTGAAATCCGGTGCCGGCTTGCCAACCTTGATCATCTGTCTTTTCTCCTCCTTCACATCTGAAGTGGTCCTTTCACTCTCAGGTGCAGCGGGTTTTTTGGCAATCTCAGGCCGCTTACACCCTGGCTTGAACTCCTCCGGCATGATCCAGCCTCCTTTCAAAATTGGTTATACATACATATTAAGCTAGTCAAAACAAGGCGTCAACAGCATTCAGTACATTTGCTTGTTTTGAACATAGATTAAATATCTGAATTGCGATAATTATTTTACACGCCCTGGGTTCAATGCTATAATAGAGTCAAATCAAGTTAGAGAGGAGATTATGCCATGGCCCCCGAGTTGAATAAAATGAACCTGGGTATCTCCGAAAGCCTGCAGCGCTTTTCGGAATCAATCCAGGAAGCCCTGTCCTTAATCTTCAGCGGATTTCACAAAGCCCAAAAGAAAGACCTGGATAAAGCCGATGGGATTCTCCAAGCCTCTCACGCTCTCTTGGATGAACTGCAAAACCAGGTTTCTGCTGACTCATCCATCAAGGCAGAAGAAATCGCAGTAACCGTTTCCATCATCAATAACTACAAGAAAGTCCTTTTCAACCTGGAAAAAACAAGTTTTCATACCATGCACAAGAACCGGGAGGGTATTCTCTTTACGGAAAAAGCCGTCACGGAACTGGAAGAACTCTTCCGCGGGCTTAACGGCCTTCTCTCACATATGAACGATGTGGTTAAAACACAGAACCCGGTGCTGATCGATTATATTCTCCGGGAAAAAAGAAAGCTTAAGAAATTGGCCCGGGACTTCTCCCTGGAACACCAGGAGCGGCTGATCAAGGGGATTTGCATGGCCCAGTCATCTGCTACTTATCTGTATATTGTCGAGGCCCTGGAAGATATCCTCTGGCACCTGCAAGCCATTGTGGATGAGTTGAAAAAATAACCTGACGCCGCAGCATGTTGAAGAAATCATTTTTCGCGGAAAAACCATGATTCCTCTCGCCATCCAGCCTGGCAGATGGCACCGGGATCATGGTTTCAACTTTCCAGCGCAGCCCATCACTTCGCATGAGCACCGCACCGTGATGATCCGTACGATAAACATCGATTCCTTTCTTCTCCAGGGCTGTGAGCGTATCGGCATGGGGATGGCCAAACGGGTTGCTGCCCACGGTGATCACAGCAGATTGAGGAGACACGGCCTCCAGTAAAAACGGCAAGTTGGTTACGCGTCCCCCGTGGTGGGGCACTTTTAAAATATCGCTTTGGAGCGATACCTGCTCCCGCAGCAAGAAATCCACGGCAGCCGTTTCCGCATCTCCGGTTAACAGCATGCTGTTCTGACCGTGGGTTAAGCGCAAAACAAGCGAATTGTTGTTAATATCGCTGCCGGTTCCCTGAAACCCTTTTGTCGGAGGCCCCAAAACCGCTGCCTGAACCGTATTTCCCAGGCGCAGGCGAGCCCCCGCCTGCACGATTTCCCGGGGGATCTCATTTTTTTGGGCCAGCGCCAGCAAGCGTTGGTAGTTCTCATTTTCTGTATAATCGGCATTCGTGACGAGGACACCGACCGGCATTTCTTCCAGGACGGCCAAAAAACCACCGAAATGATCCTCGTGGGGATGCGTGATAATCATCATGTCCAGTTCCCGCACCCTTCTTTCAGCCAGGAAGGGCAGCAGAACCCACCTCCCTACCCGGTCCACTTCCCCCAGGTAAGGAAGACAACCTCCGCCGTCCAGCATGATCTGCTTGCCATCTGGCGTTCCGATATAAATTGCGTCACCCTGTCCTACATCGAGAAAAACAACTTCCAGTTCTCCAGGCTGGGCGTCAGTAAATTGCCAGCCGACCAGCAGCAAGATCATCAAGAAGAGACCGATGAAGAGGTGCGCGCCGCGAAGCTGAAAGCTGGTTTTCCTCCACTTCTCTCGTATCCAGGAGAGCCCACCCCCGGCCGTAAAGCTTAAGGTGCTGTAATAAAGCACCAGCCAGGGCACCCGGGGTGGAAAAACCGTGTAAGAAGAAAAAGGCAAGGCGCCGATTGTTCCCGTGATCAAGAGC